>NZ_JBXWMF010000041.1:0-27743 GCF_059609725.1 Ruegeria sp. YTSC199
TTGGCGGTTACGATGAGCCAGAAACCCTCTCTTATCAAATCGACCTAAACTGTCCCATTGGCGCTGACGTCAGACAGGAGTGGGGATCACGAAAGTATCTTGTGGCCTCTTGTGATCAGTCGCTCAAGCGGATGGGGTTAGAATACGCAGATATCTTTTATTCCCACCGTTTCGATCCAGATACCCCTCTGGAAGAAACTATGGGGGCCTTAGACTATATAGTGCGCTCTGGGCGCGCACTTTACGTCGGAATTTCAAGCTACAACTCGCAACGAACGCGCGAAGCGCTGGCCATCTTGAAAGACCTTGGCACGCCGTGCCTGATTCATCAGCCGTCGTATAACCTACTCAACCGTTGGGTTGAGCGGGACGGGCTGTTGGATACGCTTGACGAATTGAACGTGGGATCGATTGCGTTCACGCCACTTGCCCAGGGTATTTTGACATCGAAGTATCTGAACGGCATTCCCGAAGACAGTCGTGCGACCCAAGGCAAGTCTCTATTGGACGGCATGATCAACGAACGTTCATTGACGAGTGTCAGGGCTCTAAACGATATAGCGGCGTCACGCGGTCAATCATTAGCTCAGATGGCGCTTGCTTGGGTGCTGAGAGGTGACCGGATTACGACAGCCCTTATCGGCGCTTCGCGTCCTGAGCAGATCGTGGATTGCGTAGGTGCGGTCCAGAATTTGGAATTTACCGAAGCGGAACTCGCTAAGATTGACGAGGTAAGCTCGGAAGAGGAAATCAATCTCTGGGCGCGATCCTCGGAAATTGAGTAAGATTGTTGACCACTGATTTTTGGTGCTAGCAGGTTCTTCTGCTTAATCGCATGGCGTTTCTGCTTTGGGCTCAAAGCGGTCATCTGACAACATCTGTCAGCCATCAAAGGCCTCCCAGTGCGCCGGAGGTCGGCAGTGCAGACCAAAGCAGACATTTGTGTTAGGCCACATGTATCCAGAAACCGATACGGGCCGACCTTTGGCTATTCTATCGTGAGAGCGCTATACCTTCGTAAATTCCATCCGATAAACGACTTCTTCGCCTGTCTTGGGGTCGATACCGGGAGCTCCACTAATCACCAATCTATCACCTTCGAGCACAAATGGACGTGAAAGGTCGCCGTGCCAGTTTGGGTTCCAAGACCCATCAACATGATGAACGACGCGGTCTTCTTCGAGCGAATAAGACGCGACGTAGGCAAGCATGTCGTCGAAAAGCTGGGCTTTTTCGCTCTCAGTCCAGCCATTTCGGCCTGAGTTCGGGCGATCTCGTCTGAAAACAGTGGCCATCATTCGCCCGTCTGCGTGGTATGCAATATAGCCAATTGGCTCGGGCCCCAGTGCATCGGTAATTTCACCCGTTGTCACCGACTGCCGCGTCCATGCATGCATTTTCCATGACCCAATCAAAGCGCTTCTGTCCAAAATCAAGCCCCTTGTATCCATCAGCGTTTAGACAGTATTCCACCAAACCTAGCCGAATTCCACCAAACCTAGCCGAACTTCCGTTGGTGTTAAGTAGGAAGTTCCTGGGTCAGCCAAGTTTGGTCACTCTGGGCTCGAAGCGATCATTCGCGGCAGTTGGTACGAACGACCACTCTGCGGGGTGATTTCAACGGACGAAACCGCCATTCGCCGCACCAGCAACGTTGTCAGATCCGAATTTCTGGAATGCGCAGATAGCAGACTTTGCAAAGTCGCGCAGAACGTCCCTTATCAAGCTTTTCGATATCGATCTCGGTTCCGCGCTAGTGATGTGCGTTTCGACCAGAGTATGGGTCGGCTCTCGCGCTGTCGTTGCCGCATGCGCAAGTTTGGTCGCAATGGTTTGGGTAGTAGAACGGGCAGAGTTCTTTCTCTGATCCTTGCGTTTGTCGACACTAATCACGTTAGACATTTGACGTTTGATACACGGTCATAGGTCGCTCTATTCAAAGCCTGCCGCGTTCAACTGGAAGGCCATATCAAGTTCAGGATAAACACCAAAACGAAAATGACCGGAATGAATATTAACGCCTGCTGTAACTTCGAGCGGTTCTCGAACCATCCCATGCTTCTTATGGCCCAATACGCACCGCCACACAAAAGCCCCGTGACTATGGCGTGTACCCAATCCATTAGCAGTCTTGCGATGGTAGCATGGTGACATCAGAGTAGCGGCCCTCAGCAGTCGTTATACGTGCGCAGGCACCCGTATCACGATTGAACCAATATGAGGTGAGACCTTCGGAGCGGATCAATTCATAGCCGAGGTTCTGAATGCCCATTTCCGCTTGCCCCGCGCGGGCACCCTCGAACGCAGATAGATCGGACGCACTGCCGACAGCAGGTTGACCTGGTGCTGCGGATGGGCTGGGCTCATCACAGGCCGCGAGGCCCAGGGCAGCAAATCCAATGGTTAGAGGAGCAAAAGATTTCATGGTCATTTCCCTTTTCAAAGTCGTGGGATTACTCAATTCCGATGCCAATATCGAAGGTAACTGGTTGCGCCCCGGCGTTGACGACCTCAACCACATGATCGCCGGATTGCCAGAGTTGGCCATAATAGGGCGTGTCTGAAGAGATCAGATCCAGCAGAAGCGAACCGTCAGGATTAAAAATCTCGTAGTCCAGCGCACCTCCGCGTGAGCTAACGTCCACCCTTAAAAACTGGCCATTTGCAGCGCCAAGCACATATCGGACTGATGTGTTTGCGTTCAGCGTGCCAGACAAAGCCGCTCCGCTGGTGCCTTTTGCGAACTGGACACGTTGTGTTCCCGAAACGACCGGTGGTACACCGTCTGAACCGGCCATTGCGCCTTGGCCGTCATCTGCGGCCTGTGCGACACTGAGTTCAGCGACTTGGCCATCGTTGGCGACGAGGCATCGCCAGACCGTCTCGCCGCGATCTTTCAGCATTACAAGCGAATTTGCTTCGGAAAACTCCGTTGAGAGCACCGTACCACCTTGCCCGTCGGGCCCGCCGACAGCACGTAATTGATCGATACAGCCGTCAATCGCCTCCTGTCCAACTTCCGCTGCGTAGCCGACTACGGGCGAGACGCAGAGGGACAAAGTTAAAACTATGAATCGCATCATTCTAAACTCCCTAATTTAATTGGATTTGGCAGCATCCCGTAAACCTTGCAGTACGCCGTCGCATTCGCTTGCTGCACCGACAATTGCCTCACCGCTGCCCTCAGTGTCCGGTGTTAATTCCCGCAGATTGCTAACTGCGCGGTTGAAGACTTGGTTCACTTCCTCTTTAGTCAGTAGATCCTCCTGCTGGGCAGCGCTGGCGATACCACAACCACCTGCTGACAAGCTCGTCACAATACCTACGCCTGCGCCAGTTCCGATGCCCAACATACCCACCGCCGATACCTCCAACGATCAGCCCAATATCAGTTTACCCACGCGTTCTCTCCCCAATGTTCGGAGTTGTCCATTAATTGTCACTGGCAAATGACACTGCGCCGTCTTCTGTACTGTGTCTCAGGGTTTGAAGTGTTTTGAGCGAACTTGGCGAGGCTAGAGAGTGCCTTCGTCCGATAACGACATGATGCCATCTGTTGCACCGTCACTATAGGCGATGCACTGCCAAGGAGCGCGGTCAGGCCCAACGCCGACGCGCACAAGGGTTCCGGCTTCAGAAAACTCTGAACCGAGCAGTGCAACATCAGGATTGTTGGTAGTTGCTGCGACATCACGAAGGCATGCCTGTTCCGCGGCAGTCGGCGTCGCTGAAGTGCCGCTAGTTGTGCTGCTGTCTTCGCAGGCGGCAAGAATTGTAGCTATTGGAACGACCAAAAGTATTTTTTTCATAGTACCCCTCAATCCTATTGTCACAGAATTGGTTCCAGGTGCCTTACGGCGGAAGCCTATTGTTTTCTATATTCAACAATACGATTTCGATACTATTGGTCAACAATTGTGTTTTGTTCGCGTTGGTTGACTTATTGTGCTTCGCGTCCAGTGATTGCAGCAGCCTCCGTTGATCAATTTTGTATTTTTTGTACTTCTTGGGATATGCAAGGCTTGGTCTTGAATGCCCGGTTTGGGCTGTGAGCGACCGCTTTGGCTCGCCGTACTGAAGGTCTGCTCCCAGCCTATTCCGTTGAAAAACTCTTGGGTTTGTCGTTTATATCTGCACAGCCGAGATCTTGGTCAGATAGCGGGTATCTTTTGGGTAGCCGGGATGAGCCTTGTGAGTTTTCTGAGGTTTTGGGCGGTGGCGGCGAGGTGGAATTCGTCCCGAGCGCCGCATGGGCCACGTAATCGAAGGCGCCCGAGACCGAGGATGCGCTTGAGATGGGCAAACAGCATCTCGACCTTCTTTCTGAGCTTGCACGAAATTACATATTGGGTGGTCTGGGAGATGGCACGAGCCACGTCTCGGGATGGTTCATGGATGGAGCGCGTCACCTTGCGCTGTGGCTCTTTCGGGCAGCATCGGCTCTTCAGGATGCAGGCGGCGCAGTCGGGTTTGCTGGCGCGGTAGCGCAGGATCCCATCCTTGTCCGGCCTGGGCTTTCTCGGTTTTGTGTAGGCGCGGCGATATTGTTTGAGTTCCTTGCCAGCAGGGCAGATATAGGCATCGTTTTCAACGTCAAAGGTGAAGTCGGTGCGCTCGAAGGTTCCATCGTTGCGGCCGGATTTGTCGATAACCGGGATATGTGGGGCGATGCCTTGATCGACGAGCCAACTCAGCATCGGTCCAGAGCCATAGGCGGTGTCTGCGATCAGCCTCTCAGGGTTCAGATCGTGGCGTTCGCGCACCCGGTCGACCATGGTTCGGGTCGCGCCAACCTCAGCTTGGCGGATCGACCGGGTTGCTTCCACGTCCAGGATCACTCCGTTGTCCGTGTCGATCAGATAGTTGGCTGAATAGGCAAAATAGGCGGGCCCACCCCGCGCGCCAGCCCATTGAGAGGCCGGATCGGAGTGCGAGGTGAACTTCGGTTTCACCGCACTTGCTGCACCGAAGGCGGCGTCATCCAACGTATCCAGGTATTCCCTAACGGCGCGGGGGTGCTTCTTCAGGGATGATTTTCTCAGGTGCCCAATCCCGCTGCGGTGAGGAATTCTGCCGGTTGGCATCAACTTGGATCAGGCTGGCGTCAGCTGCGAAGCGCTGCCCACTGGCCAACCCTTCCTCGATACAACGCGCTACAACCGTCTCGAACAAATGCCGCAAAAGATCACTGTCTCGGAAACGACCGTGCCGGTTTTTCGAGAAGGTCGACTGGTCCGGCACCGGATCAGTGAGATCTAGGCGACAAAACCAGCGGTAAGCGAGGTTGAGATGCACCTCGTCGCAGAGCCGTCGCTCGGACCTGATGCCCATCACGTAGCCTATCAGCAGCATCCGGATCATCAGTTCCGGATCAACGGACGGTCTGCCAGTCGAACTATAGAACGCAGCAAGGTGCCGGCGGATATCAGACAGTTCAACGAACCGATCTATACCTCGAAGAATATGGTCTTGCGGGACATGATCCTCAACCGAGAACTCGTAGAACAGTGACCCTTGTGCTTGCTGCCTTGGCCCCATCATCGCTCATTCTCCTGTTCAGTACAGGAATTGAATCAGCGACTTGCACGTCGATCAAGGAAGATTTTTTCAACAAGATAAGCCCAAACCCGACATTCAAACCCGAGCTTTGCAGTTACCAAGATGCGCGATCAATCTGCCGGATTTGTCAGCGCGACTTGGTTCCGGCACCGCTATTCTGGCAACCCTGCCCGGCGAAGTGCCTCAAAATAGCGTTCAGCGCCGTCAGAACCGCCATAGTCCACGTTGCTACGCCACTTCGAAATCGTTTCACTAGGTTCCATTTGCAGCATTTGCGCCAAAGCCACGGACGCTTTCTCAGGCTCCCCAAGCATTGCGTGAGCAGCGGCCCTCGTGCTGTGGAGCGCGGCATAGTTTTTTGAGAAGCGCAGACCTGCTTCTGCAAAGGCGATAGCATCATGATCTCGACCAAGCATTACGCAAGAGGTGGCGGCACCTCCGGAAGCACCCACGAAAACGGCTCCATATCGGCCCAACCGAAGCGCCGTCTGAAAGCAACTCAATGCCATTTTAGGAAACCCGGCCCAGTTGTATCCCCAACCCATAAACAAATGCAGGCGGGCATCTAATGGCGCTCGTTGCCGGATTTGCTCAAGCGCCACGGAAAGTCGATCCGCATCCCCATCCACATTGTAGTCAGCCACTGCAACACTCAGATCAAGCGTTGGGCTTTGCCCTGCCATCTGCCGTCCGGCCTCGATCCAGCGTGGCAATTTCTCATAGTAAGATGACAGCTCGCGACGAAGATCATAAGTTCTTGCGCCATTCATTGTCCAAATGGCTTCGGCATAGGCGGCAGCGAGGGTTGGTTTAGCCTCAATGGCCCTGGCGTGATATGCCAACGTCTCTTCGTAGCTGTCGATACCGGCATCCGACCAAGCGATCATGCCCATCAGGACGCACTGCTCGGCGGTCAGTTCGACTTCTGGCAATGCGGAGAGTTTTGCGGTCTCAGACTGAATCAAGATCCCACTAACCGCATCCAACAGCTTTTCTACGACCTCGTCCTGCCAATCGAAGATAGCTTCGACCAAACCGTCGAACTTCTGAGTCCAGATTTCAGAACCAGAAGGGTCATTTAAGCGGGCTTCCAAACGCAATCGGTCACCGTGTCTACGCAGCATGCCGCGAAGCGTATATCCCTCTGGTGGCTCCGTGGAGGATATCGCCGCGTTTAACCAGTTGATCGTTCGAAAATAAGAACCGAAATCTGAAGTGAGAGCTGCGGCCATTTCCTTTAGTTCAGTGCGTTGGTCGCTGCACGTCACAGGATGGATGGAGAGCTTTGGCAAGCTCGTCTCTGTGAAAGAATGCGAGCTTTGCGATGCGCCCTGGTGCGGTCCATCGTGAATCCACACATCCAGGCTGCGCTCGATGTTCTTGAGCTTCTTCTTCCCTACAGCTTTAAACGCGTCTGCCAGAGTGTGTTCAATGTTCAAGTGTACGGGTTCAGAAATAGCGATGCCACCGGTTGGCGCAATTCTCTCAAGGCGCGCGGCAATGTTTACACCGTCACCCAAGATGTCGTCACCTTTTTCTGTGATGTCTCCCACATGAACACCGATCCGCATGTTCATTAACGAGTGTTCAGCCAACTGCTCTTGTAGCTGCATTGCGGCGGTCACAGCTTGCGCCGCGCTGTCAAATCGCGCCAACCAACCATCACCCATGCTCTTCACGACCCGACCTGATTGGCCCGCTATTGTTGGGGTGACAATGTCACTTTCCAGGTGATCAAGCATTAGAAGTGTGGCTTGCTCATCTTTGTGCATGAGCGCCGAATATCCAACGACATCCGCGGCCAGTATTGCCGCCAACTTTCGTTGCAATTGTTGTCCCTTGCTCGACATGCTTTGACAATAGTAGATGCGGCTCTTCACTCCAACTGGCTGATTACGAAGCCCGCTCAGGGCTCTAGGACACCGTTCGCAACCCATAGCTACCATTCGTGCAGCAACCGGAGAATGTATGTTTCGAGTCTGTTTTTATCATAGGTTGATCGCAGGGATCGCTTCGCAATACGAACTTCCTAAGAGACGATCATGTAGTACTTCCGCAATTTTTCTGTGATCTCCCAGATCAACCTGCTCCCTTTTTTGATGAAAAACGTATCGCCAGCCGTGAAGGTCTCGGCGTCTCCGTCAGGATGCGTCAGTGTTACGGACCCAGAAATCACGGTCATCATTTCATGTACCGGATAGGCATCGATCTCTTCACGACAGGGTGGGCATTCCCAAACGCCCGAGAGAATAGTCTCGTCTTCGTTTGCAAACTTGAACCAGTTTCTTTCGTTCGTATCACTGGTCGTGAAGGAGCCAGGATCGGTGAAATCCGAGGCCACCATGTCGTTTGGGTTGGGTATCAGCCTGAAAGACATCGTTTTCATTGAAACTCCCTTGGTGCGAGGTGATCAATCGATGACTCGGCTTTTGATTCCCTCAGCTGTGATCATAGCACAAATCGGCTCGCGCCTGCATGGACGGCTTTGGCACAACCCGCTGCTAGGCATAGATATTGAAGACACGCTCGCCATCGCTGAAGCTACTAAGGTATAATTTTTTTAGGCCGCTTCCCAGCGGCCTTTATTGAAAAAATCTCGCAAGTACGACTATCAGTCCAGAGCAGGCTTTTTCACCCTGCCTTTCAGTTTCCGAAGTGCGGGACCAAGCGGCCACCGGAATAACGCCGTAGTAGGTCCATTTTTTCAGACCAAAATATAGTCAATCTAGAGCGCGCAATCTGCTTCCGGGACCGACAACGATTTAGCCTCGGTCGTTCAAATCCAATGCTCGATAAGTGCCCTCCGGCAATCCTGCCTTCCGGAAGGCATCAACGTAGGGCGCTATAAGAGCGTCCGGACGCTGGTAACGGCGATACACCCAAACAATGTCGGCGATTTTCACGCCGGGACGCGCGGATTCAAGCCGGTTGCGGGCGCGCTCAAGTTCGTCCGCGCTTCCGAGTTTGGCGAGAGCGGTAACTTCGGGAATCATCGACCACCAATAATCCAGAAGCACGCCCTTTCGCGCTTCGGCAAGTGCAAGTTCGTACTCGCCCTTGTGAAAGTGGTATTCCGAGAGCGCTTGATGCCAGTCCTTGATGGTCGATCCTGGGTCGAGGTCGATAGCCCGCCTCAGGAGCGCCGCGCCCAGATCGAAACGCCCGGTCCAGACCAGCCAGTAGCCGAATTCCGCCTCCACGCTGCGGTCGCCTCCAATAGCGAGCGCGTCCTCCGCCTCGGCGAAAAAGCCGTCGCGATCCCCATTCATGAGCAGAAGAATACCCAAGATAAGTCGGACACGGGCCGAGTTTGGGTTGAGTGCCTTGGCTTCGTTGGCGGCAGCCAAAGCTCGGTTGAGTTTTTCCTCATATGTGCCAGCATAGCGATCCCCAAAAAAGCTTAGATCTACACGCAATGCCTCGGCCAGCTGCGCCCAGGCGCGCCAATAATCCGGCTCTTCCGTGATTACCCTTTCAATGCAACCATGGACCCGCTTCTGCACATCCGGTCTATCGTACAAATCGTCATAAAACATGGTGCATTCATACGACGACAATCGTTCCGGCGGTTTTGCCCGTGCCCGCCTTTCGTCTGTTCGCCTGATGGCGCCGCGCGTGTCACCAATCGCAACTGCAACGCGCTCGGTGATCCGAGATTGCACATCAAAGAGATTGGCGGTCGTAAGGTTCTCATCGAACGCCTCGGACCAGACCTGCGCTCTGCTCTGGGTGTCGATCAGGCGTGCCGTAACTCGCAGACGATCACCCGCTTGTCGTACCGTACCTTCAAGCACCAAATCGGCACCCAAGGCTTCACCGATACCGCGCACATCCTGATGTTGCCCGCGGTAGGAGAAAGTGGTGTGCCGCGATAAGACGTTGAGGTCGCGATAGCGTCCGAGTTCGATAATCACATCCTCGCTGATGCCATCGGACAAGTAATCTTTCGACGGGTTTCCACTTAGGTTCTCGAACGCCAAAACCGCTATCGTAGGACCTGTAGGCCGGGTCAGAGCCGTAGCCTCGTCAAAAGGAACGGCTTCATTGGCACCCCAGCGATGCATGCCTTGCCAAACCACAAATGCCGCAGTGATCAGAAGCGCTCCGCCTATTGCCACCTGAACGCCACGGCTCCTAACCCAGCTGCGGCGGCTGATTGCTCGGCTCTGAGGATTTACATGATAAATTCGCACCGGCTCAGAAATGTTCTTCAGGCGGGTTTCGCCCAAGTATTCGAAACCAACGTTAGCTTTGCCGGCTGCCTGAGTTGCAACAACTTCAGACACGCAAACGCTACCAGGCTCCGCCAACTCCTCAATCCGTGCCGCGACATTTACACCGTCACCATAAAGGTCATCGCCATCGATCATCACGTCGCCAAGATTTATGCCGATCCTCAATTCAAGCTGCTCTTCAGGAGACAGGTTGTCGTTTCTCTTCGCCAGTTTCGCTTGGATTTCAGCCGCGCAGTTCACTGCATCAACGACCGAAGCAAACTCCACGAGCGTTCCGTCACCCATTAGTTTGACGATGCGACCATGATGTTTCTCAACCTGTGGATCGAACAGCTCCGAACGAAGTGCTTTGAGAGCGTTCAAAACGCCGATCTCATTCGCGCCCATCAAGCGTGAATAACCAACCACATCAGCGGCCAAGATCGCGGCAAGTCGACGTTCCATTGGTGAAGTTTACGTCAGAAAGGTTCGCCATTCCAAGAAACGTCAAAACACAATCTGGTATGCACGCTTGATCGGTGGACGCTACGGTAAAAAACGAAAAGAACCTAACTGCTGAAACACTGGACCTGAACGAATACTCCCAGCCGATTGTGTTGAAAAAATCCAAGTTCGCGCAAATTCGAATGCAAAATTGCCCTTACAGGCCCGATTGAAATTTTTAGCCGAAAGGTCGGCCTAAATCAGTTGCTGGCCGCCAGCGAGTGTCTCAACGCTCGTCATCGATATCGGTGGTGATCTATTGCGATTGATCGAGGTTCGCAGAAAATTTAGGCTTTCCAGTTTTTTGAGTATTTCAACACAGTCAGCCCGAACCGGACCTTCAAAACCAAGCTTTGGTATTCTAGCGATGCGGAGAGGCTGTATGAAAACTCCGGCCCATGAGCTCTCTCGTCGCGCTCGATTTCGGCGCCTGTGCAAAAGCTCTCTTAGAAGTGCGAGAGAACACACATAGAGGCTGTTTTCGGCGTTTTTCGCCGGACAGTCAGAGTTTTTACACAGTCTCCGGACAAAGCCGCCGATTGATATACGGCACTAAGATTGGTCGGAGTAGACCACGGTATTTCGGGACTTTCTGGTCATTCAGTTTGGGTTCTCCAACCATTTGGTTGCACTTTCGCGAACGTCATCGGGAATCTCTGTGGCCTGGCGGGTTTCAAGGCTTAGCAGCACGCATTTGAATTCGGTTTCGAACGCCATCTTGTTGCCGTCAACTCGAAAAAGCCGATGCCTAAAGGTCATGGATTTAGAGCCAATCGCTACAACTTCTGTCTCCAGCCGTATCGAGTCGCCAGCAGTAAGCTCTGCGCGGAAATCGCTTTGGGCGTTGACAACGGCGAATGAAACCCGGCGTCCCGTACGCATATCGTTTGCGGTTAACCCCATTTCAGATTGAATGGCTAGTACACCGTCGGAACATGCGGCGAAGTACCTCGAAACATTCATATGTCCAAGAAAATCGCAATCCGTTGGATCAACGACCGAGCGAAATGAAACCATTGCTGACATGTGGTTGCTCCTCTCGAAATTGCATAGAATTCTTACAAGAATGGGCATTGCATGTCATCTTGTGGAACAATCGGCCAAGTATAGACCAGCATTTTGGTAAGTCTTAAGAAATGGAGTGTGCGATGCCCTCAATTGAAATTCAGGTGCTTGAAGGTGTGTTTTCGGCAGAAGAAAAAGGCAGGATAATACAAAATGTCACCAAGGCCTTCGGCGAAGTCGCCGGGCAAACAATACAAAATGGAACGTCTGTCCGGTTGCTAGAAGTAAGCAGCGGTTCATGGGGTTACGCGGGAAACATTCTAACTACACAAGACGCTTTGGAGATGCGCGCCCGCGGTTGACAAAACATCTTAGGACCGGGTCAGTTTTCGGCAGCTTTGGCCCACAGCAGTCATTTTCTGCGGGTTGCATACTTGGCTTGTCGCAGCCCGAAACGGACCTTCACCAGCGAGCTGTCTAGAGCCCGAGAAGCAGACACATCGGTTGATCGACATCGAACCTGAAGCGGACAAGCGCTCATAGCGGACATCAAAGAACATAGGCATCCTACTTCGCCAAACCAGCTACCGCGTGGTCGTGAGAGGTATGCGGTCGATGCATGTTGAGAATGCGTCGAGCTTCATTCGATTGCCCGGAAATTGCAAGCGCATGAGCCAACGTAAACTCGACAATGTCGCGTTGCGCCCGGCTGCCGCCAAGGCGTTCGTGCTCAGACATGACACTTACAAATTTCTCAATCGCTTCATCCGCATTTCCATCCGCCAACGCACGGAATGCGCCTGCGACAGAGGCAACGGTGGGGCCTGCGGGGCCCTTTGCGCCGTCAATGGTTGTTTCCAGACGCTCTCTGTTTCCAGCCATCGCATGCGCAAGAGCAGCGTGAACATCCGCAAAAGCCAAGCCAGGTGAAGGAAAGAACTGAACAGCATAGTCGCTGAGTTGTTGCCAACGCTCCTGAGGAATTTGCTCACCAGCCAAAAAGGCGCGGTGAACAATTGCCACACTATCAGTCAGAACGTTCAGTGGCGGCGCAGGAGGTCGGTCGGGGGAAACGTAATCATCAAACAGCTTCCACATACCCGTCACATCGCCGCTCTCAAGCGCCCATAGAGCTTCGTGCCAACTGAGATGGCAGTGCAGATACGCTGTGAAGGGATAGTCTTGCCAGAACTCGCGCAGATAAGCGTAGCCAGCGTCCGTCTCCCCGTTCTCATAGTAGAGATGGGCCCTGACATGTGCACTGTGCGCGCTGTCTGGCCTCAACTCAAGCGCGCGCTCGATGTTTTCCGCGGCGGGGCCGATCTGTCCGGCCTCCATCTGGGCAAACGCATGCTGGCAGAGAAACCACCAGTCGTCGCCATAGTGTGGCTTCAACATGGTTGTGTACACAAGCTGCTCCGCCTCGCGTCCAGCCTGACCTGAAAACCCTATTAGGCCAAATACGCTGGTACATGTCTGAGCCAGCAAAATATCTCGCGGATGGTCTGCGACGTGATCTCGGATGCGCCTGTAAGCCTGCGGTGCACGCCCCTCAATGAGATCGTTGATAAGTTCGATCTGGGCGGCTTCGCGCGGGCTGACGCCTTGCGAAAGTTCCTTTGCGACGGCTAATTCTCGCTTTGCATCTTGTCCGCGCCCGACGGTTACAAGATAGCGTGCAAGGCCAACATGGGGCATGGCAAAACTATCATCTGCCTGCATTGCAGAACGGAAAGCTTCTTCAACATCGTCAAAAGCACCCAGAAAACGGTCGATGCCTTCAACATAGGCGTCACGTGCAGTTTGTGATGTTGTGGTTAGCGGGCTTCCGTACCGATCTTCGAGCATCCAAACCTTCCACTATCTGTTCCAAACCTGTCCGTCAGTGAGCTAAATGAGCATGCTTAACCATAAACGAGTCAAAGGAAATCGACGTTTCGAGGTGCCACGATTTCAGCATCAGTTTCTTTCAGAAGCCTCCTAAAATCATCGAAATTTCGTTCAAACCATAGTTGCTTCACCAAATCCAGATTTTCCAAAATTGGACTCCGAAAGCAATTTTGAGGATTATTCCATACGGCTCGACCCACGTCCGGTTAGAGGAGAACGTAGGGATGGTAATACACAATCGCCCACTCATTGATACGGCTTGGTTGGCAAATAACCTGACTGACCCGAAACTGCGCATCATTGATGTTCGCTGGAAGTTTAGGGAGGAAAACGGCAAGGGCGTGGCCTATGACGATAGGAGCGAGTTCCAAGCCGAGCACATTCCTGGCGCAGTGTATGTTGGCATGTCGACAGAGCTTGCAGACGGCACTGAGAACGTTCCCGATATGATGCTTGGGCCAGAGGATTTTGGGGAAAAGATGCGCGAGTTGGGTGTTTCCAACGACAGTCATGTCGTGGTCTACGATGACTCCGGGCTTCCGCTGGCTTCCGCGCGTCTTTGGTGGGCACTTTCGCACTATGGACATAAAAACGTGCAGGTCTTGGACGGCGGCTTGCAGCAATGGAAACTCGAAAGTCGACCCACTGAAACTGGCGATCTAACCGTTGAGCACGGTGACTTTGAACCAACAGTGCAGGGTAATTGGATTGCCCACAAAGCTGATGTTCTGCACGCGATAGGTAAGCCCGGAGTCAGAATTGTGGACTTTCTGCCAAACGACCTCTTCCGAGGCGACGGCCTTCACACATGGGGAGGTCGCTCGGGACATATCCCCAGTGCCGTCAACATACCGGCGATATCGAACATCGATCCGGATTTGGCACACACACCCATTGCTGAGCGGGCAGCGAAACTAAAGGAACGAGGCTCATTCAGGTTGGCGGATCGCCTCCGCCTCCTTCAGCACTATCAGGACAAGGGAATTCAAACCGACGACGAGGTTATCGCGTATTGCGGTCGCGGTATTGCCGCCTCTTGCGGTCTCCTTGCGCTTCGCCACATGGGGTTCGACAAGTCGCGCCTCTATGATGGTTCTTGGGCTGAGTGGAGCGCCGATCAAAGCCTTCCGATTGAAACGTCCTGAAACCCCTGTGCGGAGAGGAATGGTTTAAACCGGCGCTCTCTTTGTCCGCTGAACTCGTTTAAATGCAAAAGAGCTTGTCCGCGTTTCACAAAGTATAGCATCAGTTCTTTTTTACTCGATCACTACTTGTAGATTGCAGCGTATCGAGGTGCGAAGAACTTAACGAAGCCTCTAACCTCTGGCCGACGATAGGCTTCCGGCGAAATGAGCATTAGGTGCGGCACCGCAAGTTCGGGGATTTCGTCGAAGCATCGGAGAAAAGACATGTCTGCTTCAACCAGCTTGACATTACTGATCCCAAGACCTTGCCCTGATCTGATCGCCGCATGCATTAGCTCCAGTTCAGTGAAAGACATGACGATCTGTTCCGGTGCCACGTGATTGGTCAACCATTCGTGGAAAACATTCGGTACATCGTCCCGCTGAAAGGTAACAAACTGATGCCCGGCCAGATCATTTGTTGACCCCGGCAGGCCAAATTTGTCCGCGTAGTTTTTGCTGCCGAACAAAGACCAGCGTGCCGTGCTAATCTTCCGGCAGATCAGGTCAGGATCAGGATCGGTTCTCGCAAGGCGCAACGCTATGTCTGCCTCCCCGGCCATCAGGTCCAGCGCCCGAACGCTGGACAAAAACTCGAATGCGACATCCTGATTGTCGGCGGAAAACGCGTTTACGATTTCGATCATGCGTGCTGAGAAGTTTGCCGAATAAGCGGTGATACGGATGGGTTGTGTCGACGTCAATTCTTTCGCGCAGTCGGTAAATTCGAGGACTGAAGCCTCAATTGCTTCGGCGAGGGGAACAAGGCGCAGCGCTTCTCGCGTCGGCTTGAACCCGTGCGTACCGCGCTCAAACAGCGTCAACCCCGTTTCTTTTTCGAGAACATCAATGCGCCGGGCAACCGTTGGTTGGGAGACCTGTAGCTTTTTGGAGGCCGCAAGCGTCGATCCTTCTCTGAAAACAGAGAGGAACACGCGAATATCCGACCAGTTTCGGAACCCGTTCTTCATTTTTTTAGATCAGCACAATTTTGTGCTGGATACCAGAAAAACGGGTGAACAGTTACTCTTGTTGCGACAGCGCAAGTAAGTCGGAAAGGACCACGAGATGGCTTCCCATACAATGTCACCCAGCATCTGGACCGTATTTGGTGGACTGTTTGGTTGGACCAAGAGAGGCCTCCCCGAAAACCGGGAATCACGGCCTACAGCCGACGATCTTCACTCAGAACGCGACTATATTAACGACGTGATCTGGAGTAATCCGGACGCATTTTTGAGTGAACTGGACGTGCAGAACATGATGAATCTGTATCCGGGAAGGTTCTGACGACATTTGGTGACAATCGGCCGGGTATGGCGATTGGATCACACCAAAGGCAGCTGCAAGCTGGAAGTGACAGCCACGTACCTGTGTTGTAGCCATAGAGTTAGCACCAACACGAGACCTTCTGTGCATTACGTCTTTCGCTGCGGTCGTTCGAACGCCTGATCAATGGCTGCACGTCTGGCCCTTCATTGGGGCTTCAACGGCGACAATTAAGTTCGGACAAAAGATTGCAGCACCAATCACGACGACAACGATACCTGAGGGGGGCTCTTGAACCGTGCCTTTCAGCGAGCCCGCGGAAGAACCGAGGCCAAGTCATTTCGGTCTATCAATCCCTTTTACGCGCCATGACGATAAATTGGGTCATCGAAAAAAAGAAGCGTCCAACTTTTGCAAGGCTGAGCTGCTCGTCAAACCACGATTGCGCAACAGCGGGATCAACATGGCCATTTGCAACAGCGTATTGCTTCATGAGGTGCATCATCATGATTGCGAGACCATCAGGCTTTAACTGGTGATCTGTCATTGTGAACGACAAGACATCTTCCACGCGGTCACCACGAGCCTTTATCAGTGCGGGCAGTCTTTCCGGGACGGAACCACTCACAAAGTGCAGGTTCCAGGATGTCAGCATCTTTTGCATTCTGTCGGGCTCGTCGCTGAACCAAATCAAGCTGCCAAAGTGTAGATCGCTGATGACAAGGCGCCCACCGGGTTTGACGCACCGCAGCGTGTCAGCCAATGCACCGTCTACGTCTTCGATGTACTCAAAGACCTGTACCGAGACGGCCTTGTCAGCACGTTCATCCTCAATGGGCAAGTGATTTGCGGAACCTGCACGAAACTCCACGTTTGCGTAGTCGCTGCATCGTTCTTTTGCGGCTGCTGTCATGTCCTCGCTTGGGTCGATCCCGATGACATAACCATCCGAGCCAACTGCGCGAGCCAACTCTGCCGTTAACAGACCGTTGCCACAACCAATGTCCAAAATAGTTTCACCGGGAGCAGGGCACAGCGCATCAAATGAAGCCTGTCTTCGCCGTGTCAACTCAGCTCCCTGATAGGCAATTTCAAGTAATCTCGTTGTCTCAGCGTCAAACTTAAGCAACTCTCCCCCCTTACAAAGCCCACAAGTCTCCAAACCTTATCAGAAAATGGGTTATCTACGAAAAGCCGGACGGATCATCGAGGCTTGAACATAGATCCACCAATATAACTAACGGCGCCGACTTGATCCAACGAATGGGACAACCCCGAGAGCGAAGGACGCTTCTGACTTCTTGTTGGACCAGTTTTTCGTCACTGTTCGAAAGTTAAAACAACATCAATTCAAGGAATGTCGAGGCCATTCTCCCGTCCAAAATCGGTGTAGAAGGTGTCACTGCGGTATCGGATTAATGTGGCCTCATCCGCTTGCCTTGGATCGTTGCCAGGACTTTGGACACCTGTTCCTTCTATGAAGCGGTTCACGAGACTAAAGACACCACAGACCTGTATAGCATCGAACAACGCACTCTCCGACCAGCCTGCCGCGTAGACCGCATTTGCGTCGGCTTCCGTCATTCGTGATGGCGAGACAGTAAGCTTTTCAATGTATGCCAGTAACGGTTTGAGATGATCCTCGACGGGTGCCGTATCGCGATCTTCCATCAGTGCCTCGATTGTCTCGACCTCAATTCCGTAGGCTTTGGCGAAAACGATGTGTGCTCCAAGGCAATACGCACAAGCATTCAAACCCGAGACATAGGCTGCAATTAATTCACGTTCGGCAACCGAGAGGTCGCTCTCGCCCCTCATCACAAGACTTTCGTACGCACAAAGCGGAGAAAGTTTGTCTGGAAAGGCTTGATAGACACTTCCAAGTGTCGCGTTCTCCGGCAGAGATGGAAACAGGCGTTTCATTCTATTTTCTTTCAATATTGCTTTGGATGATTTCGTCTCAAAGTGAGGAACCAACGTTGTTTACGCAACTTTAACGCAATTCCGGGTTCCGCACAGAGATTCTGTTGGAATACTGCGAACGGTTAGTTTGCCTGACGACACCCCAGAATGTTCGCCGTTTGGTGAAAGGCAATTTCTTTTGAGCCGTTCTCGTAAATTTGCAAAGTCTGGTTTTGCGCGTCGCCGTCATTGGGGCACCGCGCAGCATCGATCAAAGTGGGCTTCCTGACACCTTCGCCGTGATTGGCACGAAAGGCTGGTTCGGGAAACATCAACCTTCGCTGCACCATGTCGGAACTCAACAGACGCGGACAATGCAGCCTTTGGTTCGCATTGGCTCGGAGACGGCTTCTGACAAATAGCGGACAATCAAAAACCATAGACTTGATGCTCACGTATTATGTCAACGCTGCAAGAGCCCGCTCGACAGTCCAGAAGGCGCCCACCAAAGCGATGACAAAACTCACGGGTACCACGATGAGCGATCTGTACCACGGTTCCTTGCGCCAAAGTCCAACAGCCAGAAAGGCCGCCGCTATGACAACCAACTGGCCAATCTCAACGCCTACATTGAATCCAATTAGCCGGGTCAACCAATGGCCGCCTGATGGGCTAATCTCCTCTAGAACTGACGCAAAACCGAACCCATGGAGCAAACCAAAGAAGAAAATTAGAGTGAAGCGGGCACCGCCTGGTTTGTTGCGCAATATGTTTTCAACAGCGGCATATACAATGGACAAGGCAATTAAAGGTTCAAAGAACCCTGTTGGCAAATCAACGAAGCCTAGCCAGCCGAGGGTCAGTGTCACCGAGTGCGCGACGGTAAAAGCCGTGACCTGCCAGATCAGGTCGCGGACCGTTTGCGCAAATAGGAACAGGCAGAGTACGAACAAGATGTGATCCAGCCCGTAAGGGACGATGTGAATGATCCCCTGCCATGTGAAATACAAGAAGTCGGCCACTGCTGAGCTCAGTGTTGTTTCTTGGGACCCAATAAGGTTCAGTGTCTGGCTGGTTCGTCCAGCCTGCAGCAGCGTGACACTTGGGACCGACACTTCAAGCCGCATATCCCCAAGTAAAGGCGACATTTTGATACTTACTGCGCTGGCACCTTGCGGAGCGTCACCATAACCGACGAAAACCAAGCGGTATTCAGTGCTGTCCGGTGGTCTGTCGAGAACAGCACGGATATCGCGCGGAGATGGAAAGGACAATGCCCGCAATTCGGCCGTATTGCCGTCGAACCATATGAGCGTCTCTTCGGAGACTTCTGCACGTATTTCTGACAGCGTGGTTTCGATTGTGCCGAGATCCAGCCCGCGCACCTGCTCAACAAGAAATCGGTCGGATCCGTTCAAGCCTAAGTGCCGCTCGAAAGCCTCGATCAAGTCGGCGCTTACGGCAATCTGATAGCTTTCGCCTTCAATGGACAACCGTGCATCGCCCAACTCGAACTTATGTGCGAGAGCGGACTGCGCAAAGAGCACAAGCAAAAACGCAAGGGCTAGTCGGGTGAGCAATAACCCGACCACCTTATCAAGCGATGGGAAGTCATGTCTCGCTTTTCTTATCGACTACCCCCAAACCTGCTCGAAGATGCGCGTGAAGTTGCCTCCCATCACTTTCTTGACGTCCTCGTCAGAGTACCCGCGCAACCACATTTCATCGATAATGGCCGCATAGATTTTCGCGGCTTCCCCGATGCCAGTTGTGGCCAATTTGTTTACCGCTGCACTGAGTCCGCCGTCGTCGAATTGTTCTGGATTTGACTTCCCAAACTCATAAATCTTAGACCAGTCAAAACCGTCGTCGGAGCTGAGTCCAACGTTGTCGATGCTTGTCAAATCCCGCATGTAGTCAATTCGGTCGACAACGTCCTGAGGACGAGTGAGCTCTGTCTGTGGGCTGATCATTATGAAAGGCAACATACAAAGGCTAACCACACCTCCGGTATCTGCAACCGCTTGAATCCGCTCATCGGAACTTGTCCGCAGGCGGATTTCTCCCTCAGGATAGCCAGAGTAGAGAGCGTGCACGGAAGAGTGCGTTTCGATTACAGGTAAGTCGGGACGCATTTGTTTTGCAAATTCGATGGTACTAAGTGCGGTGGGTTCGCTGGCATGTGACGTGTCGACGAGCACTCCATGCCTTTGCATCGCGTCGACGACTGTCTTGCCATAGGCCGAGATTGGCCCTGGGTTCAGGACAAAATTCCCATCACCCGCACGCTGACGCTCGTTGTAGGCCAAGCCCATTGTGCCAAGTCCCATCGACTTTGCCACGGGCATGTAGATGTCCGGCTGATTGTTAAGAATTTCCGCTGACTGCGAGTTCCAGAAAAAGCCATACTTTCCCGCGTCCTGGGCTCGCTGGATGTCG
This sequence comes from Ruegeria sp. YTSC199, assembly GCF_059609725.1. Lineage (NCBI taxonomy): Bacteria > Pseudomonadati > Pseudomonadota > Alphaproteobacteria > Rhodobacterales > Roseobacteraceae > Ruegeria > Ruegeria sp. YTSC199. The sequence continues at coordinate 19,967 of NZ_JBXWMF010000041.1, forward strand.
CCTGCTGTACGCACTACCATGAATCGATCATCCGCAGCGATTTTGCGTAGATTGTAGCTTGTTTCACGCGCAAAAGTGTCAAAGTCGTTGATGCCTTGCGCGGTCGTAACACCCGTTGCCGTTATGCCTGCGTCGAGTGCTCTGGTGTAATATTCGTCCCACATTTCTGGGCGTGTGGCGGTTTGCTCAAAGTTCGCGTTCAGCGAGTCGATGGCAACAATGTCCCTTAGGAATTGGGCTGCCTTGTCACTGGACTCCCAAACTGGACTAAATTCACTGGCCCATGTCATTTTTCCGCAGGTAGCTGACAGGGCAGCTGCTGCGCCAGCAGTTTTCAAAAATGCGCGTCTGTTTTGCATGGTGAAGTTCTCCCAGTTTCGATTGTTTCGATTTTCTAAAGACTTACCTTGTGGCGAGGTGTATTCCCGCCGCACGACACTCAATCGAGTTTGTTCCTATCGATCACGCCGTCTTTCATGATCAGAGGCCAACATTACTCCGCCGGTGTCGTAAACTCCGGCACCCGTTTCAGCGCCTCAACCATGTCGGCGCTCGTCATCAATTCAATGAAGGTGTAGTTCTTCAGAACGCCCTGGCTGAGGCGGGCCGCGTACATTGCCTGCACCATACTAGGATCGTCCGGCACCCGCACGGTGACGTAGTTCCGGCCGTCGGCCATGCCCCAGAAATAGCTGATCATCTCACCGCCCATTGCCTCGAGCGCGGCCCCCATGCCCTCGCCCCGGTCGGTGGGGTTTTCGATCATGATCTGCCAAGCTTCGGGAGACGGCTCTCCGATCCCCAGATAGTATCGGCTGCGAGTTTCTTCGGCGCTCACGGCGGTCGCGACTACCAGCGCACTTGCAAATGCGGACAATAGAAGTCGTTTCATAGGCTCATCCTTTTCGTTCAACAGCCGACAAAGGGAGGCACCTCCGCCGGTCCAAGAGTCATTCCAGCGTGTTCTTGTAGATCACGCCGTCTTTCATGATCAGATCGAAGTTGTTCTCGTAGTCGGTCATGATCATCGCGTCTTCGACCGGGTTGCCATCGACCAGTAGAATGTCGGCATACGCACCTTCTGCAATCACACCGAGCTGGCCTTCGGGATAGGGGTTGAGTTTGCCTGACAGGGCCAACAACTCACCGGCTTTAGACGTTGCTTGCATAAGAACTTCGTAGGACGACCATTGTTCGAGACGGTACTTGAACTCATCGTTCTGTTTTGTGAGAGCGACAGGATCCCCAATAATGTCGGTTGAAAAGGCGACTTTTTCGATCCCGAATTCTTTCAGCAACCGCATCTGGTTTCTCGCCCCGCCCTGAACCTCGAGGAACTTGGGCGCAGCCAACGGACCAAGCGCTTTGGTGACTGTTTCGGCATCCAGCCCCAGCAGCGAGAAGAATGGCACAACCCAAACATCCGCGTCCTTGATCGCCTGCGCCGACACCTCGGTCATCAATTGTGCATGATCGATGCTCTGCACACCTGCCTCGATGGACCGCAGAATGCCCTCGTCATTGTAGACGTGCACAAGAACGTAAGTATCCCAATCTGCCGCAGCCTTGACTGCAGCTTCCAGTTCTTCCGGTAAGAATTGAACCGTGTGCAATGGGTCTACGCTGGAAGACACACCTCCGCCGGCCATGATCTTGATTTGCGATGCGCCCAGACGCAGCGCTTCCCGCGTCGCCCGCAGAACTTCTGGAACACCGTCAGCAAGAAACTCTACGTGCTGGTTGAAGAATGAGGGCGAGGCACCTTCGAAGTTTGGGTGCGGTTCCGTGTAGTGCCGATGCTCGCCATGCCCGGAGGTTTGAGAGATCACAGGGCCGGACGGATAGATTCGCGGGCCGACAGCCTTGCCCCGGTCGATGGCTTTCTGAAGCCCAATCGCCGGTCCACCCGCATCGCGCACGGACGTGAAGCCGCGCAACAGCATCTTTTCCGCCTCGATCGTGGAAACGGCGCCCCAGTACATCCAATCAAAATTGTCCCTGAGGTCCGCAACCGGCTCCGTGATCGCCATGTGCACATGCGCATCAATCAAACCCGGCATTAGGGTGCGACCCCCACCGTCGATGACCTCGGCACTTGCAACCGAAAGAGGTTCGGGTGAGACTTTTGCGATCAGGTTATCGACAACCAGAACATTGGCGTTTTCTATTCGGGCCTCATTTATTCCGTCAAAGACATGCACGTTGGTGAACAGGGTTTGAACAGGTCCATCCTGCGCAAATGACGCGGACGCCGAGAAGGCAACCACACTTGCGGCCGCCAATAACCGTTTTGATGCATTCATGTTCCTCTCTCCCTTAGACAAATTAGTTTGTGCGCGGGGTGCCGAGGTAAGTTCACCCCACGCGACACTCAGTCGAGTGTGTTCTTGTAGATCACGCCATCCTTCATGATCAGATCGATGTTATTTGTGTAGTCGACCAGTAGTCCGGCATCTTCCACCGGATTGCCTTCAACCAGAAGTAAGTCTGCATAAGCACCGGCTTCGATCACGCCCAGCGGTCCGTCCGTGTAAGGATTTCGAGGACCTGACATTGCCACCAGTTTCGCGGTGTTTGACGTGGCCTGGACCAGGATCTCATGCGACGTGAACCATTGCTTTCTGAGTTCAAATTCTTCGTTCTGCCGGGCCAACGCTTCGGGCGAGCCGAAGACGTCCGTTCCGAAGGTGATCGTCACGCCGCTTTCTTTTGCCAGACGCATTGACCTGTCGAGCCCTTCGACGACCGGGCGTGATTTTTCAACGGTTTCGGGCGGGAGCGACGCCACGCTCTCGGGAGTTGGCGTAAAGGCCACGGCCTGAGGGTTGTAGATCACACCCGCGTCCCGCATCGCGATCATGGTGTCCAGTTCCGAGATCAACGTCCCATGGTCGATACTGCGAACGCCGGCCTCCACAGCGCGCAGAACGGAGCGGTCCGTATAGGCGTGCGCCAAGACGTAGGTGTTCCAGTCCTCGGCCGCATCGACGGCGGCTCTGATTTCATCGAAGGTGAATTGCGCCGTGTCCAGAGGATCAAAGGCGGAGGCGACCCCGCCACCTACGCTGATCTTGATCTGCGTCGCCCCCCGGCGCAACGTTTCTCGGGTGTATGCGAGAACTTCGCTCCGGCCGTCTGCCATGAAACCAAACTCACTTTCAAAGGCATTGCGGCTGCTTCTGTCACGCGTATGGCTTTCGTTGAACGAGCGGAAATCCGTGTGGCCGGAAGTCTGACTGATGAAGTGACCGCTGGGATAGACCCGCGGACCCGGCAGAATACCCTCGTCAATTGCTCTGGCGATGCCGTAGGCTGGGCCCCCTGTATCTCGCAGCGTGGTGAAACCGCGCAGGAGCATTTTCTCCGCCTCGCGGCCCACGACAGCACTGAGATATCCCCAGTGCCAGCCGTTCACCGCCTGATTGGGGGCCGCTGGCATCATGATATGGTTGTGGCCATCGATCAGTCCGGGCATCAGCGTGCGCGCACCGCCGTCGATGATTTGCGCATTGGCGACGGCAAGCGGCTTAGTCGAGACCTCGGCGATCAGGTTATCAACGACCAGAACATTTGCGTTCTCGATCCGCGCCTCGTTCACCCCGTCAAAGACATGAACATTTGTGAAAAGGATCGGGAAACTTTCTTCCTGTGAAGCGGCATGAGTTGGAAACAGATGGCTCGCAGCCAGTACTGCGGGCACAAGTATGCGCATCAGGCATCCGTTCATTAGGGCTCCTATCTTCAAGAATCGCAAAAGGCGCAATTAGGAGTCATTATAGAATTCGAATAACTTAATGCCTGACAGATTACCGGTTCGAGAAAAATAGTTTTGGGAAGCTGCAAGATTTCATAATTTTATTGTGGGAATTTCCTGCACTCGGGAATATTGCGAATTTCTGGAGAAGAGATGACAAGAAGACTTGGTAATAACACGGATCAGTCGCTGCCTCTCGTCAGGGCTTCAGTTGCGGGTCCGGTTGTCGCAGCGCTTCGCAGCGTGGGGGTCGAACCCGCGTTTGTTCTTGATCCTCTGGGGTTGAACGAAGCGCAGGTAATGGACCCGAAGAATTTCCTGCGCCACGATACCGTCTACCAGATCTATCAGGCCGTGGCAGAAGCCACTTCAACGGATTTTTGCGCACGGGTCGGGCAATCCGTTGACCTTGTCAAATTTCTCCCGCTCGGCGATATGCTGGCAGAAGCCCTAACATTGGGAGACTTTTTTACCAGATTCACACAAGCGGTTTCCAAGGAATCCAATGCCGTTACGCAATCCCTCTTTGTCGAAGGAGAGCACGCGTATTTCAGTGCCAAAAGGAACTTCCAGATTTCGGTTTCTCCAAGCCAAATCGATGCGTTTCTGACGAGCATATGGATATCCCTGTTGCACCGTGCCCTGGATTTCAGGTGGGATCCCAACCAGGTCATTCTTCGCGTCAGTGACCCGGATGCGCTGCCCGGTCAGTTTCACGGCGTTCGGGCAATCAAGTGCAATCCTCAAGGTTTTTCGATCAGGTTTCCCTCCAACTGGTTAAGTTACAGATTACGACCAGAGGCACTGGAAAACCCCCCAGACTACAGGGTTATGGATGAGGATCTGGCCGCCCCGCAGGATTTCCTTGCGGGACTGGAAGGCCTGATCAGGGTCCATCTTGCCGATTCAGGATTTGGTGTAGAAAAGCTTGCGGACCTTTGCGGCTTTCATCAGGAAACACTGAACAACCGGCTGGAACCTTACGGTCAAACGGCGTCCCAAGTGATCGCGCGCATCAAGCAGGAAGAAGCCGAACGCCTGCTGGCAAATGACAATAAATCCGTTGGTGAGACAGCGCAAAGGCTCGGCTATGCCGACCCAACAGCTTTCTCCAGAGCTTTCCGTAAATGGACGGGCCTATCTCCAGCAGCCTACAAGAAATCAAACCGGAAGGATTAGCAGTGCTCCTGAACATCGTCATCGGTCTTCTATCTGCATTTTTTCTCTTTGCTTCATCCATCAAGATTTTTGGGTGGCAAAAGAAGGTCTTTGAGATCCAGTTGGGCATGTTCGAAAGCTACGGCCTCAACAGGCAGATCATGTTCCTCGTCGGATGCGGGGAACTTTTCGGGGCAATTGCCATCTGGTTTCAATCGTCGTGGATCGGGCCGTTAGGAGCAGTTGCGTTGCTCTGCACATCTGTTGGAGCGATATTCTGCCATCTAGTGTTCGATACTTGGAAGCAGGGTATACCGGCGACGATAACAGGGACACTGTCAGCCTTTGTGCTGAGGATCGAGTATACGAAGCTTCTGGACGTTCTTTGATTTTGCCCACCGACTGATCTGGGGTTTACTAAGTCAGCGATTGAACAGCCTTAGCTGGCTCCAGTTATCGGCTCTGCAAGGCCCGCTTTCTGCACAATGCTGTCCTTCGTGCCTGGTGCAGCATCAGTTGCTCTGGGCTCTCTCCAGCAGTTCTCGGCGGCGAGCATGAACGGCTGGGTCAGTGTTGTCAGAAGTCGAACGAGCTAACCGCTGTTCCTTGCGATGATGAAAGCAGTCGAACCCGTTTCGGGGCGCCACTTTTGTTCAATTTCGAACCCATGAGCTTGCATACGCTCTACAAGGATTTCTTGCGTCAGGACGCGGATCTTGGGCAATAGGCCGATGGTCCCGAGAGCTGGTATGACGAACTTCTCGAGACCTTCCAGGCAGACTGCCGAGCTGAAGAACAGGCCACCTTCCTTCAAGGAACTGCGAACACGATCCAGTGTCGCGTCAAGATCCAGTACCAAGTGCAGGATCGACATAGCCAGTACGGCATCATAATGTTGACCCTTCGCCGGAATAGGCCAGCACTCGAACGCGCTGACTTCAAAGTTGATGTTCTTGCTGCCCTGCGCGTCGGCTTTTTCCCGGGCGATTGAGATCATTTCGGATGAATAGTCGATGGCGTCGATATGGGCGACTTTTGGGGCGTGAATGAGCGCCGTCGTACCTGTGCCACAACCAAATTCCAGGACACGATCTTGGGGGGACAGGTGTCTTGCAGTGATGTCCAGTTTGTATTCATACGCGGCTTGGTTTTGGACCGGACGGCGGGCATAGGATCTCGCCATCAGATTCCAGAACCGGGTGGGTTTGATGAACATATCTAATCCTTTGGTAGGGTGCAGCAGACGCGATGATTTAGCTGGCGTCTTGGATGTCGAAGACTTTTTCGAGGGGCTTGTCGAATACACGAGAAATCAAGATGGCCAGTTCGAGCGTTGGTGAATATTTGGCGTTTTCAATGGCAACGATGGTTTGTCGGGTGACTCCAACCTTTTCGGCGAGTTCCTTTTGCGTCATTTCATCAGCGTCAAAGCGTAGACGTCTAATGTTGTTGGTGATCCTGAGCTTGCCCATGGATCAATACCCCCGCCGATAGCTAGCAAATTTGACAATATCTGCTGACAGGGATCCGAAAGCCATTCCGAAATAGATGATGTTGAAGCCGGTGAGCGCTGATGCGTTGAGAGCCATCGCGACGACGGCTGAGACAAAACCCGCACCCGCGAAGATAATGGTGGCGTAGCTGCCACGGCGCTCGAACATCTTATCACGTTCATCAACGACGAAGCTGGGTTTGGGTTCGTGTGTAACAATCGCAAATCCAATGTTGAACAGTATGGTGCCGATGATGGTGGCAACGACGCCCAGGGGGATCAGCCAGATCACCATGCGGGCCCAGTTGTTCACAGCGTCTGGGCCATCAAACGATCCAGAGGCATTCATATCCAGAAGCCGTGAAACAACAAATGCACTAACGGCGAGGTTCACGAAGATCGAGACGACGGTATTGCGATCTTGGTAGGTCATTTCTGAAATCCCTTTTGGACAGGACACTTCTGGTGAGTCGATTATTGTTTACGCTTTGTATGAAATATTATACACAGTGTCAAAAATAATATACTTCACTATCGAAGCATGGTTGCAGCTCGTGCTCGATGATTGGCATCTACGCCTTCAACTGGAGTGCTGCGCGTTTGCGACTGGGCGCGACGGTTGCGCCGCCAACTTCTCCACCGCCAATTGTTTGGCTGACCTGCTCTTTCTTTTGGCTACCGTGCGCTGCGCATCAAATGCCGCCTGAAGTTCCTGATCTTTTTCCGAAACCTCTTTCACCGGGGCAGGGGCCGGTTTCGCATCAGCCAGCGCCTTTGCCGTGTCCCTGGCTTGCTCTACGGCCAGATCGAGGTGTGTGCCTTTGATCTTCGGAGTTTTGCCACCCAAGAACTGCATGAAATAAGGATCTTCGAAATATCGAATCTTGTTTGCAATCACGGGCATCTTGCCTTCGCGGATCAGCACAACCTCGTTTTCCGGCAATCGGCCAACGTGTTCTGGCCGGAGCAGCCGAATGCCTTCTTCACGCTCTGATATGCTGCCCATTTCCATTTTACCCAGCGCCCGTGACTTTGATTTGCTCATGACCGTTTTGTCCCCGATGGACCTGGACACATGTTCACGCACCTCAGAGTCCTCTGAGGCGGCAAACATCTGGGTTCCAGCGTTTGCCAGCATCGCCCGTACACCTTCATGCCCATAGATGTCCTGCAGGCGTGACAGCGTTTGAGAAATCACCACGAGCCTGCCGCCGAACGATCGCATGGTGTCATAGGCTTCGACCACACGCTCCAGATGCCCGAGGCGTTGGAACTCATCGAGCAGGATCAAAACCTTTGTCCGTCATCGAATGATTTGGAACACGAGCGTTTGATTGGCTTAGGAGGATCAGGCTCGCTGTAGTTTCAATCTA
>NZ_JBXWMF010000042.1:0-25803 GCF_059609725.1 Ruegeria sp. YTSC199
CCTTTCCTAGCAGTCGATAACAACTGCACTTTGGCACGTTCGATGCCGGTGGAGCAGGAGCCATCCACCTCATCCGCAATGGGCGGAACGTTGTCAGCCTAATCAATTATGTTACGACTTATTGGCGTGTGTTCGTCGAAGGACAGATGACGGGTCTTTTCTGGATTGCGCACGACGTAGATCGCTGTGATCATCCCACATTCGATCTCCAACGACGTGGTTTGCAGAATGTCGCCCGTTTCGTGGCTGAGGATCGATGGCAGATTGTTCAGGTGGCAGAATTGCCATTGCTGGACAGGTTGATCAGAGTGTTTGCGCGCCAGTCCAGACAAAAGCCGCATTACCTTGTCTCGGCCCAAAATCGGATTGAGTGTCGCCAACACTTTGCCGCCGCCATCCGAAACAAATCTTATGTCTTGCGCAAGTAGTTTGGTAAGGGCGTCGGTGTCGCCGCTTTTCGCAGCGCTGAAAAAGGCCTTCGCGATGGCTTCGCCCTTTTGCGGCTCAACCTGCGTTCGAGGTTTGCTGCGCTGCACATGTTTCCGGGCACGACTGACAAGCTGGCGGCAAGACTCAGGTGTGCGTTCCAGCGCCTGTGCAAGTTCGTCATATGACTGCTCAAATACATCGTAGAGTAGAAAGGCTGCCCGCTCGAGAGGTGATAATCGCTCCAGCGCCAGTAGCAGCGCCACCGAGACGTCACGATCAAGTCGCTCGGTGGCCTCATCTGTGATTAGTGGTTCAGGCAACCACTCGCCGGGATATGTTTCGCGTCTAGTACGCGCAGCCCGCATGTGATCCAAACATAACCGCGTCACCGTTCGGATCAGAAACCCCGTCGCGTCCCGCACACTGGTATGATCAACCCTCTGCCAACGCAAAAATGCGTCCTGTACTACATCCTCCGCGTCACTAACTGTGCCCAACATTCGATAAGCGACCGCGAACAAGCGCGGTCGCTTATCGACAAATGTCTGGTCATTGACGAGTGAAGTCATACGACTCATGCAGCCGAGGCCTCCTTGGCGGCAGAGTGTGGCGTTGCAAAGCCAATAGCAATGCGGTTCCAGGCATTGATCGTTGTCACTACCAACGTCAGGGCGATCATTTCCTGATCTGAAAACTGAGCTGCGATCTCCTGATAGATGTGATCTGGTGCACCATTCTGCTCGATACGGATCAGTGTTTCGGCCCAGGCAAGAGCGGCGCGTTCACGCTCGGAGTAAAGAGACGACTCTCGCCACGCATTCAGCAAGTGAAGCCTGTCTTCACTCTCACCCTGCGCACGCGCGTCATGGGTGTGCATGTGGATGCAGAAAGCGCAACCGTTGATCTGCGACACGCGCAATTTTACCAGTTCGATCAGACTGTGCTCAAGGCCCGCTGTTTTTAGGCATTCCTCCATTTCGAGCATTGGCTGCATCAGTTGCGGGGCAATGGCGAAATGGTTGAGACGGGATTGCATAAGGTGCTCCTGTATTCGGGGTGTACGGAAACAGGACGCGGCAGGCGTCGATTTTGTGACATGGGAGCGCAATAAATCAGTTTTTATTGCGCAGGGTGTATAGTTAAATCTCAATCGAGTTGCGCAATGTTCACCTGCGTTTTATTTGGTATCTACGTCAACCGTTTCGCCCAGTGCTCTAAGCAATGAGTTTAAGTTATCGCGCTGCGCGGGTGATATACCGTTCATAAGCCGATGTTGCGTTTTAACGTGATCTGAGACGGCATTTTCGATTTTTGAGAACCCGGTCCTGGTCAATCGGATCAAGAAGCCGCGTTTGTCTTCCGGATTTGGCACGCGCTCGACCAAGCCTGCCTTGACGAGCTGGTCGATCCGGTTGGTCATTGTTCCTGAGGTTACCATGGTCAGTTCAAGCAACTCTCCTGGCGACAAGCCTTCAGGCTTTCCGGATCTGCGCAGCGTCGCCAGGACATCAAAGCTGGCGGGGTTGAGCCCATAAACCTTCCAGGTTTTCTCCATCTCTTTCCTGAGCTGTGCCGCAAGACGGGAGAGGCGTCCAATCGTTTCCATCGGGCCGACATCGAGTTCGGGTCGGGCCTTGTTCCATTGCGAAACGATACGATCTACGTGGTCCATAGAAGCATATTGCGAAGATTTATCTTGACGTCAAGAGATTAAAATGTATCTTGACGTCAAGATAATGGGAGAATCCTCATGGAACGTCACGCAGACATCGCGGTCACTGCCATTGCGCCGCTGGTCTGGGGCAGCACGTACTACGTTACGACCGAATTTCTTCCTGCCGGGTATCCAATCACATTGGCCGCGCTGCGTGCGTTGCCTGCTGGCCTGCTTTTGCTCGTTCTGGCCTGGCAGTTGCCGCGGGGCATCTGGTGGATGCGCGCCTTCGTTCTTGGTGCGCTCAATTTCACGGTATTCTGGACTTTGTTATTTGTGGCGGCGTACCGACTGCCTGGAGGTGTGGCTGCAACAGTCGGAGCGGTTCAGCCTTCGATCGTCGTGTTCCTGGCTGCGATGCTGATTGGTCCGACGGTCAAGACATCTGCGGTGGTCGCGGCTCTGATCGGGATCATTGGGGTCGGACTTCTTGTGCTTGGTTCGGGGATTTCACTTGATCCGATTGGAGTGATTGCAGGCATCGGAGGCGCAGTCTCCATGGGGGCGGGCACAGTTCTGACCCGGAAGTGGCAAGCCCCTGTGCCTCTTTTGACCTTGGCGGCCTGGCAGCTCTCGGCAGGGGGGCTGTTGCTGATACCGCTGGCGTTTCTGTTTGAACCTGCACTGCCGCCATTGAATACGCAAAATATCACCGGCATCGTCTATCTAACTCTGATCGGGGCTGCGCTGACATACATCTTATGGTTCCGAGGCGTTTCCCGGATCGAGCCCGGCGCCGTTTCAGCGCTTGGTTTTCTCAGCCCGCTTTCCGCAGTCATTATTGGATGGATGCTTCTTGATCAGACTTTGACACCCACCCAGATCATCGGAGCCGGAGTTGTACTCACGGCAATCTGGCTTGGGCAGCGTGCTGGGCGTATAGGCACTTCCCCACTTTCAAAAACTTCCAATTCACATCTCATCTCTAAAGGAGAATGCTCATGAAACTTGTCGTATTTGGTGCCACTGGCGAAGTTGGTTCTCGTGTCGTGACTGAGGCGATCTCGCGTGGCCATGACGTTACCGCGGCTGTGCGAAACGAGGCGGGGCTCAAAAAACTACCCAAAGGTGCCAAGCCGGTTGTTGCGGACGTTACGGACGCTGCGGCATTGGCCACCGCCATGGCCGGTCAGGATCTGGCCATAAGCGCTGTGCGCACACCAGCCGGGCGTGAGGGCGAAATTGTTGCGTTGACCCGATCCATCCTGGACGCCGCATCTCTTGCCGGTCTTCGAGTAATCATTATCGGTGGTGCCGCACGTCTTCATATGCCTGATGGCAGCCCGCACACCGTCCTGTCAGATCCAGACTTTCTGCCCGAAAGCATAGTCCCAACCGCACGTGCGTCCATGGCGCAGTGGGAACTCTGTTCATCTGATGCCTCGTCAAACTGGACCTATGCCAGCCCGTCCGCATTATTGCAGCCCGGTGAGCGCCTGGGTGTCTTCAGAACCGACACAGATAACCTGATCGTTGATGACGCCGGCAACTCACAGATTTCTACGGAAGATTTTGCGATCGCTATTATGGATGAGGCACAGTCAGCCAAGTTTCCACGCGCTGCCTTTACCGTAGGTTACTGATATATCATTAGCTGGTCGCTTTGTGAGGGCTCCTCGTTGACAATTTGCAACTGGGGAGGTTTCTCGTGTCCTGTTTCGACACACTAATCGACGAATTCGAGGCCGTTCGCAAAACACCACGGGTAAAAGGAGCACCCCAAACGGCTTTGCTTTACGAGCTCACTCGGGAAGATTATGCACTGCACGGTCTTCCCACTGGAAACGCATCCAATTCGCGTACATGTTCAGCGGTCTCACCCAGCAGGCTTCTGGATTTGGCTTTGAAGGTGCCCGACAGCAAAGTTATTGGTGGTGGCGGTAATTCGCCAGGTCGCGATATTCGAATAAGCTTCATCGTATGACAGCATTGTTTAGGCTCTGGTTTTCGAGACTCGATTGGCCGAACTATCAGCATCAAAAAATGATAAAACGCCCGCGTTTGTTAAAGCTTGTCTATCTTTCGCTTAGTATTTGTCGACAAGAACTCCGACAAAAATTGTCGGATCACTTTAATGGTGAGACTGCGGTTCCAACAAAAACAGCTACTTAGAGCTTTGAATTTTTGAGACTCCAGAAATCGTGATTTTCTAGCCGAACAATTGACAAGCAGTCCTTCATTCAACGCGCAGAGAACGACTGCAATGAGCCCCACTGCGGAAGTCTTCAAAACGTGCTGCGCGTGCAAGCAGCATGAAAATCGCGGCAATTGCCAAGTTGCCAACGCTGCTGCGCGGCGGGCAAATCGGTCATTGATTTTCGATGCGGCGAAGATGGACCGGGCAATTAACAGGTCGCGGATTTTTCTGCCATTCGACGTCAGCGTGTGAGTGGCTTGTATCTGTCGTTTGCGGTCATGGCGAGCGTCGCCTGTGGCGGCCTCCAGTCTGTGGCTGCAGGGGTAAATGGGATTCCGGTCAGGCAAAAAAGCGGTAGCTCGTCCCTAAAATCCCCAACCATAAAAAACCAGATGACCGCGTCGAGCCCGAACTCAACGTTGAACCCTATTGGGTGAATTCGCTTTAACTGCGGTCTCGGTTTCAAGGGCGGAATTAGGATTAGTTGTGCTCACGGTACTCTCCCGGGTCGGTTTTGCCGTGTCCACAGCCCCTAACGGATATGATGTGATTGCCTTGCTAACCAAGCGACTCGCTCAATTCATTTGCCCTGTCCGGATCTAAAGCTGAAATGGTTTTGATTGACAGCGAAACAAAAACGGCCACAATGAAATATATTTACAGATTGATGCTTGAATTTCATTTTCTTCGAGGTGAATTTTGATGCTTCTCATGTTCAATAGACGTTTACCAAGAATCCTGCTAAGCGGTTTAATTGTAGTGGGAGTTTCATTGCCTTCGCCAGGGCAGGTTGCAGCAATGATGGGATTACCGCACAACAACCCGCCCCCTAAAAAGGTCATCAAACCGCAACTTGATAGTGTTTTCGGGCTTCGGGCTGTATGGCTCAGGTTTGCGGAACAGATGGAAATAGTCCGTCTTGCAAAGCTGCACGGGCGGATTAAGCTAAAAGAAGAAGCTCTGAAGAGACTACGAGCCAAACGCACCACAATCATGAACAGGTGCATGCGTCGAATGCGCCGCGCCTCTGGCCAGATGTGTTTCAGTGATAGCGGCATTCGGTGCGCTAATCTATTTTCTGAAATGGTTCAGCTACGGCTTTCTCGTTGCTATTTCTCTGTCTTGCGCCTGGATTCTAACTCGCCTTGTCAGATCGGGTTTCACCGACACTAACTGTCCCTCTGATGGATTTTTCCAGCAGGCTTGCGACTACCCTTGGTATCTCAATGGCTGGATGCACGGGCCGCTTTTTGCCGTCGGAATAATAGGATGTCTTTGGTGGGCCTATAATGAATGGAATAATCGGTACTACTGACACCGAGATATCCAACGCCGCGATCCGCCGGTAAGGCTTGACAATACGAAACTTGGCACCCAGCATTTGGCTTGGCTTTGTAGCTTAGAAAGGGCTTCCATGAACGCTGAAGCTGCGAAATCAAAAACTCGAAGGAAAGCCCGAGTACTCGACAAGTACGATGTAGCGGGGCTGATTGCGATTGTCATATTCGCTGCCTCCAACCTGTTGTTTTTCGCTTCGAGCTCCGATTCAATCAACGCAACAACCGTTGTAACTTTGGTCGTGGTATTAGTTTTGGTGATCCTGATCTTTGTCAACGCGTGGCAGAGAGCCAAGTTGCTTAAGAAATTTCACACTGAGATTGGCTTAGCTGAGCGTGAGCTTATGCGCTCTAAAGAGATATCTGAGGAACTTGGCAGCATCGACGCAAATGCGAATCCAGACACCACTGATAACCAATGAATGGAAATATTCCCCCCGACCCCAATACGCATATGAAGGCGTATCTAGCCTTCATAGATCTTCCCCCAAACTGGCCTGCGAGGATGCCGCATGTCAGGCTTACACTAGAGCAGAGCCATTGGGGAGACTGGTTGGTGCAGAATGACTATGTCGGTCAACAACCAGACCCGGGTCGCGCGCTTTCAGGCTCTAGCCGTATATTAGGCTTAGCCGGCGGAGCGCTTGCATTCATTGGTACACTAGGGGACGTTTCGGCATCTGCGGCATTTGCTTCGACATGGGGTGGCATTGGAGTAGTTGTTGCCGGCTTTGTCGCTTCCTCTGTTTCGAAGAAAGTTGTTGTGGTGGCTACCAACGCCGTTACTGAAGTACGACTGCGCATGAGTGCGCTTAGAACCGAAATTGTTGGAATTCGATTGGGTCAACGCGCGCCATAGATCATAGCCCCCGTGCCATTTGACGATTTCTTGACCCGAAAGTTGATGCGTTAGTTTAAGGTCGTTTCGAGTTCACCTTTTCCATCGCCAAATCCTTCGCTGAACGGCTTTTGCGTTTTGCGACAGTGCGCTGCGCATCAAAAGCGGCCTGAAGTTCCTGGTCTTTTTCCGAAACCTCTTTCACCGGGGCAGGGGCCGGTTTCGCATCAGCCAGGGCCTTTGCCGTGTCCTTGGCTTGCTCTGCAGCCAGATCGAGGTGTGTGCCCTTGATCTTCGGACTATCGCCGCCCAGGAACTGCATGAAATACGGATCTTCGAAGTAACGGATCTTGTTTGCAATCACCGGCATTTTGCCTTCTCGGATCAGCACAACCTCATTCGTCGGCAAAGCCATCAAGGAGGTCAGCGCCAATCCGCTGCCCGAATTGCAGACTGACGATCAAGACACACCTCAAGTTGTACAGGCGTCTTTCTCGTCCGAGTCCTGGAACGCCTTGGGCACCTCACAAGCCGCCGTTTGGAAGCCGCTCGATACATCGGATAGAGGGCAGCTATGGGCCGTGTGCTGGGGCAGAGCATTCTGCTGATCAACCAAACTTAAGTAAGACACACTGCGCCGGTTTCCAGGTTGCGAAGAGGCTCACTGGCGTTCGTTTAACGTAGACTTGAAGCGCTTGAACCATCGAAACACTAAATAAACGCAAAAATCCTAAGGTGTTGAATTCAATGGGAGGCGAGTCTCAATAATTCAGTCCCATTATTTACGTACTCCGACAAAAATCCCCAACAAAACGACCACCACGGGTAATCATGAGTATGGTAAATACATTTTGTATATACCATTATGTAGCGACCACCCCCTAGATATCGGGTGAGTGCCTATTTGCTGGCACAAGTTGTATCTGGCGTCAATAGCCGGTTGGCTGTTTTTCGCTCTTTTTTCGTCTTTTCGTTTTTTGTGTTGATTTTGCAACGGCTCTACCATTGATTGTAGAGCCTGAATTACTCCTCTATTCAGGAAAGTGTGTAACACTCCTGTAACCTTTCCGAAATTTCTGGAAAATCTCTGTTTTTTTTTGGGGTTTTTTCGGGTTCTCCGCCCTTCGACTAGGGACCCTTTGAGGCTTTTTGCTGCACTGCGCACAAGTGAATTCCTAAAGTCATGCAGTTTGCAAGCCGGGTCCTTTTCTAGCTCGGGCGGAGAACCCGTATCCGCTCACCACTCGTAAACTCATTACGCCGCTCGGGCTTCCAATGCGTCTCAGGCCGACGGGCCAAGTGCGTTCCAATGCCACGCAGGCAAGAAGTAAAGGCCCGCTGCCGCTGGGCCTGTCAAAATCGCGCAATGCGCCGATTTTTCCCGAGGGGGTACCCCCCTTCGAAACCCCCGGTATTGGGATAAGGGATAGCTGAAATTTCCTCCGGAAGATTTCAGGCCCAGAACTCTACCGCGTAAGGTAGGGGCCGCCAAAGCGGCCCCGCTGCTGCGACAAGTCAGGTTTTCTTGCACCACGGCACGAATGCCCGTGATCCACCCGCTGCCTTGCTCGGTACTCGACCGTCTGGCCTTTCCTTGCACACTTTCCGGTCATCGCGCGTCGGATCATCCAACGCTTTAGTCCGTTTCCGGTCATTCTCGGAAGGCGGCTTTACGCCCATCCGTTTGGCTGAGGTGGCAATAGGGGTTGATCGTGCGGGCCGCACGGTACCATTGGTCAAAGGTTTGTCCTGGGGGCGAAGTTTCGTCGAGGAAGTACTCGTCAACGAGCCTTGCTCTGTATTGTCGAATTTCCTTCTGGCCCGTCGCTCTGTACCCCTTGAAACAGAGTTTACACGGGAGGGGACCGCCGCACCGTTTTCTGACTTGCGCGTCCTCGTGACCGATGCGTTCTTGCCAGTCGTATTTGTCGTAGCCTTCTTCTTCTTCCTCGATCTCGCCATAGATTAGCCCTTCCCAATCTTTATCACTTTCCACAACACTATGAAGCAACGTGTCCCATTGCGGACAATCGCGGCCTCTCTCTTCGTTTGAGCGCTCATTGATGCGTCTCACCCTGTTCAGCAGGTATTCTCTGAACAGGTCTTTCGGCCACCAGAACCCGGAATAACCGGGGATGCTGAGTTCCAGCTTAGGCGGCACGACAAGCTTGTTTTCCCATCGGTCACATTGACGCTCTAGAAAGCGCATCCCGATAGGTGGCACCTTGGACATGCGGAAGTAGCTAGAGCCGTGGTTTTCAGCCTTTGCCGCCCGCATGGTGCCTTGCGATTTAACGATATTGAACTGATCTTTCAGGCAATATTTAAGCACGTAGGCCATACCTTGCTGATCCGGTTCTTGGCAGTACACATGGCCGTGATTCCACAGCGACCAGATGTAATTTTCTTCTTTGCGATATTCGGTCACCTTGCTATCGCCGAATTTCTCCCATTTCCCGAGTACCTCTATCGGGTTGCGAGAAAAGATGACCATATGCCAATGCACTCGCCCGCGTTTACTCCCTAGTTCGCCTGCAACCACATAGCTTATTTCGTTGCGCGTGCCGTATTTCTCGAAATACCGTTCACGTAGGCTTTTCAGGAAGTTCTGAACATCGGAGTAATGAAACGACCTTGCCCGAGGGGGCAGGGTGTCATCTGGGTTGTTGCGGTAGGACAGGCGGATAACCATAGCCTGACCTGAGATTGCCTTTTCGGCCATGCAACGAGCTACCCAGTCGTTTTTGCGGGCTTTGATACAGTCGTTGCAGGATCGACATGCGAACTGGAATGTTCCCTTATCGTCGTATCCTGTTTGGGGGTTGGAACACATGATTTCACCGTGTGTTGTGTCAGTAATTGCATACAGGAGCGAGAGGGGTATGTGGGCGGTCAGCCGAACTTAGTTCGGCTTCCCACCACGCGGCATAGCCCTGTTCCCACAGGACGTAAGCCATTGCTTGCGCTATGAATTCGCGACGTTCTTCGGAATTCATCTTGAGCCAGTGCCACACCCTGACGAGCGCCAAGCCTTTCGCTTGCCGCCATCTGTTGTGTTGGGCCAGCCCGTTCAGGTCTGGCCCGCCACCTTTCGGCCAATAAAGTTCGTCCAAGCGGACGTGGCCTTGATAGGGCTCGCACTTTGGTAGGGGCCACATCACCTGTGACGCCCTTCCCGAACACACTGCATTGCGATATCCGGCAGCACTTGCCCGAACCGTTTCCACAGTTCGTCTTGGTTCGGCGGTCGCGGTGCGCCTTCCTGCCTGACCCTGAGACGGTGTTCGTCCCTGACTTCGCGCCAGTCTTTCAACTCGATATGCGCGGCGTCATAGAAGCGCTCTTTCGGGTCGTCATAGACCGGAATGCCGTTGTCATTCCAATCGTGCCCATGCACGAGGTCGACGTTGAACTTCTGTTCGACCATCTGCACGCAGGCGTTGAGCGTGATCCAGTATTGATCACTGACCCGCCACGCTAGCGACGGATGGATAATGTCCACCGCTTCGTAAATTTGATGCGGGCTTTCATAGGGTCCAGCCTTAGTGACACCCCGTTCCAGTAGCTTTTTTTGGGTTTCCGGCGACCGGTAGCAGTAGAGGATTTTCGCGGGATAGCCCGCGTCTTCCATGGCCTTAACGATCTGCTGGCCGAGGTAGTACATTGGCCCGTCCTTGTAGCAAAAGATCGTTTGCCGTTTCGGGGCCTGCATTTTCTCGTGCGGAAACAGGCGGCGGACCGCCTTGTGAAAGAATTGATCGACATTCATTGTCCGTATCCGTGATTTGCTGTGCGCGATGGCAGAGGACGAGAACGCCCTCCACCAGCCATGGGGCTAACCGTGGCATTTACACTTCTTCTTTTGTTTCCGGTTCGGTGACGGTTTGTTCCGTCTCGGATTTGGCTTTCGGCTCGGATTTCTGCTTGGCCTCTGGTTTTTTGGTTTCCGCTTCATCGGTTTTCTCCGGTTTCTCGATGACCTCGACCTCGGCCTGTAGGCGCTGCATTTTGGCGAGGCGCTTTTCGATGGTCTTGTTGGTTTTTTCCATGTCGCGGGCGAGTTTGAGCATGCGCTTTTCTTGCTCGCTATGCTTCGGCTGCCAGTCTGGGTTGGCGGCGGAATTCATCGCGCCCGGGCCGTAGCTCATCGGTTTGACGCGCTGGCCCGCCGGGATAATCGGCGTTACAGCTTCGTCCCATTTCAGGACGTCGCCATGCGCCATTAGTTCGGTCAGGGCTTTGCCGCTGTGTACTCCGGGTGTCAGGCCCATTTTCCAGAGAGTGACCTTATCCGGCCCCTCTGCTTGTATTTCCCCGCCCGTAGCGGCGACGATGAACTTGACCTTTGCGATTTGACTGTATTGCAGCATTGCTTTTCTCCGTTTTGCTGAAAAAGGGGAGGGTAGGGGGCGCTTTCGCGCCCTCTGTTATTCTTCGTTGTCACCGAAGATGTTGGCGTCCTCGATCTCGGCCAGTTCCTCAACCGGGGTCGGCCCGAAGATGATCGGGGTATTGATCCGGGCGATGGTCGTGACGTTGTAGGTGCAGACCTCGGCCAGTTGATCCGCAAACGGGTAGTGACTGATATCCGCCGGGTAAATCACCGTTTCCGGGGTCACGGACACTGGCACTTCAAGTTGCCAGATGGCCGTTTTGTTCTCGACGGTTGTTACGTCGAGGTGACGATTAAACCCATAATCGACATAGTTGCGCATCAGATGATTGCGCCCCACATACATGGCGACGGTTTCCTCATCGACCTGATCACAGTCCGCGTAGAGTTCGCGCACCGTTACCGGGTCCGGGTCGATTGCGAGTTCATCGGCGATGAAGTCGCGCTTGCCCCATGTGTCCGAGAGAACCGGGTGCGGTTGATGCGCAAGCGTTTCGTCCGGTTTGACGCTGACGAAGGTCATCAGGATCATGCCGAATTCGGTTTGAGGAACCGGCACGGCGTAGTCAAAGACGTGATCCATATCGGTTTGCTGGACGTCGAGATTTGCGCCGTCCATGGCGTTTTTCAGGTACGAGCCAAAGGACTGTGTGCGCTGATACAGCACGGTTGGTTCCTTGCCGAAATCGACCGTGAGGCCCGCCGCCCAGCGTTGTACGATTTCTTCCCCGTATTGCGGGTTGCGGTCGACCAGTTTGCGCATTTCGCGGGTGAGTTCATCACCGCGTTGGGCTTGGTAGAAGTCGACCATGGACAGGTCAGTTGTCGGCATATCGCCGTAGATGAAGGGGTAGCCGGGATTATCCGGGTCTTCCTGCATACGGATGGCGGTGACGGTCGAGTTGATCTGATCCGAGGTTACATCGGTGCCGCCGCTTTCCCGCATGGTTCCCGATGCGTAGCTTGGCGTGTTGCCGTGACCGATACCCTTGATCTTAATCCGGCCATCCAATTGCACCTTGCCGTTCACCCGGTCTTCGGGATCCAGAACGCCGTTCAGGCGGTCCAGCGCGGTTTGGCCTATAATGGCCGGGGTGATGAACATGTTTGTGCTGTCCAGCAGCGCCGCCTTGACGTATTTGCGCTGGCGCAAGTGGTTCACCGCACAGTTATGCGACAGGCGCACAACTTCGTTGACCTTCTTGGTGCCGTTGATCGAACGCGGTTCGATACCGATCCGCTTGGTGATGTTGTTTTCTTCCTCAAGGTCGAAAACGGGATTGCCGGACAGCATCTTGAGACGCAGCGCTTCGGCGTTGCCGGGGATATCATCGCCCGGATTTTTGAGCGCATCCGCAGCCGGGATCGGTACGCCGACCACGAAGATTTCGGCTGTGATGTCCGAGAGCATCCGTCCCGCGATAGGGTCGAGGCGCAGGCCGATGGTTTGTTGCACGGTTCCGCTTTCGCTTTGCTGGAACGCGACGCAAGCGACCGGGGTCAGTTTACCGCCCCGGAAGCGGCCTTGCTTGGTTGTGCTTTCGCGGCGTACCGCGCGTGGTTGCATGTATTTAGAGAGCATGTTTTCCTCCATTGCCCTAGTTTAATGGTTGGTTTTGATTGCGCATGAGAAAGGGCCGCATTCCGCTACTTGCGGTAATACGGGTTCGTCAGTCTCATGCTTTCGAGGTTTCTGCGGAACTTTCCGCCGCCGGGGTCTTGTTCCCGCTCACGCCGGAACCACTCATCCATTACGCGTTCCGCTTTTCGCTGATCCACGTATTTGCGGAGTTTTCCGCCGAGATTGTACGGCACCTGCGGTATCGCCGATACCAAGGCCGTTCCGAGTTCATCCAGCCCCCACGGTTCGCCATCGGAACCGGGCACAACTATAGCCCCGCCCAAAGCATCCGTTGCAGCGTTGCTTATTTCGGTTAGCCCTGACCCGCTAGAATACGGCTCTACTTTTACTTCTCGTCCCGGCGCTACATGTTCGCCAGTATCGCCAAGGTCAGGCCGGGCAACCACAGGAGAACTATTATCAGCACTATTGTTCGATTGCGCATTATTACCCCGTTGATAAATTCCGCCTTCTGGCGGTTTCAACTTAAGGTTTTCATTCTGCTTTTCCAAGAGTTCCTTTTCGAACTCTAGTTCCGAGCGTTGCAGTTGCAGCGCGTTCAATTCTGTGAACACGCGCGCCGCCGCGAGGGCGTCGTTTGATTTGGCGGTGCTGAACACTGGGGTGTAAGCGGTTCCGCCGGATGCGCCCGCGATAACCGGACCGCCGCCGCCGCCACCGCCACCTACTACCGCAAGCGGGTTGAACCCCGCCGCCTCAGCGGCATAGCGCTGTAGGGCGGGGGTCATTTTGGTTTGTTTCTTGAAGTGCTCAAGCTGATGGACGCTTTGTGCCGCCGCCTGCTTGTTGTACAGGTTCATTTGAACCGGGATCATCCGCTTCGCATGATCGTATGCGTAGCGGTATTGCTTCCCGAGCGACGGCGCGCTGCTACCCCCGAACAGCCCGCCCACGGCGGAAACGCCGGTGGCTATCGCTGTTATTGTTGCCGGGTCCATTAGAAGCCTCCAGAGCAGAAGGCTTGAAAGGCGACCGGTTGCAGGGTAGCAACAAGGCCACCGGCAAGGCCCGCAATAACGGGAACCATCGCCTTAAGGCTGATCTCTTTCGCTTTCGACATAAAGTCCTCCTAAGTTTGGTCAACCTAGGGGCGTAAAAGTCGCATAATCATGATTATGTTAAGGGTCGGCCGCAATTTAATCACAGGCTTCGAATTTTATGTGCCAACATGGCTCACTCATCCATCAATGCCTTCCGCACAGCTTTTTCAACCGTCTTGGCCGAGCATCTTGATCGCAGCCAGAAGGCGGGCGATTTCCTGTTCGGTGTTGTAGTGGCAGAACGAGATGCGGATACAATCTGCCAGGCCGAGTGGCGCAAGCACGTTGCCGGAATAATGGTCGGCCTTACGCGTGTGGGTGCGAATACCTTGTTGATTCAGAGTTTCAACCACGTCTTCCGAAGGCGTACCCTCAACCACGATAGACACAAGCCCTTCGCGCGCGGGGTTGTCGGCCCCGCCCAGAATGGTGACGTGGTCCATGTCGCGTAGGCCCGGCAAGTTGCCGGTGCCGTTGATGGCGGCGTTGGTTAGATGGGTCTCGTAAGCGTGGATGGCACGACCTGCGGCCTCGATCCGTTTACGGGTGTTGGTCTCGTCCGAGACCTCACCCCCTAGCCAGTCGAAATAGGATACCACGTCCGAAACAGTTGCATAGGACCCGGTGTCGCGGGTGCCAAACTCCCACCCGGTGGCGGAGGCATCGATCAACATGTCATGTGGCGCAGAGCTGAGCCGGTCCGAAATCCAAGCGATCCCATAACCGTGGCGCGAAAACACCTTGTAGGGTGAGATCACGTAGCCGTCGACGTCATAAGCGTCCAAATCCACCTGCCCGTGCGCCGCGTGCTGGATGCCGTCGACGATGATCATACAATCCGGGGCCACCGCCCGGATTGCGTCCGAAATTGCAGCAACATCCATACCCATCCCGGTCACCGGCGAGGCGTGCAGGATCGTCGCCACCGCCACATCGGGGGACAGCAGTGTGGTGTAGTTCTCGGCCGTGACCAAACCGGTTTCGTTGTCATGGGGTACGTTCACATAGTCCAACCCGGCAATCCCCGCCCAGCGGCGGGCGGCGCTGCGGGTGGCGGGGTGCTCGATGGACGACCCGATCACCTTTGTCCCTTTTGGTGCTGCCAGACAGGCGGTGCGGATCAGGCGGAAAAGCAATTCCGTGCCGCTTTCACCCGCAAAGAATTGGCCGGTTGATGCATTCATTAACACTGCCAGATCGCCCTTGGCCTTGTCGATCACCTGCTGGGTGCCCTGCCCCGCCAGATTGATGCGGCCCGGGTTGTCTGGAATCGCAGCGTAGAATGCCGAGGTCTCAACCACTGATTTCAGCGTCAGCGCACCGCCGGCATTTTCAAAGAAGATACGCTCGCCCTGAAACGGACAGCTATCAACATAGGCAAACCGATCGCGGATAGCGTCGATCAGGGCGGGATTGTTCTGGATCATGAATAGGTCCTGTGAATTTGCGCGGCGCAAGGTCTTTGACAATTATCGTCACTGGCGGGCGGGATTCAATCTTGCGCATTGCCGACATCGGATAGTCTGCCACCGTCATCTCCCTCATTGGTCGCCTGTCGGCAAAAGGGTGCCGCTAGGGCAAGCAGTACCCCATTGGCGTTCCAGTTTTGATATAGTCGGTGAACGAATTGATGGTGAAGCGATGTAGTTGGCACTTTTTTAGCCGGAACTGCGCGTTTCAGCGGTATTTAGATCAAGTGGCAGAGGTTTCGCGCAATGAGCTCAGAAGAACGGCCCGGCCCGGGTGGCTCATGCGCTTCAGGAGTTTGCAATGTTTAAAGATTTCTCTCCCGTAACCGTTTTAACAACAGTATTGCTGACCGGTTCCGCAGTAGTGGCAGACGAGAATGTGATGGTCGTGTTTGATGGCTCGAATTCTATGTGGGGCCAGATCGACGGCACGGCTAAAATCGAAATTGCCCGGGACGTTATGGAAAACCTGCTGGGGGAATGGGTCGACGAACGCAATGTCGGGTTAATGGCTTATGGACATCGCCGCGGGGGTGATTGCGGAGATATCGAGGTTCTTGTCGAGCCCGGCCAGCAGGCGCGCGGTGTTATTCTCGACCAGATCAATGCAATTTCACCAACTGGCAAAACCCCTCTGACCGACGCGGTCGAGGCCGCAGCCAAGGCGCTGTCCTACACCGATCAGCCGGCAACTGTTGTGTTGATTTCCGATGGGCTGGAAAGCTGTGAGCGCGATCCTTGCGCGCTGGCGCTGGCGCTGGAACAGGGGGGTGTTGGGTTCACCGCGCATGTTGTGGGGTTTGGCCTGGGCGCGGATGAGGACCCAGGCTCGTTGGCCTGTATCGCCGAGAACACCGGCGGTCAGTATATTACCGCCACAAACTCCCAAGAGTTGGGCGCCGCTCTCAGTGCCGTTGGCACCGCCGTGGCGCTGGCAGACCCCGAACCCGAGCCTGCGTTGCAGGATGTAGTTGTAAAAACATCTGAGACCGCCGTGGGCGGGTCGGATCTGCAGGTCAGTTGGACGCCGTTGGTTGAGGAGAGCGACTATATCAACATTGTCCCCGTCGGCACCGATCCCGGTGTTTTCGGCAGCTATGTGCGAATTGGTGACGCCAAAGAAATCAAAGTCACAGTCCCCGGCGGTGAGGGATTGTACGAGGTCCGGTATTTGCACAACCAAAGCAAAGAGGTATTAGGTCAGGCCGCGCTTGAGGTGACCAAGCCCGAGGTCGAGTTGACTGCGGCTGAGACGGTGCAGACCGGTGCGAAACTCAAGGTTGCGTGGTCACCGGCGATTAACCGGCGGGACTATGTGGCGATAGTGCCGATGGGGTCCGACCCCGGCACATTCGGCAGTTATCAGGCGGTCGGCAGCACGACCGAAACATCCCTGAATGCCCCGGCCGATCCGGGCCTTTATGAGCTGCGCTATATCCTGAATGTCGACAAGCGCACGGTGGCGTCGTGGCAGATCGAAGTGACCGCCCCTAAGGTTGTTCTGCAGGTCCCCGAGACCGCTTTGACCGGGTCCGTGTTCGAAGTTGCCTGGGGCGGGGCGGTCAGCGCGCAGGATTATATCAACATTGTTCCGCACGGGACGGATGAAGGCAAGTTCGGTAACTACATTACCATAGGGGATGCCTCTAAAGGCAAGCTCAAGGCACCTGCTGAACCCGGCATGTACGAAGTGCGTTACGTTTTGCGCGAAGGCAGCAAAACACTTGCGCGCGAGGCTATGGAAATCGCCGCCCCAGAGGTCTCGGTGTCGGGTCCTGAACAGGTCGTCACCGGCACAAAGTTCGAGGTGTCCTGGACCGGCCGGGTCAACACTCAGGACTATGCTGCCATTGTCCCCGCGGGGTCGGATGACGGGGTCTTCGGCAATTACGCTGTTGTGCGGGACGGCGATAGCGCAGTGCTGACCGCTCCGGCCGAACCAGGCCTGTATGAGCTGCGCTATATCTTGCGCGAGGGGTCAAAAACCCTCGCGACCGCCACGATAGAAGTCATATCGCCGCAAGTCACAATCGATGCACCTGACACAGTCATCGCTGGATCGAAGTTCAAAGTCGCCTGGACCGGCGCCGTAAATACACAGGACTATATCAATATCGTCCCCGCAGGCACTGAAGAGGGAGAATACGGCAACTACATCGTGGTCCGTGACTACAGCAGCGGCGACGTTCAGGCCCCGGCAGAAACGGGGCTGTATGAAATCCGCTATGTGCTGCGCGAAGGCTCCAAAACCATCGCAACGGTCATGGTAGAGGTGACCGAGCCCGCGGTGACAATCCAGGCGGTGAACGAAGTGCGTGCGGGCAATAATTTGCGCGTGTCTTGGACCGGGACGGTCAGTACGAACGACTATATCAATCTGGTGCCGATGGGCACGCCGGATGGTGAGTACGGCGTTTATGCGCAGGTGCGTGCGCAGTCCGAGCTTGATCTGAAAGCACCGGTCGAAACTGGCCTGTACGAGGTTCGCTACCAACTGCGCGAAGGCAACCGGGTGCTGGCCCGGCAGGCGGTTGAGGTTTTGGCCGCGGACGCGGCGCTCGATACCGGCGCTTCGCTTGAGGCACCCGACAGTGCCCCCGCGGGCAGCAGCATTTCGGTCGGTTGGCGTTCTGAAAGTCAAAGCGCCGACCAGCGCATCACGCTGGCGCGCAGCGAACAGGCCACTTTCACCTGGATCTCAGCTCAAAAGATCAACGGCGATCCACCAATCGAGATCACCTTGCCGGAGGAGCCCGGTGCTTATGAACTTCGGCTGCTGGACCTTTCAAACAAGGCGGTGCTGGCCCGAAAGGTGATCAAGGCAGAATGACGTCAGGCCGGTTGCCTAGCCACCGCTCAATTGCGACGAGTAATAAAAAGCAATCGCCTGGGCCCGGTTCTTCACCGACAGTTTCTCGTAGATATTGGACAGGTGAAACTTGACCGTATTGGTCGAGATTTGTAGTTCTTTCGACAGGTCCCGGTTCGACATGCCCTTTGCCAGCGCCTCGAGAATGGCGCGTTCTTTGCGGGACAGGCTTTGGATCGGGTCTTGCTGCATTTTGCGAACATCGATGAAGGGGAACACCATTTTCCCCGCCGCCACTTCAGCGCAAGTTTCTAGCAGGCCCTCCACCTCGCCGGATCGCGCGGCAAAGCCAGCGGCACCAGCCTGCATCGCCAATCGCGGGATTTCACCGGTCGTTTCTCCATAGACGACGAACCGTGGGGCACTAGCCTGTTCGCGCAACACTTCGATCAGTTTCGCGGCCCCCAGAACCGGAAGATTCCAGTCCAAAACGCCGACCTGAACAGGCACCCGCATCACGGTTCCCAAAAACCCTTCGGCTGTAGCTGATGTCGCCACCAGTGAGAATCGCGGGTCGCGTTCAAAGATTTCGGACATGGCAGACAGGACCAGCGGATTGCTGTCCGCCAACATGACATCAATCGGAGCGTTAGCGGTACCAGCCATCTGATTCACCCTGTTTTTGCTGAAATCCACCCATTTGGGTAGGTAATAAATCGGTATACTTTGGTAGTTTTACCTAAATGGGTAGGAAACTTCCCATCCTTTTAGCCATCCTAAAGCAGTAGTAAGTTACGTTGCGTTACAGGGCAAGTCCGCGTTTTCTATTCGGCAACATAACACAACAGGCCGCAGTGCCCGAACAACCGCCGAGGATGTCTAACAATGACTTTTCAGATTTTCCCACCGCTCGAAATTCCTGAAACGCTTGCTGCGGGTCCTGGGCCGGGCAATACCGATGCCCGCGTCCTGCACGCTTTTGCCAAAGCAGGCGTTGCGGATCACATGCAGGGCGATGTCCTGCGTGGTATGATCGAGTGCAAGTATATGCTGCGTGAGATCTGGGGTACAGAAAACGCCTATACCTTCGCCGTTGCCGGCACCGGTTGGAGCGCGCTGGACACCATGTTCTCGGCTGTCATGCCCGGTGACAAGGTTGTCGCCTTCACCAACGGCACTTTCTCGGGCATTGATGCGCTGACCTTGCGGATCAAGGCGGCGACACCCGAAGAGCACGCTGCCAATCCGCTGGACCCACAGGCCGCCAGCGTCACCGTGATCGAGGTTCCGCATGGCCAGCCAGTGACAGGTGAAATGGTCGAAGCCACTCTGGCCGAGCACCAGCCGAAATGGGCCTTCATGGCACATTGGGAAACCGGCTCTGGCCGCATCAACGACCTGCGCGGGTTCTCGGATGCATGTGAACGACATGGCGCGATGGGTCTGATTGATGCGGTTTCGTCGTTGGGTGTCGATGACTTCTCGATTGATGATTTCCGGGGCATTGCCGGTTGGGCCTCCTGCCCGCAGAAAGGCCTGTGCTGCCTGCCGCTGACCTATGCGCCGGTGAGCTTCACCGATGCCTACATCAAAACCCTGAAAACAACCGGTGCCTACACATACGTCCACAACCCGATTTTCGAGGCCCGCCACTGGGGCATCGTCGACGGGCAGGATGTGGAGAAAGGCACCTATCACCGCACCCACTCGGGATACGCGGTTGCGGCCTTCCACGAATCCCTGCGTCTGACGCTGCAAGAGGGTCTGACCAAGCGCTCGTTGTCTTACCGGACCCACGAAAAGGTCTTGCGCGATGCTGTGATCGAAATGGGATGCGAGGTGACTTCGGATATGCCCAGCCTCGTCGTGCTGAACCTGCCGCCGGCACTGGCTGGCCGTGAGATGGAGCTGGTGCAGAATTGCCGCGCTCGCGGGTTCGGTATCTGGCCGACGCTCAGCGCACCGGTACAGGTTCGTATCGGCATCCTGAACCAGTTGAACCGGCAAGCCGTCAGTCGGATCGTACGCCTATTTGCCGAGGCCCTGCACGAGCTGGGCGGCGAGGTCGATCATGACGCAATCGAAGCTTTGCTGGAAAGCCGATACGGCACGTCGATCGCTGCTTGATCACAAGGCATGAACGGGAGGATTGCAGATGGATATCCATGAATACCAAGCGAAAGAGCTGCTTTCGAATTTCGGTGTCGACGTGCCCTCGGGCGCGCTGGCCTATAGCCCCGAACAAGCGGCCTATCGGGCGCGCGAGTTGGGTGGCGACAAGTGGATTGTCAAGGCACAGGTCCACGCGGGCGGGCGCGGCAAGGCTGGAGGAGTCAAGCTGTGCAACACCGAGCACGAAATCTATGAAGCCTGTGACGACCTGTTCGGCCGCAAGCTGGTCACGCATCAGACCGGCCCCGAGGGCAAGGGCATCTACCGCGTCTATGTGGAATCAGCGGTGCCGATTGATCGCGAGATCTATCTGGGTTTTGTTCTGGATCGCTCCAGCCAGCGGGTGATGATCGTGGCCTCGTCGGAGGGCGGAATGGAGATCGAAGAGATCTCGGCCGAGCGCCCCGACAGCATCGTGCGCTCTATCGTGGAGCCAGCGGTGGGTCTGCAGGAGTTCCAAGCCCGTGAGATCGCCTTCAATCTCGGCCTTGAGCCCAAATTGGTTCAGCAAATGGTGCGCACCCTGCAGGGTTGCTATGCCGCATTCAGTGAGCTGGACGCGACAATGGTCGAGATCAATCCGCTGGTCATTACCGGTGACGACCGCGTTCTGGCTCTGGATGCGAAGATGAGCTTTGACGACAACGCCTTGTTCCGGCATCCGCAGATCTCGGAACTGCGTGACAAGAGCCAGGAAGACCCGCGCGAAAGCCGAGCGGCGGACCGTGGCCTGTCTTATGTGGGCCTGGACGGCAACATCGGTTGCATCGTCAACGGCGCCGGTCTGGCGATGGCCACGATGGACACGATCAAGCTGGCCGGGGGTGAGCCCGCCAACTTCCTCGATATCGGTGGCGGTGCGTCGCCCGAGCGCGTGGCCAAGGCATTCCGTCTGGTTATGTCGGATAACAATGTTCAGGCGATCCTCGTCAACATTTTCGCCGGCATCAACCGTTGTGACTGGGTGGCCGAAGGGGTTGTGCAGGCGCTGAGGGAACTCGACCTCGATATCCCGGTAGTCGTGCGTCTGGCCGGAACAAATGTCGAAGAAGGCCAGAAAATCCTCGCGAGTTCCGGCCTGCCGATCATCCGAGCAACCACTTTGATGGAAGCCGCAGAACGCGCCGTCGGCGCATGGAAAAACGACCTTACTCAAGGCACCAAGATGAGGGCTGTGTAATGAGCATTCTTCTCGATCGTGACTCGCGTGTCATCGTACAGGGCATCACCGGACGCATGGCGCGGTTCCATACCAAGGACATGTTGCGCTATGGCACCAACGTTGTGGGTGGCGTTGTGCCCGGTAAGGGCGGAGAAACCGTCGAAGGTGTTCCGGTCTTTGACACCGTCAAGCAGGCCGTCGAAGCGACGGGAGCCGATGCCAGCCTCGTGTTCGTACCGCCGCCATTCGCCGCCGACTCGATCATGGAGGCCGCAGATGCCGGTATCCGCTATTGCGTCTGCATCACCGACGGTATTCCGGCGCAGGACATGATCCGGGTGAAACGGTACATGTATCGCTATCCCAAGGACAAGCGCATGGTGCTAACCGGTCCCAATTGCGCGGGCACGATCTCGCCCGGCAAAGCTCTGCTGGGGATCATGCCCGGTCATATCTACCTGCCGGGCAATGTTGGTATCATCGGTCGCTCGGGCACGCTGGGCTACGAGGCCGCCGCGCAGCTGAAAGAGCGTGGTATCGGCGTCTCGACCAGCGTCGGCATCGGCGGCGATCCGATCAACGGTTCGTCCTTCAAGGACATCCTGCAGCGGTTCGAGGAGGATGAGGACACTCATATCATCGCCATGATCGGTGAAATCGGTGGCCCGCAGGAAGCCGAAGCTGCGGAGTATATCCGCGATCACATCACCAAGCCGGTAGTGGCTTACGTTGCAGGTCTGACTGCACCAAAAGGCCGGACCATGGGCCATGCGGGGGCGATCATTTCAGCCTTTGGCGAAAGCGCCAGCGAGAAGGTCGAAATCCTGTCGGCCGCCGGCGTGACCGTGGCGGAAAACCCTGCTGTGATCGGTGAGACAATTGCTCGTGTGATGGAGGCTGCGTGATGGTCAAACCCTCGGTTCTAGTTACCCGTCGTTGGCCCGCCGCCGTCGAGGCGCAGCTGGCCGAGAACTATAACGCCGTACTGAATACCGGGGACAAGCCCATGTCCCCGGCCGAAATCCGGCAGGCGCTGAAATCCTATGACGCGGTGTTACCCACCGTCACCGATACGCTCAGCGCCGAAGCTTTGGATGTGCCCGGTGCGCAGACAAAGATCCTCGCCAATTACGGTGTCGGCTACAGCCATATTTGCGAGCCGTCCGCGCGTGGGTTGGGCATGACCGTGACAAACACACCCGACGTGCTGTCCGAATGCACCGCTGACATCGCCATGACGCTGTTGCTGATGGTGGCACGTCGCGCCGGTGAAGGTGAGCGCGAATTGCGCGCCGGTAACTGGACCGGCTGGCGTCCGACCCATCTTGTCGGCACCAAGGTCAGTGGTAAGACGCTGGGCATCATCGGCTATGGCCGCATCGGTCAGGAAATGGCCCGCCGCGCCCACCACGGGTTCGGCATGGATGTCCTCGTCTATAACCGCAGCCCGATTGCTCCGGATGTGCTGGCCAAGTGCAACGCGATCCAGGTGGACACGGTTGATGAGCTGTTGCCGCAATGCGATTTTATCTCACTGCACTGCCCCGGGGGTGCCGCGAACCGCCACCTGATCAACGCGCGCAGGCTGAGCCTGATGAAACAGGACGCGTTCCTGATCAACACCGCACGCGGCGAAGTGATCGACGAATGGGCGCTGATTCAGGCACTGATGTTCGACATGATTGGCGGTGCGGCACTGGATGTGTTCGACGGCGAACCCCGTATCAGCCCGGACCTTCTGCAATGCGACAACCTCGTGATGCTGCCGCATCTGGGCAGTGCCACGCGTGAAGCGCGCGAGGCAATGGGGTTTCGTGTGCTGGATAACCTGAGCGACTTTTTCCAAGGCCTCGAGCCGCGCGACCGGGTGATCTGATGCAAACGCTGGCCCGGCATATTCAGTCCAACCCCGACACTTCGAACTATGCCGAAGGATTGCGCTCGGAACTGCGTGCGTTGTGGCGGAACATTTTGCTGAAACGGGCGCCTCACGTGGCAAAGTGGGCTGAGGTAACGCCGCTGCACCCCATCCCCACAGGGTCCCAGGCAACCCCGTATTTGCAGGCCTTGTCAATCTGGTTCCAACTGTTGCGCATCATTGATGAAAACGCCGAAGTCCGGAACCGCCGCCTGACAGAGTCCCAAAGTGGGGCCGAAGCGGTCGAAGGTGGATTTGCCGAGGTGTTGTCGGACCTGTCCCTGACAGGCAGCCAGACGGAAAAGCTGACCGCTGACCTATGTGCTGGTCCCACCCTGACCGCACATCCGACCGAAGCGAAACGGGTCACCGTTCTGGAAATTCACCGGCGTATCTACCGCAGCCTTGTCAGTCTTGAAACGCAACGCTGGACCCCGACCGAACGCACCGAGTTGCTGAATGGTCTGGAAGGTGAGATCGATCTCTTGTGGCTTACAGGCGAGCTTCGCCTGTCGCGCCCCAGCTTGCACGACGAGATCGAGTGGGGGTTGCAATTCTTCCGGGATGCAATCTTTGACGCCGTCCCTCAGGTCATGGATCGGTTCGACCAGGCCTGCCTTCAGGTGTTGGGAAAGACCCTGTACGAAACACCCGATATCCGCTTTCACAGCTGGATCGGCGGCGACCGGGACGGCAATCCGAACGTCACGACCGAGATGACCGCACTGGCTCTGCGGCGCGGGCGCGAAACGGTTCTGGATCTTTATCGTCAGGCGCTTGATCGGGCCGCGAGCAGGTTGAGCATCAGTGCGCTCATTTTACCGCTGCCCGAACCCAACAGGGCGCTTGTACAATTAATTGTCGATCGAGCCCCTGACGCCGGTCGCAATCGGAACGAACCGTTCCGGCAAGCTCTCAATGGCATCCGCCATCGGTTGACAGAAGGCGGCTATGACCACATCTCGCAATTCGTGAGCGATCTTGATGCGCTTGATGCCGCATTGTGCGCGGTCGACGCCGAAATTCTGGCGCGACGGCATATCCGACCTCTGCGCCGGGCTGCGTCGGTTTTCGGATTCCGAACCACAACTCTGGATATCCGTCAGAATTCAACCGTCACAACCGAAGTTCTGACCGAAATCTGGTCGCAATCCGGACGGGCTCCCGAATATGGCACGCCCGAATGGTCTGACCGTTTGCGGGTCGAACTGGCGGATCAGAACATACCTTACCAAAACCGCGACTCGCTGAGCGATCAGGCGCAGGAATTGCTGGCCCTTCTGGCGCTGGTCCATAGCGTGCGATCGGGGCCTGACCCCAAGGCAATCGGGCCATTCATCTTGTCCATGACCCGTTCTGCCGATGACATTCTCGGTGTTTACCTGCTGGCCCGTTATGCCGGGTTCGGGTCCGAGACACTGGATATTTCGGTGGTTCCCCTGTTCGAAACGATTGCCGATCTGCGCAACGCCCCGGCGATCCTGCTGGACGTTCTGGGAGTTCCTCTTGCTCGCCGTAGCCTCAAATCCGATAGCAACGTAATCGAGGTGATGCTGGGGTATTCGGACAGCGGCAAGGATGGCGGCTATTTCTGCTCAACATGGGAACTCGAGCGCGCCCAACGACGGATCGTATCGGCGCTGGCGTCGCAGGGTTTTCAGGCCGCGTTCTTTCACGGTCGTGGCGGTTCGGTCAGTCGAGGCGGCGCACCCACCGGGCGCGCCATCGCCGCGCAACCCTGCGGAACAATTGCCGGGCGGCTGCGCGTAACGGAACAGGGCGAGGTTGTTTCGACCAAATACGCCAACCGAGGTACGGCCGCGGCGCATCTCGAACTGCTGCTCTCAAGCACGTTGCGCCATACCGCCAACCCTGACGAGACCCCTGCCCGGCCCGAGTTCGACGATGCGCTTGATGCCCTGTCGGAACTGTCGAAGACGGCCTATGTCTCACTTCTGCAAATGCCCGGTTTTCTGGATTACTTCCAGCAGGCTAGCCCGCTCGATGAACTAGCTCGCCTGAAAATCGGATCGCGACCAACCCGTCGGTTCGGCGCAGCCAGTCTGGATGATCTGCGAGCCATTCCATGGGTCTTTGCATGGTCGCAGAACCGCCACCTGATCACTGGTTGGTACGGATTTGGTACCGCGATGACCAGCTTTCGCAAGTTTCGTGGCGCGCGCGGCGATGAAGTGCTTCAGGACATGTTTCGACACTCCCGCCTGTTCCGTCTCGCAATCGATGAGATGGAGAAATCGCTCTATCAGGCGGATATGGCTATCGCCGCGCAATACAGTGAATTGGTTCACGATGAGAAAACCCGCCAAAGCATCTCGCAGGCGATCAAAACCGAATATGATAGCGCCAGCACCGCAGTGCAGTTTCTGACCGGCGGTCAAACCATCGGTCACCGCTTCCCGCGCCTTTGCGAACGGTTCGAACGCAAGCGGGTTGAATTGGACCGGATTCACGCGCTGCAAGTCCGACTGCTGCAACAAGCCCGAAACGGACCACAGTCAGGGTCGGTTCCCGTGCCCCTGCTGCAATCCATGAACGCCGTTTCCGCTGGCCTTGGCTGGACCGGCTAACCCTTTTCAGGAGGTTTCAACGTGAACGCCCCGCACCGTACCGACGAGTTTTTCACCCAGTCCCTCGCCGACCGTGATCCTGAGCTGTTTGGCTCGATCACATCCGAGCTTGGCCGTCAGCGCGACGAGATCGAGCTGATCGCGTCCGAGAACAT
>NZ_JBXWMF010000043.1:0-21897 GCF_059609725.1 Ruegeria sp. YTSC199
GGACACACGACTGTACTGACAGACCATCGCAACCGCAAAAAACGCTTGCAATGCAGGAGCCATCCACACAGGACATCCAGCAGCCAACCGAGATGCTGCGGTCAGCCCACAAAGCCGCCATTCGCAGAAATGACCGCGCTCAGGCGCAATCTCCTTCATTGCCAGGTGTAATTACCCCAAAGAAATGGGATCTGCGTGTTGACCGACGTAATGGAACGCTGCCAAAGAATCTTTGATGTCGGTTTCCATATCTCTGTACCTCGCATCGAAAATGCGAGTTATTCAAGGTCGTTGGTTGCGAAACATCGCTTGATCAGATTGTTGTCGTGACCTTGTTTAGTCCCTCAGGCGCATCGGCATTTTCACCCAATTCAAGCGCCAGCCGCTCAACGAGCTTGTAGAAAGCCAGGATCTGGATGAGGGGCGTGAGGAATGCGTTGTCTGTATCCGGTACTGCAAGGTCAGCGGAGTCATCACTGGAGATCAGAAATGTATCTGCGCCCTTCTTGCGAATGCTGTCGGCCGTGGAACGTGCGGACGAGGCAGATTGGTCGCTCGGGTCAAAGACCAGCGCCGCAAACTTACGCTCTGCCAAGACCACAGGACCATGTAAGACCTCTGCCGAAGAGAACACCTCGGCATGAATGCGGCAGGTTTCCTTGAGCTTCAATGCAGCTTCGGCTGCGACGGCCAAGCCGGGGCCCCTGCCTACAGTAAAAACAGACCCTGCACGGGCAAGCGCGAATTGCACTGCGGACCAATCGCATTCCAATGCTGCGCGTGCTAGGGTCAGGACTCATAGCCAATAGATGACGGTAGCCGCCAGTGCGATGGCTGAGAGGAAGACCTTTGGGCACCTGTCGTATCGGGTTGCCACTCGCCGCCAATCTTTCAGCCTTCCGAACATGATCTCGATCCGATTGCGACGTTTGTAGCGACGCTTGTCGTACTTCACCGCTTTCTTCCGCTGCTTCCGGCCTGGGATGCACGCGCGTATCCCTTTGTCTTTCAATGCTTCCCGGAACCAATCAGCGTCATATCCGCGATCCCCAAGCAGCCATTCGACATCTGGCAGGCTGCTCAACAATGCCCGTGCGCCGATGTAATCGCTGACCTGCCCAGCCGTCACAAACAAGTTGAGTGGGCGTCCCTTGCTGTCGCAGATAGCGTGCAGCTTCGTGTTCATGCCGCCCTTGGTCCGACCGATCAGGCGTCCACGCCCCCCTTTTTGACGCCCAAACTGGTCGCTGTGCGGTGCGCCTTCAGGTAGGTCGCATCTATCATCACGGTCTTATCTTCGCCGTGCTCAGCGGCCAATCCGGCCATCATCCGGGCGAAGATGCCCTTGTCGCTCCAACGTTTCCAGCGGTTGTAGAGCGTCTTATGCGGGCCGTATTCCTTCGGCGCATCGCGCCAGCGCAAACCATTGCGATTAATGAAGACTATCCCGCTCAACACCCGCCGGTCATCGACGCGGGGTTTGCCATGAGGCTTTGGGAAAAAGGGCTCAAGACGCGCCATCTGGGCGTCGGTCAGCCAAAACAGATCAGACATGTTCACCGCTCGTTTTTCGAACCGTGAATCACGCAACCCCGCAGAAATCAATGGGTCCTGACCCTAGGGCTCGGTGTCGCCTTTCACTGCCTTACACATGACAAAGCACCCGAGTCTGCTGAGGGCTCCTTGCTGTTATAAGATCAGTTGCAGCATATGGGTTTGCGGAGCACTTCCGCTACGAAAAGGCGGCCCAGAGCCGACCTTGAACCTGGTCAAAGGATGCTGCAGCCGCAGCCCGCATTGCCGCCATTCGCCGCAAACGCGAAACTCAAAGCAGTTGAGGGTCAGGAGTTCGGTACGAAGCCGCCTTTGTCTCTTGCCACTATTGCTGAGGCAGAAAACCCTCGCTCTCGCGGTGCGAGATTTTGGAAGCGCAGCGAGCTACCCGTCTTCGGGTGGCAATTGCAGCGTCAAGTTTTGGGATGGTTGTTAGCTTGGAACCGTTCATGGCCAAACTGAACTTCCGAAAGTGGTACAGCCCATCGATCACGACTGGTTGCGATGCGAAGGACCAATGCTACCATGAGCGCTTCAATCTTCGCAGGGTACGCGCGTGAATACGAACGCTCCGAGATCGGCGGGTATTGGCTCGGGTCTCTTGGTGAGCAAAACGCAAATTTTCGCGGCCTGTCCATCGATATGCCTGTATCCGACTATGCTCTCATAGAAAAAATCGCCATTGATCACCAGACACCGCATGGGCGCAACTCCGACGCACGGCACTCTATCGGCGGCAATCTCAAACACCAGTTTTTCCTCGTCATTGCCTGCATTCGCGCTCGGCACCGAAAATGCGCAGATGACCGCTATGATCGCAGTCATCAGGCATCCGAAACATTTCGATTTGCTCATAAAAATACAGGTGCCTCATACTTGTTAAATGTACTCGCCGCAGTACCGGGTGCCGAAGCTGAAATGCTGCGACTCCAACAACTTAGTTCTGAACCAAAGAAACCCCCGGATGATCAGGTACAGGCATGTTCAGAACCTCTGGATTTTTTAAAATGGCTACGTCCAATACAGGAAGATCAGCGGTCAGTTTCTGATGTGCATCTTCGATCGCATCCGCCAGATCGGCGACAAGGCTGATTTCAACCCCATCGCGTGCCACAAGAGCGGCGACGACGGAAATCGTAGTGATCTGTCGACCCGGTTGTCCATAAGGTTCCATGTCAATCTCGGCCGCTTGGTATACCGGGTTTTGGTTGAGGAACTCTGTAATGCTGGGGCCCGCGACAGATACTATTGTCGCCTCACACCTGTCTAATGCCTGTTGGATCAGTTGATTGGGGTGCCCCATCACAAAGATACTCGCATCAATGCGCCCCTCGCAAAGCTCTTGCAGTGCATTGGACGGCTCCAGTTCGTAGGTCGTGCCAAACAAATCCAGCCCGAGCCCCATTTGGTCAAGGAAACTTCGAATAGACGCGTTCCTACCGGATGCAGATCGCCCGATGTCAACAGCTTTGCCGCGCAAATCACGAATTGTTCGGATACCTGAGTTTGGGGCTGCCAGGATCGTTACCGCCTCTTTGAACAAGGGGGTGACGACGCGTAGGTCGTCCATTGCCCCATCTTTTGCGAAAAGGGTCGTGCCTTCGAACGCAGCCTGCTGCCAGTCGGACTGTGCGATCGCAAAATCCAGCTCACCCGATTGCATCATTTTCAGGTTGTAAACGCTGCCCGGAGTAGGCTCTGGACTGCATCTTCGCAACGAGTCGTCGCGCGCGTTGAAGGCATCGCAGATCGCACTGGCAACAGGGAAATAATTGCCCGCAACATTCCCTGATCCAATGCTGAAGACCTTGACCTCCTGAGCGGTCAAAAATCCGGGAAAAAAAAGGGAAATACCCAGGAAAACGCCGAATAATCGTTTTGTCATTGTTCCAACCAATCGTACTGTTTCTAAGGTATTAACAAGTGGCAGAGATATGCCTGATTTCATTTATGACATCCCGACCCAAAGCTTGGCTATATGGTTTGTTTTGATCGCTCTTGCTGCGGTTGTAGTCGGGTTGTTTATCGTCAAACCCATTCTTCGTATTCTTCTCGGAACGGGGCCCGATTTCAACTCATCAATAAACTATGTGACGTCCGGATTCAGCTTGTTTTACGGCCTTTTGCTGGGTCTATTGACGGTCGCGGCTTACCAGAATTCCGAACGTACCAAAGAAAGCATTCTGCTTGAGGCAACATCCCTCGGATCGCTTTATGCGCAGCTGAACGTCTATGCCGAACCTTACCGCAGCGAAGTGAAGCTGATCATGCGGGACTATGTCCTCTACACCATCCATAGCGAGTGGCCGGCCCACCAAGAGGGTGAGATTCTGAACGGTGGATACAATCGCGCAGAAGCCATTCGCCGCAAGCTGGCCGAGTATTCCCCCGAGACCGGGGCTGAGCAAATCGTTCACACCGAAGTTGTGTCATCCTTTCAGGACTTTTCCGATGCACGGCAGCTGAGACTGGCCGGTGTTGGAACCGCCATTCCCGACGTGCTTTGGCAGGCTGTTCTGGTAGGTGCCGTGATCAGTATCCTGTTGATGACCATGTTTCGGATCAGGATCCGGCAGCACCTTGTCCTTGGTAGCATCACGGCGGTTTTTCTGGGTGTGATCCTGTTCGTCATCGTGACGCTTGATCGACCCTTACGCGGTGGCGCGGCGCTGCAACCTGAACCCTTCAGGCTTCTCTGGAGTCGCCTGATGGTCTGGGATGAACCCCCGGGCGAAAGGTTCTGATATGGCCAGATTCGACGTTACAAATGTTGAGGGGATGCGCCAGTTGCGCATGCATCTGGATGAGGAGACGGTTCAAGCCGCCCGGGGCGCGTTGTCAAACTTTCGCGGTGACATATCCTTTACACCCAGATTGCCCGGGGTGGGCGATATCTTTCGCAACATCTTCGCCCGTGAATCCCGGATCAGGCCATATTACAGCGGGACCGGAACGATCCATTTGCAGCCATCGCTTGCCGGGTTTCACGTGTTCGACGTTCATCCTGACGAGAAATGGATTCTGGAACCCGGCGAGTACTGGGCGAGTGAAGGATCGGTAAAGCTTGGCCTGCATCGCGACCCGATGCTGGCCAGTTGGTGGGCCGGTGATGGCCTGATCGCCTGGAAAACAACATTGCGCGGTGCCGGCAAAGTAGCGATCAACGCGCCGGGTCCGGTGGAGGAGATTTCGGTGACAGATGGAGAACTCAAGGTGCAGGGTCGCCTCGTTCTGGGCCGCACATCAGGGCTGCGGTTTCGGTCTGTCCGGTCGGCGCGGTTTCCCCGGAACCTGATTTCCGGCCAAACCCGGCTGCGGTTGTTTGAAGGAACCGGAAAGGCGCTGGTGTCATGGACGCCTTACTGGAACGAGTACCTCCACAATCAGATGAGTGGTGGGGACCATATCCGGGGGTCTTTGTTTGAATAACCCAAGGGCGCTTTTGGCAGGACTCAAACCTTGTTGCCTTGATCATCGCAGCGGGAAGCCATCCGCGGTGATAAGGCCCGTCTCTTCCACGATCCAACCGCGTGCGATCAGGTTGTCCTTTCCAGCGCGCCGGAAATAGACAGCGCTGCAACTGATCCCAATGCAGGCGCCAATGTCGTGCAGACAGCTGCTATCAGTCTGGATTTCATTCGTTTCCTTTGAAGGTCAGAGTTGTCTTGCCGCGAAGGTGTCGCAGCTATTGGGGTTTCCGGATTTGTAGCCCCTGTAAAACCAGTTTTGCCTCTGTTCGCTGGTGCCGTGGGTAAAGCTGTCTGGGACCACCACGCCTTGTTGAGCGCGTTGCAGTGCGTCATCCCCGATGGCAGCAGCCGTGTTGAGCGCTTCTTCGATGTCACCGGGTTCCAGCACCCCAAAGCGTTGATCCATGGCCCGTGCCCAGACACCGGAATAGCAATCCGCCTGAAGTTCGACACGAACAGACAGGGCATTCGCATCCGCTTGGCTGGACTGTCGTTTGGCTCGGTTCACCTGATTTAAAATCCCCAGGCTGTGTTGCACATGATGGGCCACCTCATGGGCAATGACATAGGCTTTGGCAAAATCACCGCGCGCGCCCAGTCGTTGCTCCATGACCTGAAAGAAGGACGTGTCCAGATAAACGCGCTGATCAACCGGGCAATAGAACGGGCCGGTCGCGGACATGGCTCGCCCGCAGGCTGAATGGGTCCGGTCTGCAAACAGGACCAACACCGGCGGCGTGTATTGAATGCCCGAGTCTCTGAATACTTCACCCCATATAACTTCGGTGTCTGCAAGGACGACGGCCACAAACTCCTCTGTTTCATCGTTAATCTGAACAGGCGCATTTGCTTGCGGAGGAGCAACCTGACCCCCGCCACTCAGAAACGGCGTGATATCTACACCAAAAAACAGGCCGATCACCAGGACCACAATCAATCCGGTGCCGCCCATACCGGCACGAGACGCCCCACGTGATGTGTGGCGTCGGTCGTCGATGTTTTTGCTTGTGCGTCGTCCTTTCCAGCGCATGTGGCCGCCAACCCATTCGGG
The DNA here is from genome assembly GCF_059609725.1 of Ruegeria sp. YTSC199. Classification (NCBI taxonomy): domain Bacteria; kingdom Pseudomonadati; phylum Pseudomonadota; class Alphaproteobacteria; order Rhodobacterales; family Roseobacteraceae; genus Ruegeria; species Ruegeria sp. YTSC199. The sequence continues at coordinate 6,076 of NZ_JBXWMF010000043.1, forward strand.
AGTTTTAAACTAACTTCTGACGGCTCCCCGATCTACGAGGTTTGAACGGGGAACCGATCCGGAGTTCCAAAGTCTGAAGCAGTGACCGCCGATCCTAATGGACGATATCGGGTGTCACTTCGCCACCACTCAAATTGCGCTCAGGACTTTGGCGCTTCCGAATTCTTCAACCGTCGATCCCTGCGGTATCGCGTGCAGTCTCAGCCGGTGTACACCGGTTGCTGACGCCGATAGTCGCCTGTTGGACCTGACGTTTCGCGGCCTTTTCCGGTGTGCAATCCGGGTCCACCACATCACAGCCAGCAAGCGCGACCACGGCGAGCAGCGTCATGCTTCCAAGTGCTTTCATCATTTTCCCTTCCTTCTTTTTGATCAAAACCCAGCCAGCCGCTCGGCCAACCAGAACGCGGCAATGCATCCGATCGGATATCCAAGGATTTGGCGCGACGGGCATTGCGCCAAAGACCAGCCCCAAACCGCTTGCGCCACTTTCCTGACCGTCAGGAACGCACCCAGTACGGCAAAGATGAACGCCAGCTGCCCCGCCTCGACTCCAAGATTGAAGGCCAGCAAGGCTGCCGGGATGTCCTGTTCTGGGAGGCCGATCTCGGCCAGTGCACCGGCAAAGCCCAGACCGTGCAACAGGCCAAATCCAAAGGAAATCACCCAGGGAAAGCGACTGGCCAGCGTCTTGGGTTTGTCGTCAGAGCGCAGTACTTCGGTCGCGAGAAAGACGATCGACAGCGCGATTATAGCCTCAACGGGCGGGCCCGGTACGTTCAACACGCCAAAAGTGGCCAAGCCCAGCGTGATCGAATGCGCGAGGGTAAAGGCGGTCACCGACCAGATGAGCTGGCGCAGATTGCGGATCAATACCAATAGAGCAAAGACGAACAACAAGTGGTCCCAACCCTCCAGAATGTGCTCGAACCCCAGAACGCCGTATTGCCACAGAGTTTGGAGCAAACCCTGCTGCGCCGGCAATGTCACCGAAGGCGCGCCCGGGGTCAGACGGAAGGTCGCCATATTCGCCGTGTCGAGATAGCCAACCCGCAGCAACACGTCCGTGCGTTGCGCATCGAGTCCTTCGATCAGGATCGTGTTTCCTCGCAAATCCTCGGTACAGGTCGTGCGCCAAATCTGTGTCCAAGCGCGACCGTCAAAAACGGCGGCCTCAAAAGTAGACGCTGTACAGGTGTCCGGCAGCGTTACGTCGACATCCATCGGCGAGCCCTGCACATCGGGTTTGCGCCAAAAGACATGCCAGTCAGTATCGGTTTCCTGCGAGATCTCCAGATAACCGGGCTCCAATGCATGGGCATGGGAAAAGGCGGGCACCAGAAGCGCCGCCAACACCGCAAGTAGAGGCAACAGATGCCTCATGATTCACCCGCAGACAGCACCGCTTCAACGCGTTCATGTACTGTGTAGGTAGATCGCAGATTGTCGACGAATGTTTGCGTTGCCTTTTGGGTCTGTTCTTCCTGCCAATCCGCCAGCACGCGATCACGGATCGCACCTAACGGCGGCAGAGTCGCCTCCCATTTGTTGTCCAATCTCACCAGATGCGGTCCGAAGGACGACTGAACGGGTCCGCTCCAATCCCCCAACGGCAACTGCTGCACCCGTTCAAAGAAACCAGATCCGAAATTTCCGTCGACTGAGGTGCGGACGCTCAAGTCGAACCCGGAAGGAAGCAGCGACGCCTGCCCCAGCTGACGATGATCTGCCCCTTCGGCCAAACGTTTTTGGGTATCCGCCACGAACGTATCGGTCGGGCTCTGCCCCAGATACACAAGACTGACAGCAACACGGGCCGGGGTCGAAAACCTTTCGGAATTTTCCGACAGATAGGTTTGCAATACCGCGTCATCCGGGCGCGCAGCACGCGCCTGAGAAGCCAAAAGAAACTTCATCTTCTGAACCAGCCGGTTGCGGATGATTTCATCATGGCCATCCAGCCCCAGCGCCATCGCTTCACGGACCAGAACTTCGCGGTTCAGCCAGTCATCTTTGAGCTGTCCCAACTCATCAGCATCCGGAAGACGCCGCCAAGTGTCTTCGAACTGGCTGGTCAGAAAATCAACCTGCTGTTGGTCGACAACGATTACCCGCATATCTGGTCCCGCATCCCATTCTGCAGGCTGCGCCAGCTTGAACCAGCAGAAGATCGCTATACTGAGAACCGCGAAATGGACAAACGGCTCCTTGACGATCCGGCGGAATAAACTTTGGCGATGCATCTGTTGCTCCACCATTCGTGGAGGATTCGTCGTTCGCCGACTCACGTTCATCAGATCATTATCCAATTCTTCAACCACCCTTCGGTACCAATAGTTTCAGCGTAAAGCTGACGGTGTCGGCCGCCGAGATCGCATCATCGTCAAAGTTGTGTTCGTAGGACAAGGACCACTGCCACGGCAGACCTCGGCCTTTGACGAGCTTGGACACCTTGACCCCCAATGGAATGCTGCTGAAATCGCTGGTCTCCCAGTCGTAGACAAAAACCATCTCGGATGTCCCTGCCGACCAACCATTGCCGAGGTTGTAGTTGAAGACAGGCTGGGCCGTAGACAAGTTGACATCGGGCCGGTCGTCATCCCCGGCAATAGTGAACAAGTTCTGGTTGAATAGGCCCCAAAGCCCCCACTTTTCCTGCTTTGCAAAACCGGCCGCTGGACCCAATGCCCATTTCTCCGCACTCAGCCCGTCCTCACCTGTTGGTAACAGGGCTACGGCACCCACACCGAAACGACCCCATTGTCGATCAAACGTCACAAGGTCAAACAGTGTGGTGTCACTCAGTCCCGACTGCCCGGTGGCACTGTCCGTCACATAAGGCAGCGTAAGCCGCGCAATGTGGTTGGTTTGTCCCAGCGTGAACGGGATCGCGGCGCGAAATTGCAACAGACTGCTGTCTTCGGGCGAGTTGTGCAGATTGAACGAATGAAATCCCTGAAGCTGGAATGACATGATCGAAGCAGTCGGGTCATTGGCAGCCGATTGCAGCGATTCCGAATTGTCCTGCGCCTGAACACCTGAAGGGACCAAAAGAACAGCCACCAAACACGACAGGTAAATTTTCTTTGACACGTTTAACACCGTGATTTCAATTTCAGAAAGACAGAGAGATCACGGCCGACAGGATATCGCTTTCGAACCGCCGTTTTGCTGCAAACTCATGCGTATATTTGAGCTTTAGGGAGGCGTCGGCTCCCAGCAAAGTTCCGCCATCATAGGTGACAAGCGGGCCAATACCGCTGACCTGAGCCCGCAGGCTGCTGGTCCCCAGGGCGATCCGGGTGAGCTCGGCGCCTGCACCACTGTCATCTTCAAGCTGATGGTAAGTGTACCCGGCAAGGCCAACCCCCCAGCCCGAGCGGAAGCGTTGCACAACGGCTCCTTCTAATTGAAATGCAGGAGCAGTCTGATAATCGGTCGCATCGTTTTCTTCGCTGAACAACAGGCTGGCCGCGCCTGAAACCTCAAAACCACGTTCCGGAACGAACCAGGTCGCGGCAAAGAAGGGCTGGAAAGACCAGACATTCTTGCCTGCATTCAATACTTGGACGCTGCGCTGCTGAATGTTAATAGATGCGGTATTGTATTCGCCAGTCGGGGCATAAACGGTCAAGCCCGTACTGTAATGCAGATTACCGCGGTGCCAACCCACCAAACCGGTCAGGCTGATGTCCCCGAAGCTGGAGAGCGTGTCGTCGATCATAGCGCCCTGCAGAGGAGGGCGGATCGCTGTGAACGTGAGTTCAGCAACAGGAAATGGAACAGTGAGGTTTATGGCAGGGGTCCCGCCAAATAGCTGCGCGTCGAAAACCTGAGTTACACCCAGTCGCCAGAGATTGAGCTCGAGGTCTGCGTCTGCTGCAATCGGAAGCCCTGCAAGCGAAACGCCGTCCACGCTGCCGTCCAGATGGTCGAATGTCAGGCTTGTGTAAGTTCCTGGCTCGGGCACGAAACCGGCAAACGTATCTCTGGTTCCCAGAAAATAGGCGCCCAACCCTCCTTCAACCGCAATCGCTGGTTTTACCGGCAGAACTATAAGCGCAGCAATGGCCGTAGCACCCATCGCTGAGCACATCTCGCGCAAAAACATCTTCATTTGTCACCTCGTTCTAACTTCTTGACGCGTTTGCCGCGCTGTTTGCTCTGTCGGATCACGGCGTGTACCAGATGGGCGATGTATAGGCCCGATCCTGAATTGACTCGGGCGCACTTTCCGGGAGTTCGACGCCAAAGAACTTGCGGTCATAGGTCGTCCAGCGCGGGGTTGGAATTTCCAAAACCCGAACATAGTAGAACGCACTTTGCATTGGATCGAAATCCGGGTCTTCCCAAAAGCCACCCAATATGGCCTGACCGATATCGTTGGTATAAGTGGCTTCTCTGGCATTGACGGTATTGCCGACCGAACCGTCGCAGATGCCTTCAATCACTTCGCGGCCTCCGCAAGAGACGTCATAGACTTTCTCGGATGTGGTCCCATCTGCGTTCAGCCAACCCTTGATGATCTGAACGCGGTCTAAATTGGCCCCGTCCGGGTCACGCAAGGCCCGCACAAGGAATCGCGGCGCGCGACTTTCGCTCTTACCCAGATCACCCCCCATAGGTACGCCATTGGCGTAGCCATGCGCCGCGAAGTCTGACCGAGGCAGGTCAGATTCTTCAAAATCGTAACCCGCAAATACACGTACGCGGATGCGCGTGCCCGAAGTTGCATAGACTTCTTTGCGCTGCATCGCATCAAATATGGCTTCGCGCGTATTCTCGCGCGCCCATACGGCGGCCAATCCAGACGCTGAGGTTTGCCAGGCCTTAATTGCGTTTTCAGGAGCGCCCAGCCTTCCGGCGATGGTCTCTTCAAAGCGGACCGGGTCAGCCGTTGGCTCAAGCTGGGCCACTTTGCCAAAAAAATTGTCTTCGCGCGTTGTCGGCAGTGACGTGTGTGCGTCAGTTGATCCAATCATGCCGAATTTGAATGGGTTCGCACCCAACTGCGCTTCATAAGCCAAACCGCGTCGCAACGCCGGACGTACATACTCATTCGGCAACATCTCGGGCGTTTTGGCATCAGCTCCAAAGTTGGCCGTATCCCAAGTCTCAAAATCAGCAAATGGATCATCTGGTGAAAGCATTGGATGCGCTTCGCCATCCCCCTTCATCTGGGTGACCTCGTACAACGGTTCCCATCGGGCCCGACGCTCGGCATAGGCTTTGTCGATGGGTTCATCCGAGTCATACCGGGTGTCATCGAACATCAGCCCGTTAGAAAGATTGCCGTTGTGCGGAATTGCCAAAACGCGCCCACCGGTTTCCACCTCCAGAGCCTCCATCCAGTCCCACAGAGCTTCAGGGTTTACTCCTGAGTCTGACGAAAGCGGAACGCGGCTGTTAGCGACATCCTTGCCATCCCTGTAGACAACCACGCGGTGCATATTGTTGCCGTTTGGTGTCGATGACCATTCGAACCCAATGATCGCAGAAAAAAGTCCCGGCTCATTTGCGGCATCGGCCGCATCAATGGTTTCTTCCCAAGGCCCTCGGGAAAATTCAGGGTTGTTCGAATATGGATTCTTGCCTTCGAACCGGGACCCGGCCCAAAGGTTCCACGCTTCTCCGGCGGCCTCGGCAGATCCATCCTGGACATACCCATGCAAAGTCCGACCAAATTCGGTATCCAGAACAGCAGGGTCGTCTCGTTTCAGCATCGGTGCTACGCCAAGTCCCTCAGCGTGGTCCGAAATCACAAGCCAGTCCAAAGGGCGCACGAGACGAACAGGTACACCCATCGAAGACACCACCTCTTCTCCTTTGGCGAATTTGAACGCCTCGGCGGGACCCAGGTTGTTTCCGATCATGCCCGCATCCGGCGAGTAGGAGGTGTGCAGATGGGTATCGCCAAACAGCACCTGATTGGGAAAATCCTGTTGAGGATAAGGTGAATACTCACGGTCGCCCGGATTCCACGGCGGCGCATCCTGAGCGAAGGCCGCAGAAGACACCGCCATGGCCGATATAGTTAGTACTTTCAAATACATGGTGAATTCCTCAGGATGGCGTGTACCAGATGGGCGAAGTGTAGGCGCGTTCCTGGATCGAAACCGGAGCACCCTCGGGCAGTTCGGTCCCAAAGAACTTGGCGTCAAAGGTCGTCCAGCGCGGCGATGGAATCTCAAGCACGCGAACGTAATAGAACGCCGATTGCGCGAGATCGAAATCCGGGTCTTCCCAGAAGCCTGCAAGAATGGCCTGACCGATATCGTTGGTCCAGGTGGCCGTTTCCTGATCCACCGTATCACCGACAGGACCATCGCAGTCCCCGTCAACCAACTCGCGCCCGCCGCAGGCAATGTCGAACACCCGCTCGGTGGTTGTGCCGTCAGCATTCATCCAACCTTTGACGATCTGGATGCGGTCCAGATTAGCCCCATCTGGATCACGCAGGGCCCGCACCAAAAAACGCGGCGCACGATCATCGCCCGAGGCGACTAAATCCGCACCCATCGGAACTCCGTTTTCATAGCCATAAACGTCAAAGTCCGAACGCGGCAGATCAGTTTCCTCAAAATCATATCCCGCAAAGACACGGACCCGCATCCGCGTCCCGGTCGTTGCAAAAACCTCGCGCCGCATCATCGCGTCAAAGATCGCTTCGCGCGTGTTTTCACGAGCCCAGACAGCGGCGAGGCCCGAGGCCGAGGTTTCCCATGCTTTGATCTGGTTGGCCTCATCGCCAAGCCGGCCGGTGATGGCCTCGTTAAACCGCATCTCATGGGCCGAAGGCTCAAGAGCCGTGATCTTGCCAAAGAAGTTCTCTTCCCGCGAAGTGGACAGAGACGTGTGCGCATCCGTGGACCCGATCATCCCAAACTTAAACGGGTTCGCGCCAAGCGCGGCCTGATGTTGGAGACCCAAACGATAGGCGGAGCGCGCATATTCACGGGGCAGCATTTCGGGGGTTTTGACCTCGGTCCCGAAACTGCCTTTGTCCCATGTCTCGAAATCGGCAAACGCGTCATTCGGGGAAAGCGCGGGATGGGTTTCTCCGTCCCCTTTCATTTGAGTTACTTCATAAAGAGGCTCCAGACGCTGCCGACGCTCGGCATATCCGGCAGACAGGGGCTCTCCAGAGAACCGTTTATCGTCGAACATCAACCCGTTGGACAGGTTTCCATTATGTGGGATGGCCAGAAGCTGGCCACCGGTTTCCGACTGGTATTCCTCCATCCAGTCCCACAGCGCCTCGGGATCATTGCTGAGCTCATTGGACAGCGGGATACGGGTATTCGCCTCTTCCTTGCCATCCCGATAAACGATGACACGGTGCAGGTTGTTGCCGTCCGGCGCGGAACTCCACTCATACCCGATGAAGGCCGTAAATCTGCCGGGCACATTGGCGTCTTCGGCAGCATCGACGATCTCTTCCCACGGAACCTTGGGGACATTTTGATCCGAAGCCAGATGGTTCGTGCCTTCATACGCGCGGCCGAGCCAAAGGTTGTACGCAGCCTGGGTGCTCTCAATCGTCTTCTGACTGACCAGTTCGTAAAGTTCTGCGCCCAGGGGGTCTTCCAACAATGTCGGATCAGCGCGTGTCAGCAGCGGCGCGATGCCAAGACCGTCGGAATGATCGGATACCACCAACCAGTCGAGTGGTCTCTGCAATCTGGCGGGAATCCCAGTGGACGCAACCACCGTTTCGCCCTTGGCGAACTTATAGGCGTCCGCGGGCGACAGTTTGTTAAAAACCAGCCCGGCATCCCAAGAATAGGACGTGTGCAGGTGGGTGTCGCCAAAGAAGACCTGATTGGGAAAACTCTGTTCCGGGTAAGGGGAATACTCCGCTCTATCTGGCGCAACATTGGGCGCATCCTGCGCCATAGCCGAATGTGCTATTATGCCTGCAATGCAAGTTACAGCAACGCAACTGATCGCAGAAGTCGAGAATAGAAGCCCACGAGAATTCTGAGCGGAATGCATCTCTAATGTCCCCATAATATTGTTTATTATCAGGTAATTACGATATTGTAACGCGGACGTTATTAAGCAAGGCTAACAGAACGGTTTGCCAAATACTTTCCCATACGGGGTAATTGAGATGAAGAAATCCGAGGTTCAGCTTTTTCCTGTTTTCTCCTCTGCCTGGCTCCAAGGTGTTTCGGAAGACAGCCTGGAACAGCTTAAACAGATTTCGGAAATCGCCGTGTACAAGGACAAGGAAACGATTTACGCAATTGGTGGCCCGCAAAACTTTCTCTACGGCACCGTCTCTGGAAAGGTTCAGGTTCGCCTCGCCCTGACCGAAATGGAGCCGGTTCTGGGTCACATCCACCACCCCGGTGCCTGGTTTGGTGAATCAGAGTTATTGCTTGACGTTGACGGTTTGGTGGAGATGAAGGCCGCAGGCGACGTCAGATTGGTCAGGATCGCGTATTCCCGGTTTCGGCCACTGGCAAATGCTCGCCCTGATCTGTGGGAGGCATTTGCCCGCCTCAGTACGATGAACCAACTGCTGGCCATGTCCGCGGCCAACGACCTTGCACAGCGAAACACCCGAAAACGCATCGCTGCCGCGCTTTTGCGATTGGGCGGATGGCGTGGCGTTTTGCAGGGCGCTGAACCGACAGACACCGTTGTTGCCAGCCAGCAGGAACTTGCGGATTTGTCGAATATAGCGCTGTCCAAGATCTCGGTGTATTTGGGAGAAATGGCAGGCGAGGGTCTGATACGCCTTGAATATGGTCGTACCGTCTTGATCGATCTGGACGGGTTGCGGCGCGTGGTTGAGGAGTAGATTGATGGGTACTGGTCTTTGTCAAAATCGTAACCAGTTTTGGAGAAAGATGCCCCTGCCCTTTTCTTGGGTTTTCATCGTTTTTTCGATCTTCTGTTTTGGGCTATTCGGCCCGCGTTCGGCTTTGGCATGCCAAGTTTGCATCACGCTGCCCGAGGCCTCATTTGCGGACCACTTGATCACGGCCGACGTCATCGTCATGGCAGGACCGGCGCAAGACAACCCATTCAAATTTGTCCCGCGTCAAATCATTAAAGGCGCACTAGACGATCTGGAGAGATTTCCTGAAATTCCTTTCTTGATCGACAGCACAACCCGCGCTGCTTTCCGCGCTGACCCCGAAATGACAGTTCTGCTGACCTACGGAACCGTTGCCAAGGATGGTGCCGGACGCGGCTTGTCTCGGAAGTGGACAAGGATATTCACGCTGACCCCTGAGCGCGAAAAATTCCTGGTTGCGCTTTGGGCCGAAGCCGAGCTGTGGCAGGGCCACACTACGGCATCCAATGCGCACGTTGCGTTTTTTGCCCGATACCTTTCGCACCAAGATCGGGTGCTAAGAGATACTGCCCTAATAGAAATCGACCGTGCACCTTACGCAAGCATCCAGACGTTGCGTAACACAGTTGCGGCAGACGCGTTGTTGCGCGAGTTCGACAGTCTTACTCGCATGAGCTTTGTCCCGATCGCGATCCGATTGCTGGGCCTGCAGGTCGATGATGACAAAGCCAGAAAAATTGTCCGATCACGTTATCCCGGGTCGGTTCTTCAAGGCTCGGGATATGGGTATGATTGGGCTCTGGCTGGGATATCTGTCGATGGGTCAGACGCGATCATGGTTGTCGACGCCGCGTTAGGGTCAGCAAATCTCAAACAGGACCATAAACGATCTCTCATTCGCGCCTTGGCTGACTCCGGTACAGTGTCACCTGCCCTCAGAAATCAGATCATCAGGATTTTTTCCCGCGAGTTGGAACAGGATCACTCGTCGGCTTTGGAGATTGCGATTGCCATGCGCGATTGGAATGAGAAACGTCTGGACAGCCAGTTCGCAAACTTGCTCGAAAACGAAGACGTTGATCCGGTCACTCAGTTCGTCATTCAAACCAAATTGGCACCAAAAAACTGAATGCCAACAGTGTTTCCTCAGTGTGTTGAAGCGGCGCTACGCCTGCGCGCGACGTCGGCGATTGCACTAGCGTATTTTGTCACACAACGGTTTGGGTAGCGAGTTAGAGCAACTCTAAGTCTTGAAAAGCTGACCTTCGTGCAGAGTGCGGCATCGATCAAATCGGGCTCACTGCCGCCATAGAGGCAAACGCAGCATCTGCTCGATAGGTCCGACTGGTTCAGATGGAGACGGCCCTAAACCGCCGTTCAACCATAGTCACCGTCGCCGCGGTGCGGCCCCTCAGAGGAGACATTCGCTGCAAGCGCAAAGCCGACGTTCACAATTGAGTTTTTCGTATTCGGAAATGCACAGTAACGTAGGCCTCATCGAGTTCAGCTTGCGGACCTTAGAATTAAACCCCCAAACCCCAGTTTTGATAATCCTCATAAGTCTTCGCCAAGTCGTACATAGCCATGTGACTCTTGATTGAGTTTGCATAAGAATAAGAAGTTGTTGGAACCCCAGAAAAGCCACCTGTTGCATTGTAAGGATCTGCGACGGGCGTGCCACCGTAAATGGCATTGTAGTTGCTGTTAATGGTTTTTAGCCAAGCTAATCCAATCATTTTAGCACCTGCCGCTTGGAAATAGGCTCTTGCTCCCTCAAATGAATTCCCAGACGTACAAAAATCATCCACCACGAGCACAGTTTTCCCTCGTAGCGACACCGGGTTCTTATATGGCTCCTTGCCGATACCTTTCCGCGGTTTTCGGTTCAGTTTGATAGTATTCAATTGGTTAACCACATCTACGGCAACATTTGCCGTGCGGGCAGTTTGAGATTTGGTCGCGGTTGTATGCCGTTGGATCAGATCAGGCAGAAACTTTTTTCGAACAGTGCCTGCGAGAATGCTCAATGCACTTTCAACTTGTGGCGGCCCTGAAGTTATTGAATGTCCGGGGTAACATGTAACGTAGTCAATTTCGTCGACTAGGCCTGACAAATATACTCGAGCCGCAAGCAAGCGTCCCCAAAACTCGTCATCATCGATGCCAAATTTAGCTGTATCTTTTGCTCCTTGGCTGTAGTCAAATGCCGCCTTGTAACGTGCTGACAACGTGGAATACGGACCTAAGGCATACGCGCGAAGATCATTGTCCTCGATGGCCCAAAACCAATCCGTGAGCCGCAAGCATAAACAGTCTAAAAAGCGCCCCACATCCTCCGGTGACGCAAATTGAAAGCCATATGGGTTTTCTTCTCCGTGCCAAAGTGCATTTAGGAACAGAACCCTTCCGTTGTTCGCAGTCTTCATGTCATCGGTAGTGTTTCCGACGTAGACTACTTCGTTGTGCTGCCAACCTTCGGCAGCCAAGATGTCTTGGATCGCTTTAGCTCTCGGCTTGTAGTCCATGTTTTGGCCACCATAGTAGAACGTTTGTTCCCCAAGACGTTCGTTAATCAACTCCTCAAATGGTTTCTCGCTCGGCTGTAAGACCCAATGACTATTCGAAGCAAATACGGTCTTGATTCCTCTGGATTGCAAAAACGAAATTAATTGCACAGTCCGCTCAAACAATGGCGTGTTGAACTGCCTTTGAACAAGCACTCCTCTCAGCGAGAAGATTACACCCTTTAGTCCTGCCATTATTCCTCAAAAAGCTCCATCTGAGGCTTTTGAGATTCGGGCACGTAATATTCGGCTTCTAGGCATTGAGCGACAAAATCCTTGAAAGCTTCGCCTTCATCGGGAAGCGTGAAAATATAGCCTTCTTGATCAGGAAAACGAACTTTTGTTTTGTCCCAGCTTGGTAAAGTCAATCCTGCAATTGGGCGCCTTAGATCGCGTGCGAAACGGACTGTATGTGCGGTCCCGCTACGCGGTGCCCATTCTACCGGCACCAGAACTTTACCCAAAGCTGCTTGCAATCTGTTTCTTTGCACAAAACTTGATTTGCTATAGCTTTCGCTCGGCAAATATTCCGAGACGACGGCTCCTCCGGCTTCGATTATTTGTTTGCGGAGGAACTCTGAACCACGCGGATAGTCATTCAAAATACCCGTTCCAAGAAACGCGATTGTTGGTACGCCTTCTCGCAGCGATGCCTCGTGGATAGTCTGGTCAATGCCATCGGCTAAGCCACTCACAGTAGGCACACCCCAAGCCTTTAGACAGTACCCTACGTATTGGCACAACCACATGCCACCATCTGAAGGCTCTCTGGTCCCAACGACGGTCATAGATGGCTGGGAAAGGACGTCCACCGAACCTTGTACAAACAGCCAAGGAGGTGGACTAGATAAACAAAAAAGCGACCGAGGAAACTGATCATCATCCGAGAACAAAACGGTAATGTCATCCCGAGAAAACGTGTCTAACAAGGACCTGGCTCGGGTTAACGCCTTATCACGGACTTCCTGCCAGCTAGAACCAGATTGGCCAGAAATTCGCGCGCCATGATGTCGAAGATAGCCCAAGGCTTCGTCGGTATTATCTGTCTCTAAGACCTCGTGAAAAGTACGTCCGTTATTTTTTATCGAATTCAGGGTTTTAGAACCAACACCTTTGATCGCACCAAGCGCCAAGAACGCGTACAAACGATCTTTGGTCGAACGGGAGGTTTTTTCCGCGTTATGCAAAGCGCTGTTTTGCGACTGATCGCTCCATTTGTGCATCGAATAAGTTATGTCTGCGCGAACGCTCATTATTGCCCTCGCGAGGCTCTCAATTGTTGCTATGAAGTTCGCACATTTCCACCCCATGTTGCAAGTGAGTCGCGGGCGCAAATAGGCATATATTGCGCGTAGCCATTTGGTTCCGCCGATATGTTGGATTTGACTGATTAGGCCTGAGCGGGCCACACAGCGTCTAAACGGACGCCGGGGTTGAGCCCCAACCGGCGCGGGCTAAAGCGGCCCGCGCGTTTATGTTGTGACTGATTAGCAGTAATCATCCATGCAATCGTTGTAATCGTCGCCAGTAAGTTCGCAGAAGTGTTTGAGCGCACCCTGCAATGTGAAGAACTGGTATTCGCTGCGATGGTAGAAAAGCTCCCCGCGAATGGTTACGTGGGCCACCGCCCAGTGCTTAATTGCATCCGAACCGGGGTTATGGGTCAAGACAACCAAGGCGTCGTCTGTGAGTGAACGTTGGACAACCAAACTCTGGTAGATGTCATTTCTGGCGAACACCTTACCAAAATCTAGGTTGATAGCGTATTGCGTGAGAGCGTCCTCTGACACCGCTTTGGGGCATTCCGGAAACTCCGTCGGAACTCGCCATTTGACCTGCACAACCGATGGCGCCAGAGACTCGTATTCCTCCGGCTCCGGTTCGAAATCAGCTCGTTCGCGTGTGCCATACAGCCATTCGCCAACAGCACCGCCACTTGGGACCGATCCGCTCTGAGCCCATTCCTGGAAGCGCGACTTTGTTCGTTCGGCTTCTTCCTTCGTTACGGTTCGCATCCAAGACACATCCGGGAACACCTTATCGCTCTGAATCGCCCCCGGGTCGGTGAGAAAGGCTTCGATTGACCCATAGACCAGTTCTATTCTTCTGGCGGTTATCTCGTTTAGCAGGGCATTCTCCAACCGTGTGAGCCACCGCAAATTCTCCGGCCGGTTATTGGCACGGTTCGTGTCGATATGATCGACTACATGCTGATCTGTCGGTGGCCGACCATGAAAGGCCGAACAGACAATTCGATGGACCTGCACTCCAGCGATAAGGTGGTAACCGGTGGTTTGATTCTGTCGGCCAAATGTCCACTTTTTATCTAAAGGTCGAGCACGCTGACGATATTGGTTCAAGCGGTACACTGCACCGTTATCTCGGACTCTATATCGTTCGTCGCGGTATTCGACTTCGACTTCCTTTTCGTAGACTTCTAACAAATGATCTTGATCGCCCGCAGGCGTGCTTTTCGGATTAATGTCTGGCATTACACTCTCCGGCGTAAAGTTGCCTCGGCCTTCCCCGGGCTGCTCGACCCAGTGCCGGTTATATATGGCAGACGTGAAACAAGACGCCAGGCGCTGCCTTATGCTCTGAAGCGCGGATACAAGATGTCGTACGAGCCGGGCAGGAGTCAACCACAACATGTCTCAATGAACTAAGCGAACAGGGTGCCTTGTTGCGAACGCGGCATGGTGCGCATCGTCTGGGCGATAGCTTGACAATCGCGGATCAATCATTTATCTCACTGACATCAGTGAGAAGGATGAGTCGTGAAGTTAGGAATGCAACAATATGCCGTAGACGGTGTGCTTGCAGGAGCGACCTTGGGTCAACAGGTGTTCATGAAACTCCTCGATGACTGCAAGGTGGCTCCGCCAACTCCGTCAGTCTTGCTGGTGGATTTCGTAGAAGTTGAATTGGCTACCGCAAGCTTTCTTCGCGAAAGCGTCTTCGCTTTGAAGGATCACATGCGTGCTCGGAGTTCCAATTGGTATCCGGTTTTTGCAAATGTCATGCCGGAAGTTGAAGAGGAGTTCGCTGTCTTAACTGAAGCAAAGCGCGACGCTGTCATTCTTTGCAACTGTAATGCCGCCGGAACCATTTCATGCCCTCGTTTGTTTGGCGACCTTGATCCGAAGCATGCTCGTACTTTCGAGTTCGTTGCAAAGGAAGGTGAGGCCGACGCGGGAAGCTTAGCCGTCACATATGGCGCGCAAGAAGAATTAGAAAAACCTACTGCCTGGAACAATCGACTTAAGTCGTTGGTAGAGCGCGGCGTACTTATGGAAATTACAAAGGGGCGGGCGAAAACCTATCGTCCTGCATGGTGATAAATGGGCACGAACCTTCAAAAAAGAGCACAAAAGACCTTCACGAAACACGTCGACAACGCGATGAAAGAAGTTTCGACAGCCGACCTTTTTGATGAAACACCTGAGGCTTGCCCGAGGCAGTTCGTCGCCGAACCAAAGCAAAACGCGGATCTCTGTGCTGGCGACACGGTCAATATTGAAATGGATGGTACGACGTTACTCGGAACCCAAGGATCAGACACTGTTTTTCGCGTTGAAACCCCCCCGCCCGACGTGGTGTCGCACATAGTGAGTAACAGTGGCATCGCCGAGGCGAACATATCAAAGGTGAATCCGCTTTCGGGGACTGTCGAGGTGAATCTGTGTTGATGAACGGATTTGGTGCCAGAAAGCTAGAACTTCCTTCAATCAAAAAGCTAACACACGACCCGGACAGATGGGAGATAAGTATCTTCTGTAACGATTGTGCGGACTTCGAAAGATGCGGTGGTATTGCGACGCAACTTGGCGGGCATTGTTACATGCATTGCTGCGGCGGAAAGGAGGGTTGCCAGACCGTCTGTCGAAACAATCCTGAGTTTGTTGCCCAGACGCGAGAGATCGCGGGTTTTGACTTGGCAAACGTACCAAGAACGAAACCCATTAAACAGCAATCACTTGCTGGAACCGCACCACTTCTTGCCCACAGAAAAATTCGAAGATCGAATGTCTCGTCTGAAATCGTCGCTGTCAAACTTCGAGAAATAGTCCAGCTCAAATCAGGACAGCTACGCTACCATAGCTATGCGGAACTCGCAGAGGCATTGAGGTTCTATCCAGGAACAAAGGTTATTGTGACCGGAATTGAACAGGACAAGTGGGTGGAACCGTGGTGGAGTTTGGGTCGCGAAAAGCGCCGAGAGCTACTCCGTGAGCTTGTTTGCCTCGGAATATCTCTTGTCACGCCTCCCAATTTCAGCCTGTTCTGTGATCAACCAAGGCCAAGTGATTTTAGCGCCATGAAGCGCATTGCTCTCGTGCAGTCAGAATTCTTAGAGGCAGGGATTCCGTGTGGGTTCTGTTGCAAAGTTTTGAGCCCGCCGAGCAGTTTCAGCAATTGCTCGGGAGTCAGGCTGCGAGCTCAGCGAAC
>NZ_JBXWMF010000044.1:0-18011 GCF_059609725.1 Ruegeria sp. YTSC199
TCTGATGGTTACGATGAGCCTGAAATCCTCCGCTACGCAATCAACCTAGTCTGTTCCATGGGTGCTGATGGCAGACAAGCTTGAACACGCATGTCAGATTTACGCGCAGCAGGTGCGCATGCGTGCGCCTTTTTCTCACTTTGTTGCATTCAAATATAGTCAGTCATCAAGCCGCATAAAACGAGCTTGCAATGCCCTTCATGCAATTGCGTAGATCGAGAGAATGACCATGACAACCGTAGACCTGGAGCTTTACTTCAACAGGATCGGCTTCACTGGGGACCCTTTGCCAAACATTAAGGTGTTAGAAGCGCTGCAGCTAATGCACCTCCAGAGCATTCCGTTCGAGAATGTAGATCCGTTTCTAGGTATTCCCGTTGATCTGTCCCCCATGGCGCTACAGCGAAAGCTCATTGAGAATAAGAGAGGAGGTTACTGCTTTGAACAAAACTTACTTCTTAAAAACGTTTTAGAACAGATTGGTTTTTCAGTCTCCGGGCTTGCCGCAAGAGTTCTGTGGCAAGTCGAAGCAGACACAGTCACTCCCGCTTCACATATGATGCTGAAAGTGGAAGTAAACGAAGTAGATTACCTCGTAGATGCCGGCTTTGGGGGCCAAGTTCCAACAGTGCCGCTAAAAATTATTCCCAACCTCATTCAAGCTACACCTCATGGACATTATCGTATTGTCGTCGAAAACAATTACTTTGTACTCCAAGCAAAAGTCACTGACTCGTGGCTTCCGGTATATTCATTTGACTACTCCGAACGCTACCAATCTGACTATGAAGTGATTAACTATTACCTATGTAATTCTTACGACTCCCATTTTGTACGCAACTTAATGATTGCGTTGCCTGCAGAAAGTCATCGAAAATCACTTAGAACTAACTTGGTGGTCCCAGGAGGTCGAAGTCCGTTAGAAAACTCGATTGTCGGTGTTTTTAGAAAGTCTGTCGTCAACAAACCTTCGTTTTGCCGCGAACTTGGTAGCGCTTTTGACGTCATTAAGGCGTTGGAAACTGAGTTTGGCTTACCGAACCTAAGTTCAAGGAGGCTTGCCTCCAAATTGGGCGCTTCGTGATTTGCTTGCACTCACTAGGGCGCAAAAAACTCGATCCATTTGGGGCTACGACGGAACGGCAAGCGTGAGCTTGTTGGAACGTGAGAAACTAACCCGTTTAGATCGTTCCATACACGTGCAAGGATTCAAGAATTGGTTAACAGACGCCATGCTATTAAGTTGATTGGAGTTGCCGCTGGAGGTTTGCTAGCGGCTCCTGCGCTATCAAGCCCAAAAAAGATAAAAGTAGGGGCACTTCGTCTGACTACTCACTCAGGAAGCTTTGTGGCTTTGGAACGTGGCCATTTCGCTGACTTGGGTTTAGACGTAGAACTGGTTTTTTTTCAATCTGCGTCCTCAGTTGCCCGTGCCGTTGCTAAGGGTTCTATAGACTTTGCTGTCTCTGCAATAACTGGGGCTATGATGTCGCAAACGGCCGTTGGGAAAATACAATTAATAGGTGGTGTACTTTCGGAGGAACCTGGGATTGAGGGTCAAAAAGTACTAGTGTCGAATGCCACCTACAATTCAGGCGTAAAGTCTTTGGAAGCGCTACACAAGAGAACCTTTGCCGTTACACACATTGGCTCATCCTTTCACTTTGTAGGATCAAGACTGGCTGAACTCAAAAGCCTTCAGCTTAGCTTTCTGCCCCTTCGGGAGCTACGAGTAATCGAAGGAGCAATGAGGGCTGGAAGTATCGAAGCGTGGAGCATGATACCCAGTGTTGCTCAAACACTCATAGCCTCCGGCGTTGCTCGATCCATAGGTAGTGTCGCGGATATTCTGCCAGATTACCAAGTTACCGTCCTTTTTGCCTCTCCCAAGGAAATTGCGAACGACGTTGGCAGAACTAAGGCATTCATAAGAGCGTTTTCTATGGGAATTCAAGATTATACAAATGCATTGATTGAGCATCGAGCGGAGAAGGCGGGAGTCGTTGATATTATTCGACAATACGTCTATCCAGGTCAACCTAAAGAACGTGCTTCAAAGAATATTGAAACGAGCGCAATGCGCTTGAACCTGAATGCAACGCTTAACTTGAAATCAGTCCAGGAACAGCTGAGCTGGTTGCACCGTGAACGGTTGGTTAGCCCGGACCTTTCGATGGATGAGATAATTTCCTGGCCCGTAGTAAACTCTAGTTCTGAACCGGTGCACGCGTTTGACACAACGAAGCGCGAGAGTACCTCATAGTTTCACAATAGGTATGAATTTCCCTCAGATTTGATGCAGGAACTGCCTAAAATTACTTAGTTGAGCTGACCTCTAACGACAGGGAACTCTAAAAGGCTCCTTTACAGATCGCCTATTAAAAAGTGTCACTATCACGCCTGTCTGCGTGTACCTGCTTAATCGAAACTACATCCATCTGAGAGTGATCTCTAACCATGTCATACAATTGAGCGATTGGACGAGCCAATGGCCATGTCTCCGGTTGCCACAACCTACCCCGAAGAGGAGCTTTGCCGCAATGTAAGAAGATTTCCTCAGCAAATATCCGTATCACCGTTTTGGGCATTCGCCCGTTAATAGCAAACTTGCCACATAAACTGGTCGCGTCACTTATTTCGGCGGTGCCATTGACGCGGAGCGACTCCATAACCGATGGGATCATGAAAAGGACGGCAACTTTCGGGTGAGCCAATATATTTAACAAGCCGTCAATTCGTCTGTTTCCTAGGCGATCAGGAATCAGGAGTGTAGTTTCGGATTCGACTTCCACGAAACCAGCAGGATCCCCTTTAGGTGAGACGTCGAGGTTCGTGCCGTCGGAAGTGGCCAAGACAAGGAATGGCGCATGTTCGATAAACTTCAGACAATGGTTATCAAAACGCGAGATCACCTTTGCTTTGGCATGTAGCGATGCTTCACCATATATTTCTCTGAGTTTCTGTGGCGTCATTTTTGCCCCCCCCTTAGACTCTGAAGTAACTGAAAGTATTCTTCCACCTTAGTTTAGGTCGATAAGGCTTCTGACCATCCAATCTTACTATGCACAAACTCAATTAACTTTTTGGACACTGAGGACGTTCAACTGCAGGTGAGCCAGGTATCCTACGCAGATTAGATAAGCACCGGTTACTAGAAACATAACTGCCGTAAAATGAAGTGCCCCTTTGTTCAATTTCGGAGAACTTGTAGTTTGGCCGGGAAACACTATTAGTGCAGCTCCTTTTACTACTGCTGCGAGCGCGACCAACGACACAACAGTTTCCTCCAAAGTCGCCCATTCAAAGTGACAAGCAAGGCCAATACCACCGACGATGAAGTGTGAGGCACCTAACAAGTTAACCAAGATAGGGTCTGCGGTTGTCTGCCCTAAAAGCATTTTAAGGTAGAAATCTTGAGATAAATAGAATCCAGTTCCCGTCAGCAACAAATAAGGCCCAACAACAGATGCTATGAATTCAGTCATTCTTGAGTTCACCGATTGCCTGGCTTCCTAATTTAGGCTTAACACCAGCAACTTGCTGCGCCCGACCTGGTGTATTCCGCAGTAAGTTCCGAGTAAGATCTTTACGAAGCAAGTAGCTTAGGCAAGAAATTGTCATATCTACAATCGTCTCGCGATATCGAAACCGATAGCTCAAATTTCCATCCCAGCTAGCACTGCTGGTCGCGAACACACACTATCGTACCAAAGACTAAGGTTTTCGTAGTCTCGCAATGTAAGATCAATGCTCGGATCCTCAAACCGAGCCACCCAAGGGAACATTGCAATATCAGCTATTGAGTATCTTGGGCCCGCGAAGTAGGCGGTCACAGACAATCTGTTGTCCATTACCGCGTACAAACGTTCAACTTCCTCGCGGTACCTGTCCAATGCATAAGGAACCATTTCGCTAGCGCGGCTAAAGAAATGGTGATACTGCCCAAACATTGGCCCGACGTTCGCAAGTTGAAACATTAGCCATTGCATGACTTGAGATTTTTCTTTCGAGCAAATTGGAAGCAATGGGCTTTCCGTTTTTTCGGCGAGGTACAATAATATAGCGCCAGATTCGAAGACTACGTGCTTACTGCCTCTTGGGCCATTCTTATCAACCAGTACGGGAATCTTTGAGTTTGGACTTAAAGCCACAAACTTTTCGTCGAATTGATTACCTTTAATTATATCAACAACGATAGTTTGGTAATCTAAACCGATTTCTTCAAGCATTATTGAGACCTTACGGCCGTTTGGAGTTCCGTGAGTGAATAATTCAATCATTTTCAGATTCCCAAAACCCCTTGCACTACTTCTTGATACCAAACCGCCATTTTTCCCGACGTGCTATACCCCAAAATTTGACACGTTAGGTTGAACATACTTTGGGCAGCATGGTTTCAACATTCGAACAGATACAAATATAGTCAGTAATTTCTTCCGCAGCCAACTGTGAGAATCTGCGCATATGCTGCTGAAATTTGCGACACTGGATTGGCAGCTAAGGTTTAGTTCGGAACAACCTATGTTGGCTTTTATTTGCAGCCTCAAAATCCGTCTCTTCACTTGTTCGGCCAATTTCAACGTCAATACTTCTGGCCAAGAATTCGGGGTTATCAGTCGAATTTGAACTAGGGGAGAAAATTGGCAGCTTAACTTCAACAAATCGGAAAAGCTATACTATGAAACTGCCCGCATATTTTCAGCCAGTAAAAAAATGAGTGATCTGAGAAAAGCGACCGTACCAAAACGCATCCTGCGCTTAGGCGGGAGCACCCCACTGATCAAATCGAAAAATCTCCACAAATATGCCTCTTCGAGTTCAACTCAATGGATCTCAAGCGAGCATGGGATGAGCATCCGCGCCCCTTTCGAAATCTAGGTCTACCGCAGACATTGCTCCTGCATCCTTGTGGTTTGAAAACCCACCATTTGAAGGGAATACTGTGGTGCGTGAGATGCGCCAGGACTGCTTCAATGTTGGGTCGTGTCAAACGATTTCAGGAGCAAAAATGAAGTTAGTAAGTGAGGCAGCATGCTTACAGAAGCGGCAATAAACAAGTTTACTGGATCAATAGGGAACAAGGTTTTTCTTATCTTAGCCAACATCTCGTACCCGTACTCCCTTAATTTCTTCTTTGTTCACCTGTCAGATTTCAAAGGCGGCTCCTGGGTTGCTGTTCTGGCGGCAATGTGTGCTTTCCTAGCGGCAATATTAGTTCCTGCCTTAGGATTGTTGGTCGTGTGGGCAGCAGGAAAGAATATTGAGCGCAGCCGAGGTGCTCTGTCTCTGCGCAGGCTTGCCTACTTCTCGGTTGCAACCCCTCCCTTGTATACGGCGACCGGGGTAATCTTGTTCACGATTGAAGTCCCTGGTCGTGACATAGTTGTATGGTCAGTTGGATGGCTCATTGTACTAATATTTCTTCTCGGTACGCGATCTGGATCAACTCAGAAAAAAAACGACGAGAAGGGTCTTCCTCCTGAATGGCTAAGGTGGGGACATGGTATCGCCGCAGCGCTTTTACTGATCGGCTTTGTTTTTCTCCACTTGGCGAACCATTCAGTTTCTCTGGTCGGCACTGAAACACACGCAAATCTTCAAAGCTATCTAAGGTTGTGGTATCGATCCAAACTAGTGGAACCTGTCCTAGTTCTACTTACCCTATGGATGGTTTTTTCCGGGATCTGGTTGGCCCGATTTCGGACGATTAGCTTTGTCGACTGGTGGGGCACGATTCAAACAGCGAGCGGCGCTTATCTTGGGGCTTTTTTGTTTAGCCACCTGACCGCAGCGCTAATTATGGCCCGAATGAAATTTGGCATCGACACCAATTGGGTGTGGGCATCTGGGTCACCAGCTGGCCTTTTAGGCGATCCTTGGAACGTCCGGCTTATACCACACTATCTATTAGCTGTGGCTGCTGTGATCACACACGCTGCGTGTGGACTACGTATAGTTCTCCTAAGTCATGGAATTTCGTCCGAGAAAACTAGGTTGGTGACGCTTGTTGTCGTAGCCTGCGGACTTACGCTTTCGGGCATTTTGACTTCCGCACTGTTAGGACTGCGACTTATCTGACGCATTAACAGGTTGCCGTTCGGATTTTTTCCCAAAGGCAACCACCTACCCTATACTGTTACGCTAAAAATAATGCCGTGCAATCATGCCTTTAAGATGCGCGAACCTTTAGGTCTACTTGGTTTCTATTCTTACCTAGACCCAATTCAAGACCATCGTGTAATTTGAAAACATTGCCCAGAAGTGTGAGGCAACTTTGCTCGAATGAGCGGCCTCATCGAATTGCGTGTTTCGCAGATCAACCGGTGCGGCTTCTGCGTCAAAATGCACTCACGTGACGCTCGAAAAGATGGAGAAATTGACAATCGCCTTGATCGTTTAGCGGTCTGGGAGTCAGTTGAGGACTTCTCGCCCGCAGAAAAAGCTGCGCTCGCGTGGGCGGACGCGCTGGCGTGCTTGGAACGCGGCACTCGGTTTGAACCACTTCGCGCTGATTTGCGGGAGCATTACGATGATCACCAGATATCGTTGATAACAACCTGTAACAGCATGATCAATCTGTGGAACCGAATTCAGATGTCGAAGCACTGAAGTGAAACCTGAGTATAGAACTGAACAATTTGAAAAGACCTGCCCACAGCTTGTGGGTGTGGCCTGCCTCCTTTTGGATTCAATCAGCGAGGTAGAAGATGTAGTTCAAAACAACGCGCTAAAATGGCTTGCTATTGAGCCACCATTATCCGACCGACCAATAGCCTGGATGACGACTGTATGCACAAACCGGTGCCTCGATATCCTTAGATCGTCGCATCGACAGCGAATGGTCTATGTGGGGCCATGGCTGCCAGACAGTTTTGTTACAGAGAATGCGATTGACGCAGCCCAAACCCTCGAAATGACCTCTTGTGGAACTCCGCGCGCCATTGAATCGATGGAGCGGATTTTCTGGATCCAATCAATGCGGCCTGTAACGGAAGATTGGTCCAAACGTCAGGCATTGCTGACCCTGGACCTCTAATTATCGCTCTTGCGTCGCTAGGCGAACGCCCAGTGCGCAATAAATGCTCCCGACAACTTTGCCTTGCCATTTAAGAACAGTCGGATTGCGGCGCAAAAAGTTACCAAGTACACCAGCCGCGACAGAATAAACAATGGTGCTAAAAAAACCGATCAAGGCAAACACCACGCCCAAAACAGTGAGCTGAATGACTACATTGCCTTTCTCTGGCGTAACGAACTGAGGCAAGAAGGCCAAGAAGAACAGCGCCGTTTTGGGGTTCAAAACCTCAGCTAGAATGGCTTGTTGAAACGCTTGAGGGGCGGTGATCTTCACACGACCCTGCCCCAGATCGACGAATGTTTTTTCAAAGATCGCCTTCAAGCCGAGGTACACGAGATAACTAGCGCCGATGTACTTAACGATAGTAAATAGTGTCGCTGATGCTGCGATTATTGCCGAAATACCGACGACGGCCATAATCGTATGCAGGAAATCACCGGCAGTAATACCCGCCCCGGTCGCAATGCCGACCTTGGCGCCAGACGTTGTTGCTCGCGCCACGGTCAATAGGGTTGCTGGTCCGGGTATGAAAACAAAACCCAGAACAATCAATGAGTAAGTCATCAAAACAGTGGGGTCGATCATGCTGCGTTCTCCATAAATGATTTTCTTGCCTTAAATAAATGCACCAAAGTAGTTTTTCCTATGGTGCTGGAGGCCGTTCGAGAATGCCACTACAGCATAGGCTACCACTAGCGAAAGTAGTCAGCCCGCTGTGTCTCCAATAGACTTAACTAAGTTTTGCATTGTTTGGATATTGCAAGAAGTTGCATACCCTAGAGATCGTTTTATCCCAGGCAACATAGCAGCACCGTTCATTGCAAAGCCAATCTCAATCAACCCCGCTTCACCAAATGCACTTCTAACAATTTCTCGAGCTTCAGGTTCATCTTGCCGAGTTCCGATCACACAATCTGTTAGTCGCGCAACTGCAGCAATCTCGGCGATCAACTCTGAGTAGTCTGCAACAAGAAGTTTTTGTAAGTTCAAAGTATCGATACCGGCGTTGCTCGCCAACCGGATCTCAGCCTCGACGCAAGTTCCGCAATCGGCGGCAATTGCACCCCGCAAGCGCGCAGCGTGGTAAGCCAAAGGAGGAACATTCCTATTTGGATCGAGAAAACTGAAAATCCTGTTGTATCGCGACAGCAATCCAAAATCCGTTTCGGCGATATGGTGCACATAATCGAATTTAACACCAATTCGGCGTTCAGCACGCCCAATAAAGTAGTGGGCAAACCTCTTTAACATCAGGAGTTTCCTTTTCCTTGGTTTCTGTTGCTTGTGGGCTGTACAGGTTAGCTCGGAGAGTCCCCTTAGTCAGTGCACCGCGAGACAAGCGCCACGGAAAGCTTACGGCTTCCTTCCTCGGTGACTTTCTTAGTCACCCAAACTTGTCCGACAACGATTGGAAGAATGATTGTCGTTCAACCTAGCTGACATTTATTCAGCTAGAAGCCAGCTCAACGTAGGGCCTACACCGCGACTTGTTCGAGCGACTTATAGGAACAACAGCTTCCCACCAACGGGCCACGTGCTTCCTTGTTTTATGACTTTCGAACTTCTTTACATGGCAACCTCGATTACCTTCATAACCCCCGGGTTCAATTCGTAGAGTTACGTAGACCGCTGGAAGCAGTGTTTACAGTGATCGAAAAGCGCAGGAGGTGCGCGTGTTTGCTGCAAAATCGGTCAAAATTTGGAACTTGGACTTAGTCGCTACTGGAATAGAAACTAGCCGGCTGACCCAAGCGGTCGCGATTTAGCGACTTAAAATCTACCAACTCTTCAATACTCCGTTCTGTTGATCCACAGGTACCGATCAAAGCAATACTAAGCAGCAGTGGTGTCGGCAGTTTTTCAATCGGTTAACCGCCCCATCTTACTTTGGTTGCACCGCCGCAAATACGCGCACCTCCAGCGCATTTTACAGTCTTTTTAAGCATGGTGCGCGTTCGAATATTAGGAGGAAATCTACGAGGCAACTTTGCTATGAAAATTGATCATGTAATCCAATCGGAACCGACTTTGCTCCGGCGAGCAACTATTGAGGCTCGGGATATCGTTTCTTTGGCAATTCCAGTTATCATAGGAATGGTTTCCGGTGTACTAATGGTGATGATCGACACGGCGATGATTGCGCCGCTGGGCGCAGATATGGTTGCAGCTGCTGCCTTGGCTACAAGCGCCTTTATTTTCGTTAATTCCGCCTTGATTGGTTTCACTTCGGTGATCGGTGTACAAGTCGCCCAAGCTGCGGGCGGCGAGGATAACGATGCGGCACGGATCGCAATATTGGCTGGCACAATTGTCACAACTGGAATTGCGCTGACCTTGGCGCTGGCGATGCTTTTTGCAAAGCTAGTCTTCGCAAAAGTTTCGCCATCATTAGTAGTATTGGAGCTTCTTTGGCCGTACTGGACAATCCTTGCAGCAGCGATGGTTCCACATGCACTGTTGATGCTTTTGCGTGGGATTTACAACGCTGTCGCCCTTTCTTGGTATGCGGTCGGCTTCACGCTTTTGGGAGTGTTGATTAATGTCCCGCTAAACGAGATTTTTATTTTTGGGGCATTCGGATTCGAAGGAGCTGGGCTTGTTGGGGCGGGAATAGCGAGTGCAATTGCAAAGTGCTTGACGCTTTTGGCGCTTCTCGCCCATTTTCAACTTTCAAACTCATTAAAAAACTATCGTGGGTGTTTCAAGTTTTCGCGCAATGACGTCAAAAGACTGCTGCTTCAAGGAACCCCTGTTGCCTTGGGTAGCGTCGGCGAGGGTGGCGCATACTCTGCAACAGGAATTCTGATCGCTACGCTTGGCGCCACCGCTCTGGCTGCCCACCAAGTAGTACACTCCGTTGGCGTAGTATTCTACATGGTTCCAATTGGCCTTATGATCGCGGTTTCGATCAGAACCGGCTACTCTGTAGGCTCAAAGCAAGTTGAGCGCTTGTTTCCGCTCTGGGTTGCTGGGCTTTCAATTGTATTCTTTTGGTCAGCTTTGACATTGTTGTTCGTCCGTAACTTCAGCGAACAGATAGGGATGTCACTTAGTCCAGACGAGAGTGTTTTACATTTGGTTGGCCCCATGTTTCTGGCCATGGTGTTCATCCAATTTGCCGACGGACTCCAGTCGATTTCGCTCGGCGCGTTGCGAGGACTGTCGGACAATTTGATCCCCAATCTTATTACAGTTTCGATCTACTGGGGTGGAGCCTTGCCAATAGCTTATGTGTGCGGAGTAACTCTAGGTTTTGGCGCGTTCGGTGTGCTCGTTGGGTATGGAGTAGGAGTCATAATCACAACCTTGGTACTGCAATTTAGGCTAGTTCTAATTGCCCGCAGAATCCGTGCCGAATTTGATCAGGGAGTGTTTTGACACCAGTATTTAATCTTTGGAAGTGAAGATCACGCCTAACTATTCCTCGAATACCAACACTGGTTCCGACAATTAGCTCTGCCGCTTTTCTAGACTGCTAAGGCGCAGAAAACTAGCAGCAAGAATTGGGTCGGGACAACAACAGGCGTAAGTTCATTCAAGGCATAGACAAAGCTTGAAGAACGATGCGCATCCAATGGATAAACTGGACAGAAAGTCAGGGCACTCCTCAGGCCAAATTTTAACTCCTGACTGCTGAACTGACCTAATTTACCTCCTGGCGCCCTTGAGCGGCGCTGGAGTTGCAAGTGCAAATGCACAAAGCAGGCGAACCTCAAACTCAGACCTGAGAAGTTTTGAGTTGATCTGGTTGCTCCTTCCAGATCACCGCAGACCGCAACACTTGGGCATACGATGCAGCTTGAACTCATCAAACGTTTAGGGCAGCGTCGCTTTCAATCAAGAGGCGATACGGAGGCAATACATGTATCTAAAAAGGAGTTTTAGAGTAAGTGCCTCCCAGGGTGAGGCCTACTCCATTTCAGACGCTAATTTTGCCACTTCTATTCAGCCCAAAGTGCTATTAGGTGCGCCCGGAGGAGGTAAGACCAAAGCTTGCGAAGAGATTGTACGGACCCTAAATGGCAAAGGCGTTCATGCCGAAGAAGTTGTTTCCGGAATCTGTTCTGAAGGTCCGGACTTTGAAGGACAGACCTTAGTAATCGACGGCTTGGATGAGGTCGTCTCGGAAGACACTCCAAAGGCTTTCTTGACTATCCTTCGTACCGTCAAATCTCTCGGGTATTCAGACTGGGTGTTAAGCTGTCGTGCCTATGAATGGCGCTCCGCAACATTTGAGAGCCAAATTCGGAGGGCTTTTGGCTCACCGCCAATAATAGCTCATATCGTCGACCTGACTGAATCAGAGGTTGTCGAGATGCTCCCTGCTTTCGGTTACCCCGGCGACCCGAGACAGTTCGTTCTGCAAGCAAAGGAAAATGAAGCAACTGAACTTTTGGGCAACCCTCAAACACTAAAGATGCTAAGCCAAGCAGTACAAAGTCGTGGCTGGCCGAACACGAAATCAGACCTGTATCGATCTGCCAGCGAATTGATGGCGGCGGAGAGCAATGAGGTACACCAAGAAACTGACGCATCTCGGCCTTCGACCGAAACCACCCTATCTGCAGCTGGTTGGATCTGCGCTCAGCTTCTTATGTCAGGCACAAGAGGCATTACCCTAGTTGGCGAAGGTACGGAACACGCGCCCCGAGCAGTAGAGTTTTGCAGCGAGATGTTCACTAGTGAATTGGTTGCAAACGCCTGCAAAACCAAATTGTTCCGTGTTCTTGACGGAGCCGCCGTCGAGCCGGTTCACAGAACTGTAGCGGAATTCCTCGCAGGCCGATGGCTGGCCCAGGAGTTTAGCGCGAAGCCGCGCAATATTTCCCCTCTTCGTGTTTTGAATTGCCTCACCTCGGGAACGGATGTTGTCCCCCCCGCCATGCGAGGCCTACACGCATGGCTTACTTCTTTCGAGCCGTCTCTTAGGCGTGAAAACACCACGAAGGATCCGTACGGCTGCTTGCGCTATGGGGACCTATCAGAATTCTCAGATGACGAAATAAGGCACTTAGTTAGTGAGTTGCAAAAACTTGCAGTAACCGACCCACATTTCCGGAGCCAGGATTGGCATACCCAGTTTGGTCGAAGTATCGCTCGATTATCTCTCAAGGACGATTTTGTCGGACTCATAGCAAATCGCGATACACCGTACCAACTTTCTTGCACCTTGATGGATGCGATGGCGGGAACGCCTCTCGCAAATGAACTATCAAGAGAATTGGTTGAAATCCTACAGGACGATAGCGCCACTCTTGTCGAAAGACATTCTGCTCAGAATGCTTTGTCGGGAAGCAAACGTTTTGTCGACTGGCGATCTATCGCTGCTGAATTGTTAGCAAACAACTCAACTGAAAGCTTGCGAATTTCTCTCGAAGTTGTTTCGGAGAACGTTGAGTTATTCTCCGGCGCCGAGGTTGCAGAGCATATCAAAGCTTTCGAGCGTGCCACCGCGACCAACGATGGCCCAACAATCGCTGGTGTAGGCTATCGACTCCCGCGTAGCACAACGGACCAGCAAGTACTTGATGTCGCCAAGTCCATTGCCGCCGCTATGCCTGACAGCGAAGCGGAAGCCGCCGGTGGAAAAATCCATAAAGGTCTCGAGGATTGGCTGTTAGACTTCCTCCCTCGGGTTTTGGCGTTTGGAGAAGAAATTGGGGCGAAGGAAATTTGGGCTCTGATTTCGAAGCTGAGCGGCCACTCATACAGAAAATCGGATTGGGACAAGAGTTCTCAAATCTGGTTTAGCGAACATGACAACATAAGGCGAGAAATTCAGGCAATTGCCTTTGATGCGCAAGACATCGAACACCATGGTTGGATGGCCCTTCATAATCTTTCGGATGTTTCCCCTGGGCTGCATCTTCGCGAGTCCGACGTAATCCATCATCTAAAACGATTGGTTGAAAGTAACAGTCGCTATGACGATTGGATGGAGCGTTGGCGTAACCTAGTTCAATGGGCTCGAATGCACCGGGACTTCGATGGAAGAGCAATAGAGTTCGCGAAGCAGCAAGCTTCGGTAAAACCTGAGCTCGAGCCTATTCTCTCCCAAGTTCTGACGCCGCCAACACACGGCCAGGGGGACAGATGGGCGCGTCGACGCGAAATGGAAGAAAAGAAGCAGCAAAAATACAAGCTAGAACGACACCAGAATTTTTCTCAAGCCCGAGATAGAATTGCAACTGGCGAAGATCTAGCGGCGATACAATATATCGCGCGCTCTTTGCTTGGGCGATTTGCCGGTTTGAGCGACGTAACCTCTCCCATGGACAGGCTTGCCGAAAGTGCAGGTGCAGAGAATTTGGATTCTGCAATGAAGGGAGTGGAAGCTGCAGGAAAGAGACAAGATGTCCCCAGTGTTCGAGACTGCGCAAACTTGAGATACAAGGAAAACAAAACCTCCTTTTTCGAAACTATCTGCTTAGCGTATTGTGTTTTGATCGACAGCACGGGGCAAGCTTTGAACGAGGTTCCACAAAAAGCGCTCCTGTGTGCCCTATTTGAGTGTTGGGCGGGGCTTGGGGTTTCTGAAGGAAAAGAAAGCTCTCTCGAAACCAAGATCGAAAGCCTTCTTTTTGTGAATACCAGCACAAAAACCTCGTTTGTCAGGGATATTGTCGAGCCTCAACTCGCAACTGGAAAGGACAATGTTTCAGGCCTTTATCGAATTACGACTGACGACCATTTCAAGCCCATGATGTCACAGCTCTCACTTGAGTGGCTAGAAAAGTATCCTGGTGCCTCAGCAAACGCGGTGTGGAGTTTACTTCAATTTGCGTTGCGATACTCCGAACGAAAGAAGTTAATTCAGCTTATTTCGGATCAAATTTGTGCTGATGCGTGGAGCAGCGAAGATCACAAGAGAGCATGGCTTTCAGCGGCCTTTGTCGCAGACTTTGAAACCTTTTGCGAACATGTAACAAACTTCGCCAACGAATGCCGGGAACGGCTTTGGGACCTTCGCAAAATGGCCTCTAGCCGCCGCGATGAAGAAGTGCAAAAATTTGAATTGAGTGTTGATCAGCTCTCATTTCTTGTCCGACAGTTTGGCGCTCTTTGGCCAGTGGCTTCACACCCTAACGATGGGTGGACCGGTGATCGGAATCCATGGGACGCAACCAATTTTTTGCGCCACACGCTCAACCAGATTTCGAATAAACAAAGCCAAGAAGCAATTAACCAGCTGGAAGAGCTTATCCTGTCCGGTGTTGTTGGGACGCACCTAGAATACGCACAGAACGCACTGGCAAACGCCAAAAGAGCTTACGCCGAAGCAAAGCACTCGGCCAGTTCCCTCGATGACGTTCGCAACATTCTTTTGTCAGGAAAGCCGGCAAATGTAAGAGACCTTCAAAAGCTCTTCTTGGAGGAGTTTTCACTATACCAAGCTCGCGTTCGAACTGGGCAAACCGACAGCTACTTGACATTTTGGGAAGGTGAAAAACCCCATATAGAGAACTACTGTCGAGACCGACTGCTCGATGGCTTGGAGGAGCGCATGGGCGCCTATGGCGTCCGAGTTCACAAAGAGGGGGCAATGGCAAATGAAACCCGTGTGGACTTGCTATTGACCTATGACGACTTCGATTTGCCTGTCGAAATAAAGCGCCAGTGGCATCCAGATCTCTGGACTGCCGCATGCAACCAGTTAGAAACATACTCCCAGAATTACCGTACCGATGGAACCGGTGTATATCTCGTGATCTGGCATGGGCACGTGAAGGGAAAGTCAATTCCAAAGCCCCCCAATTCCGACGTTCCACAAAGCGCAAGAGAGCTACTTGAGGCCATTCCCAAGAACCTTCCCCGCAAACTGTCTTCTGCGACCGTGCCGGTGGTTTTGGATGTGTCAAAGGTCAAAAAGAAAAGTATCAGATGATTACGCCTAATTGGCAAAAAGAGAGCCGAACAGTGTGAAACACGATCGCGACTATACCGTATACTTTGGATCAAGCGTACAAGCTATAGACCGACTCCCGCCGGGTTCAATTCTGATAGCGCCAACAAGCGATGATTGGAACGACTTTGGCTTCAAGTGCCATGCCATTGCCGCAGTAAAACCTTTTGATCGGTCACAGTTGTTTGAAACCAGAATTTTTTCGTCCTTTATCCACGGCGATGAGCTGAAGCTGTCTGCTACCGGGATTCTGCCTGAGCTGGAAAGTATCGGCCCCGATCCGGAGAACGCTTCTGACCTTCAGTTTTCATCGTTCTTCTCAATGCTGCCTGACATGTCTGCGTACAGGGAGGTTATCCAGTTTTTTGGGCCGGATGAATCGCAGCGTATCTTGTTGGCAATCAGAGATGTCGTGGCGCTCACCGAAAATGGAAAAGACAACAAGTGGCTAGAACAGGTATCGAAAACTGATGTGTTTACCCAGGCGTTTATGA
The DNA here is from genome assembly GCF_059609725.1 of Ruegeria sp. YTSC199. Classification (NCBI taxonomy): domain Bacteria; kingdom Pseudomonadati; phylum Pseudomonadota; class Alphaproteobacteria; order Rhodobacterales; family Roseobacteraceae; genus Ruegeria; species Ruegeria sp. YTSC199. Next base: position 15,476 of record NZ_JBXWMF010000044.1, read on the forward strand.
GAAACAGCAGCTCATTTTACGCCTACAAGAATGCAGGTAGCGTCTTAAAGGGTTTGGATTTCGAAGAGCTGGTCCGGCCTTCAAATTCTATAAACGTTAAATTTCAGATGGACGGATTACGCAATCCACATTCCTTGACATTCGGCTTCGATCATGACGCAGAAATCCCAAGGCGAACAGCAGTTGTCATCGGCAAGAACGGCGTTGGCAAAAGTCAAGCTTTAGGGAGGATTGCGAGAGCTGCCCTAGAGGGAAGTGAAGCACTCACTGACGCAGAAGGTGGCGGCCGCGTTCTAGCTAATCGCATCCTGGCATTTGCGCCAACAAACGAAATGGACGCAGCTTTCCCACGTAACAACTGGAAGCGCCCCAAGATTTGGTACAGAGCATTTTCGCTTAATCGGTCAAAAAGAAGCACCAGAGGCTTTGCGACATCCGACTTGATTGTGCAGCTGGCACGTTCTGAAGAGTACGTTGGTAGATCCCCTCGTTGGAAAATTTTCCGAGACGCCGTTAAGGCTGTCCGAGATTCAGAACAGCTTTCTCTGAGGCAAGTGGGGGAAACGCAACGTGCCGTATCACTAGATCAGTTGACCCGCGGTGGTGAACAAAAGCAACTTGATCGTTTTTCCTCAATTGATGTCAGTAAGGAAGTAGTCAGGTTGGTTGGCAATCGTGTCTTTCCACTCAGCAGCGGCGAAGTCACCTTCATTCGTTTCGCCGCCCAAGCGAGTTTGTACATCGACAACGGGTCGTTGCTTCTTATTGACGAACCAGAAACCCACTTACATCCAAATTTCATCGGCAACTTTATGTCATTGCTGGATGGTATGTTGGCGAGCACTGGCTCCGCCGCAGTGATCGCAACTCACTCTGCATTTGTCGTGAGGGAGGTTTTCGATGAACAAGTTTCGATTTTGAGGCTGGATCAAGACGGAGATGTCATTGCGCAGAAACCAAATTTGCGCACTCTAGGCTCCGATGTAGGTGCGATTTCCTATTTCGTATTTGGCGAAGATGAGCCTTCGCACCTCACTGACGACATAAAACAGCGGTTGCTTGGAAGATATAGCAGATGGGCCGACCTGTACGAAGTTTACAAGGGGAGACTGTCGTTGGAATTGCTAAGTGAACTTAGATCGGAGATGGGTGAAAATGAATAAGCTCGATCGCCCGATTTTCGATGACTTTGCTGCCCTGCAAAACATAGGAAACAACGAAAGGTTGGATAGTTTTCCTCACCTTAGGGGGGCGTCTCCAACCATCCGTACGGGTTACCAACGTTATCTAGACGCAGAAGGAAATTCTCGAGCCATCGTTCAAGTTACCTTGCCCGAAATTGTCAAAGGTTATCTAAAAGGCCATTATAAGAGCCCACCTCTTGCGCTAAGTATTATAAAGCAAACACGCAAGCAAACAGAGGCTGACCTCTGCCCCATGTGCGGATCGTTCCACACAGGGACCCTGGATCATTTTTTGCCAAAAGAGGATTACCCAGAATACGCTGTCTTTACAGCAAATCTGGTACCGGCGTGTAAATGCAACACGAAACGAGGCAGGGCATTATTTGGTGATGAAGAAGGTGAGCGTTTCCTACATCCCTATTTTGACAAATGCCTTTCTAGACGTTTGCTCCAAGCCGTAATCGAAGAACCTAGTTCAACACCGATCATCAGTACGCGCCTTCTGTTGAATGTACATGATCCGGAATATGCTGCAGCCAGTTTCCACCATAAATTCATAGCAGACAAAACCTCTCTTCACCGGCACCTTCGGAACCGTTGGGTAAAGTTTTGCCGTAAGCCCAGCACAGTAATTCGAGAGCTGAGACAAAACCCGGTGTCCCGGGTTTCTCTTGCCCGAATCTTGATCGACGACATTCACGACCTCGACGAAGAGCTAGGAGGGAAAAACAACTGGAACTCAGTTTTTGGAGTGGGTTTGCTCAATCGACCAGTTTTTGACTGGATATGGGCTCGCTTGAACGAGCCAGGACGAGGAGACAATGATCCGTTGGGCTAAGTAAAGGGTGCTTGCTGTTTCTGCCTGCGGCAGGACTGACTGCCTAGAGAACCAAATTGAACCAGCAGAAAAACCAAATTTATTCGGTGAATGAAGACGTCATGGTGGCCCGAAAAAGAAAGCCCATGGCCCAGAAAAAGGCGTAGTGGGTTAAGTTGCGTTGAGCGCAAGCGCACTCATGTGTGGGGGTTGGCGCCAGAATGGCAACAAGCACCACCTACAAGCCATTGAATAAAAGAAATAAAAAATTGCGTGGCGGTGGAGACGAAGGGATTCGATCCTTCGAGACGGTTTCCTACCTACTCCCTGAGCAGGGAACCGGCTGCAAAACCGAATGAATAATTGCGAGTACTAGGGCCGAATGGGTGGATATTTAGGTGGGTAAAACTAGCATTCGATCCGGATAGTTCATAAAAATATAATATATAATGTGATTAAATGGTGCCCGGGGGCTGTGTTCTATTCCCGTTACAGGCACCTTTGTCAGGTCTCCCGTCAGCAAAGTAAGGGGTAT
>NZ_JBXWMF010000045.1:0-17821 GCF_059609725.1 Ruegeria sp. YTSC199
TTCCGTCGTGACGCAATGAAAAAGCCGGTCGAAGTCGCCGGCATCAGCGAAAACGACATGACACCGCAGGCCGGAGCCGCCTAAGCAGGTTTTAAACCCGGGCCCAATCAGGCCCGGGTTTCATTGAGCCCTCTGGTCAGGAGGCGCAATTATCGCACAAAGGAAACATGATGCAGGCGTTAAATGCATCCCAGGCGCCCTTGTCCTGGGCGCAAGATTTGGTTCGCAAGAACGGCCACGGATTTCTGGTTTCTGTAGTCGTGGCCGTTGCGGCGCAGTTTCTGTCAGAACACTACGGTGCGCCGGCAATGCTGATGGCGCTTTTGCTTGGCATAGCGTTTCATTTTTTGGCCGAGGAGGATACCGGTAGCTGCAAGGCCGGCATCGATTTTACCGCGCGTACTGTCCTGCGTTTTGGTGTTGCGCTGTTGGGCGCACGGATCTCTGTTGAACTAATGGTTGGCCTAGGGCCGCAACTGATCGCAGTTGTCATCACGGGCGTCATTCTGACGATCCTGTTTGGGCTGCTCGGTGCGCGCTTGCTTGGACGTGGTTGGCGGTTTGGCATTTTGACCGGCGGTTCGGTTGCGATTTGTGGGGCCTCCGCTGCGATGGCGCTGTCCGCCATTTTGCCAAAGAACGAACACTCCGAGCGCAATCTGATCTTTACCGTCCTGTCGGTGACTGTCTTATCCACGGTTGCGATGATCGCCTATCCGATTCTGACTGAAACTTTTGATTTCGACGATCAGATTTCGGGCGTATTTTTGGGCGGTACAATTCACGACGTCGCGCAGGTTGTCGGCGCGGGCTTTTCGGTTTCGGACGAAGCCGGTGAAGTAGCGACGATGGTAAAACTGATCCGCGTTGCAATGTTGGCTCCGGTCGTTCTGGTGATTTCGGCGCTCGTCCGCCGTTATGCAGAGTTCAGTGAAGACGAGGGTAAGCGACCTCCGATTTTGCCTTTGTTTGTCGTGGGTTTCCTGATCTTCGCAACCCTGAACTCACTGGGGTTCATTCCTGAAGTCGTCTCCTCGGCCATGGCCAGCCTTAGTCGCTGGGCGCTACTGGTCTCGATCGCAGCGGTCGGGATGAAAACCTCGCTTAAGCGTATTCTGGATGTGGGGGGGCAGGCCATCGCACTGATCGTTGCCGAGACCGTCTTTATCGCCGTGCTGGTACTGGCGGGCGTCTATCTCGTGCATTTTTGAAGGGAACTGCCATGAAGCCGTTGGAAGAACTGCTCAGGAATGCTGCGCAATCTCAAAAGAAAATTGTCCTGTCAGAAGGGGCTGACCCCCGCATTGTCAAAGCCGCGCTAGAAGCCAGGAATAAGGGCGTTGCACGAGTAGTACTGGTGGGGGATGAAGATGTTACCTTGGGCCAACTTGCATCACTGAGCGCCCAACCAGGTGACGGAATAGAAATCGCAGATCCTGCCTCGTCAGCACATTTCGATGAACTGGCGACGTTGCTTTTTGAGTTGCGCAAGCACAAAGGAATTACGCAGGAACAGGCCTTCGTTGAAACGCGCAAGCCGCATGTTTTTGCAGCACTGATGGTGAAGAACGGGCTTGCGGACGGAACCCTTGGCGGTGCCGTGGCAACCACGGCCGAGATCGTTCGAACTGCCATTCAGGTCATCGGTGTAAAACCCGGCGAAAAGCTTGTATCCAGCTTTTTCCTTATGCTGTTCTGCGAAGGTCATCACGTCAAAAAGGGCGCGCATGTCTTTGCGGATAGCGGCCTGGTTGTCGATCCTTCGGCAGAAGAAATGGCGCAAATCGCGTTGGATTCGGCCAATAGTTTTCGGGCGCTGACGCAGGATACGCCGCGTGTTGCGATGTTGTCCTTCTCGACCCGTGGCAGCGCCAGCGGTGCAGCCGTGTCCAAAGTCGTTGAGGCCACGCAACTGGCCAAGGACGCTGCACCCGATCTTGTCATCGACGGTGAATTGCAGTTTGACGCAGCCTTCGTACCTGAGGTTGCGGCGAAAAAGGCCAAGGATTCACCGCTGGGCGGCAACGCAAACATCTTTGTCTTCCCCAACCTCGAAACTGGCAATATCGCCTACAAAATTGCGCAGCGGGTTGGAGGGGCAGTGGCAATTGGCCCAATAATGCAGGGGTTGGATAAGCCCGCCAATGATCTGTCCCGCGGATGCTCGGCCGAGGATGTTTTGCACATGATCGCCGTAACCGCAGCCCAAGCCGAAGCAAACGAAACAAAGACGCAACCGAACCCGGAGGTTTCGTGATGAACGTACATGTCATCAATCTATTTGACGAACCCGCAACCCGCAGCGAACGCCGCCTTTCCGATCTGCCTGATCGCGTTGTAGAGGGGGACCCCTTCCACAAGATCGGGATGCATTTCACCAGTCCCGACGGCGCGCTCTCCGCGGGCACTTGGAGATCTACTCCCGGGAAATGGCACGCGTTTACGGACAAGGATGAATATTGCTACATCGTTGAGGGGCATTGCGCCTTGATTCACAAAGACGGGACGCGGCAGGATTTTCGTACCGGAGACAGCTTTATGATCCCAAATGGCTTTCAAGGCTACTGGGAAGTTGTTGAGACGACGACAAAGCACTTTGTCATTCGGGATTTGTCTGAGTAACGCAAAAGGGTCCTGAAGGTGTGGAGGTTCCGATCAATTGGGTGGGACTTTCAGGGTTTCCGAGCTTTCAGCAACGCCCGTTGCTTCTGGGTTAGCCGACTCTTCACCTCGACATTCCGATAGGACCCTTATGGTAACTTCATTGGCCCCTTTATCTATGGTGGCAAGGCTTTGACGCGCCCGGGATGTTTGAGGAATGTGCAAGGCATGCCATCTTCAAACGTCAGATCCGACCGATGCTCGGGTTCAAATCCTTTGTATTTGCATCCCGGACACTAGACGACATCTAAGTTGCGCAGATGATCCGAAAGGGCCAGCTCGGAGTCAGAACATGTCCATTCAAAAGGTTTGCCGCCTTGGCCGAATAAGCTTTGTGAGGCTCGATACGAGTTCACGCTTCGGAACAGTTTGCGACAAAGCCTCCTTTGCTCTCCGTTCGGACCAAGTCCGAAACGGAAGACAAAGTACGGATTGAAGGTGGCCCAAAGAACTCGGATTTAGAATGAATATTCGTCCCCATGTGCAGCGGCGGCAGATGTTTCAACGATCACGTCGACCAAATAGTTGGAGGCGTTGAAGCTTTGCGTCGGGAACTGATCGACTACGCCCGCAGCATATACGCCATTGCTGGTTTGAACGCTGTCGGCGGGAGCTGCCAGTTGCCTGTCCGGCCCAGCCGCTTACGAAGAAGCTTCCGCTTTATGCATATTTCTGAGTCGTTCCACAGGAAACAACATAGGATGAGCACGCCTGCAGATCGACTGGTGACGAAAAGGTGCCGACCTGCCAACCGCTTTCACCAGGGTCGGACTGCACCGAGACACTGGCCAGTTTGGTACATTCTTCGGCCGACAGGTTCAGCACGCGCACATCTGCGTCAACAGCACCGCGGCAACAGCGCAGACCAGTGACATGCCCGTCAGAGGCAATTGTGAACTCCACTCCCAATTCACAGTCAGTCGGATCGAACGTAACTAACTGATCTGGTGTGTCTGTCGGTCCAAACAAAGTGGAGAGCGATGGGCCAATCTCGTCCACGACATCTGTTAATGTGATTGTGGCCACTTGCTCGACAGCCGGGTTGAACGCATCCGCGACCGAGACGATCACGTCATAAGTACTGTCGCCATTGCCATCCCAGGGTTTTCGAAATCGGGTGGCGTTGTAAAGGTCAGTGCTCCGGTGTTCGTGTCGAAAACGAACGCATTTGCGTCTGCCCCTTCGGCGATTGCAAATACAAATGTGTCCCCATCCGGAGCGCTGTTTGCAGGGGCGGCTACTTGGGGACGGGAGGTTCGGCGCCGAAGTCAACGTCCACCCAATAGTTGCTAGAGAGGTACGATTTCTGTGGGAACATCCCCGTTGAACCAACATTGCACGGCCCGTCGCTTGCGCCAACTGCGTTCGCTGGCGCAACAAGATGCCATCATCGCTGGTCTGGGGCTGTTGAAATCATTCTGAGGAACCGCGTTAGTCTTAATTGTGCCATAGGGCGCCACAAACAGCTCACTACCGGATGCGTATTCCGGTGTTGCCAGATCGACGGTCTGCCATCCGATTTCGCCTGGTTCAGAAGTTACCTTTGCGAATGTCAGCGGAAGACTGGTATCCTTCCAAAGGTTACATCCACCCAGTTGAACCTGTCCTGAAAGCTGTTGGTCGAAAAACCGGTGACCCACTATATCCGTACACGTCTGCAGCTTCGGGAGTGATCAATACTCCGAATGGTTCGATGAATTCGCTGCCGAAGAAAGCGTTTGACACGGCATAGTTGTCCAGCGTTTTGTACGAGACCTAATATTGCTGACCAGCCAGGGTGCTGACGGGCACAACAAGCGCTAGGGTTTGCCAGCCACACTTTCTAGGCGTAGATAATGAAAGGCGCTCGCAAGAATTGTTTGCGAGGAGCCCCACAAACTCGCATTGCGGACATCTGTATCATCGGCATCCGCAGCGTCTCGGTAGTGTTTTAACTCTGTCACCTGACCGACAAGACCGTCATCAGAGGCTTCAGTCTATCGCATCCTCAAATCCAACAATCTGCCTGACGATCTCACTCAACAGATTGACGCCTACGTCGATCACTACAATCACCGTTGATACCGCGAAAGCCTGCAAAACCTCGCGCCTTTTTGGGTCTACTTCGGACGGGCTAGGTTATGTTGCAACAACTAGAAAGACCATCGAAACCCGGCTCTTGCCTCACCGCAGATCCGCCGCACCGTCAATCCAACCAGACGAGCGACATCCTCTCTTATCAAACACCCTAAACTGTCTGGTTGGCGCTGACGCCTAACAGCTGTTGGTTACTCATTTTCGGAAAGTGACCATTGACGGTGCGGTCATTGCCTCTGGAGAGGTAGCAGTGCAGTTCGACCTGCGGCCTGTTCAAAGGCTGAAACAGTGTATCGTTCAGGAAATCAAGGTCAAGAACCGCGACCTTGTCGAGGCACGGCAGGTCGTGCTGCAGCTTGATCCCAAGCTGGCGGAGATCAACCGGGGTGTCGTACACGGTGTACTGACCGAACCGACGGCGCGCAAGGTTCAGCGAGAGGCTGAACGACTGAAACTGGACGAGATGCAGCCGATCGAAACCGAGATCGCGCTTGATCCGGATGCGGTGCAGGGGCAATTGCAAGGTCGGAACGAGGCCTTAAAACCTCGACGCGCCGTTTTGGAGAGCCGCAAGGTACAGCTCAGAGAGCAGATCCAACAGCAATAAGCTCAAATCGCCGGCATTTTGGCGCAACTTGATGCTATTGAGAGCCAAGTTGCCCTTGTTGATCGGGAGATAAGCAATGTCAGTACTCTGCTTGATCAGGGTCTCGTGCCCGAGAGCCGCCTGTTAGAATTGCAAGGCCGACAGACCGAATTGTTGGGCCAGATTGCGGTGCACCCGCTTGACCTGACAGGTATACGGAACGCGATTCAAGACGCAGACCTTAAGATCACCCAGGCGGACCAGGAATTCCGTGACCACGTGGTTCCCGAGCTGCACCAGATTTTTGCCGATATCGACGAGAACTGTCTGGAGTTAGCGAGGTTTGCTCAATCCTTCTGTCGTCAAGTACGGCAAAAGGTTCAAACAAATGTTCTGGCCTTCCTAAGGGGTCGTGCGCAGTGAATTCTTCACACGCGGTATCGTGCGGGGCCGGGTCAGGCCGATCGCATCCGTTGTTAGATTCCAAATCAACTCAAATGCTGTGGTTTTGAATTGTTGGTGGAAAAGACACGCCCTTCGCAAAATTTGCATTTTGTCATGCAATGTGCATTTCTCTTTCCATACTATGCTGTAAAGCTGCTTGGTCCCGAAGGTTCCTTTGATGAAGAACTCTCCAATGAACACACAGGTTGTGCCAGTGACGGTACCTGAGGCGTTGAAGGGTAAAAGGGCAGGTCTATTCTTCTTGCTGAACCAACTCGAACTTCGTAAAGATCAGGCCAAAGCAGCGGCCTCCTCGGATGTTGCGCCTATGAAGGCACCCTTTCATATGGCTTCAGAACTTGAGCCGCAGAAGCCTTTTCTTCTGACTGACGAGTTTATCTTTTCTTAATCGACTACCTGCATTTCACTGGTTTTTTGCAAGGTTCTGAACGCGCTAAGTTGTCTTGGCGATCGCTGGGAAATCGGACAGGCAGTCTAGCGGATTGTTTGAAAGAACAGATTTCGGGCGCGATTTGACCCTTTCGGGTCATGTGTGCCGCGTGCGTTTCAGGCAGGATTTCTGACAAGGGAGCTCGCACTTACGCCACGGGTTATGGATTGCATTGAACCTCATCAGGTACGCAAAAAACTCGCCTTGGGAGCCCGTCTGGAAGGAACGAAAGGGGCTGCCACCTTTTTCCGAAGTAGCGAACTCGAGGGCCAAACCCCTCATGCCCCAGTAATCGGAATGTGAAAACACTGCCGATTCCGCTGGAGCCGCCCACCGAATCTGCGAAGGAAAAGCATGCGAACCTCGTTTTGGCGTCTCGGACTTGCCTTTGGAGTATTGCCCATGAAAACCGTCGACGCATATCTGTCCATTCAAATCCCGTAGCCAGTTATTGGATGGCCGTGACGCTGGAGGATGACGGCCTGAACTTAATACCCAAGGAACGCACGGAGTTGCGGCTTCGTTTGAAAAATACTCCCCTGTTTTCCGAGATCGCCACTGTCGTCTGATTGTTATCGGTGATCGCGATGGGCTGGAGACATTTTCCGGCGCAGTACAAGACTGTCTTTTTACACCAGAAGAAGTTGTACAATGGAAGGCCGGGCATGTGTTCGATGATCCCCGCCAAACTCGGCCGCCCACCTAACGTGAGATGAAGACACCACCGCGGTGAGCGCGAGGATGTCCGAACAAATTGGCCTGAGTGGGTTCAGATTTGCGATCAGCAACACGTTCGACACCGATCGATTGAACCCCACCGCCCGTTCGGTGCAAACACATCAGCTGAGCGGGCAAGCTATCCCGGTTGTTGACCAAGAGCGCAAGTTTTGGGTTGGGTATTTGGTGACGTTCTGACCGAGCTGATAATAACTATTGAAGCCGTCGCTTTGAGCGGCAGCCCGATTGTCGATCCTGAGGGTTTTGGGGGGGTCGATCAGGTGTGCTTGCCTGTGCCAGTGTCGGGCGTGCCTTTTGGGTCATAGCGCTTGTCGTCAGGGTGAGAGCTTCAAAGTGACTGCAAAATTGAATGTCTGTCCGGGCAGGTTTTTCGGTGCTTTAGGAAAGCGTTTGGCCCGGGTAACGGCGGACATTGCAGCTTTGTCCAAAACGGCACTGCCCGACGATGCGCGCATGCGATACCCCAGCAGCCTGCCGTCGCGCGACACCTGAATGGCGACCGACACGCTCCCGCTGTCTTGAGAACCGCGAGGGTACTGTTTGTTTCGCTCGATCCGAGCCCGGATCTTTGATCCCCACACCGCCTGTAGCTGGGCGGTTCGGGTGTTTTTTCCGGTGGTCGCGTCGGCGCTGCCTTGACCCGCCTGTGCCGCCCCTCCGGTGCCAGCTGCAGTTTCTTTCTTGCGACTAGCTGACGCCTTGTTTGCTTTGATCCCCTGCTCTGGCTGTATCTCGGATTTTTTAGGTGGTTTGGGCGGTTCCGGCTTTGTCTGAGCTATCCGCTGAGGGGCCGGAGGGGGCGGAGGCGATGTGTCAATGTTGATTGGTTCATTGCGGGCTGGAGATGTCATGGCAATGGTGACGGGCGCGCGCGGTGCGCGCGAAAGATCAGGCCGAGGCGCTTTTACCGCCGCGCGCGCTGTGGATTGCGGTGGAGTAAGCAACTGCGGTGTCGTTTGAGGCGTCGTGATGGGTCGCTCCCAAGTGGCCACCATTTCTGTCACCGCGGCCGCGGCGGCCTTGATCGACACCATTTCCTCGCCACCGCTGCCCCCAGCTTGCAACCCGGTCATTGCGGGTCGCGCGAAGGCCAGAACGTGCAAAGCCAAAGCCAGGGTGACGAAGGCGCATATCTCAAGCCAACGTGTCATCGGGACGTCACGATCAATTCAATGTGCGACAGCCCGGCTGTCGTCAGGTCTTTCAGCACGCGGGCCAATACTGCGGCCTCAAGCTGTGCATCGGCACGGACCTGAATGATGGCGTTTGTTGCGTCGAGTGTCGTGATTGCGGCCAGTGCGGCAGCGTTTTCCGACCCTTCAAAGGACAGCATGCCTGTCTTGTCGATGTAAAGGACTTGCTGCGCTTCGGGTTCGGTGGACGCGCGCGCGTTCGGGGGCGTGACCTCGAAGGGTTCGGGCGTAGCCAGGTTTGACGTCATCAGAAAGAAAATGAGCAACAGGAAGACCACGTTGATCATCGGCACGATGGACTCAGTGCGTGGTCGGGCAGGGGGGGGCGAGAAATCCATCCGCTATTCCACCAGAACAACTGAGTTGAATCCGGCAGCTTGCAACATCTCGGTCACGAAGACGATGCGCTGCAAGTTGGCCCCTTCCTGTCCGCGCAAGATCAGCATGTCCGTTGGGGATTGCATCAAAGGTGTCAACGCCAGCGCAAGGTCGTCCGTGTCGCGGCCGTTCAGCGCCACCTTGTCCGGGTGGACGTCAATCAGACGTGGTGGCCCGGTATATTTCCCGCCCGAAGAGGCCAATGGCAGCGGCACCATCGCATCGACGCCAAAGCGTGAGGCCAGCATGAAGAACACCAGCAATAGAAACACCACGTCGATCATGGGTGTCAGGCTGGGTTTCCGGCGTGGTCTGCTGGGAGAGGCAAACTGCACCTGATCACTCCGCCACCAACTTTATGTTTTGCGGTTTGTCCGAGACAAACAGCCGGGTCGCGCCGTCTTCGACATCGCGCCGGATGCGGTCAATCACCGCCTCGAACCAGGTCAGTGCAGCTGAGGCCGGGATTGCAACGGCCATGCCAGCGGCAGTGGTCAGTAGTGCCTCCCAGATGCCGCCGGCCAGCAATGCCGGGTCGGCGCGGTTCCCGGACTGCTGCAAGGCCTGAAAGGCAGCGATCATGCCAAGAACCGTTCCCAGGAGGCCCAGCAATGGGGCGATGGTGGCGATCAGTTCTAAAGCCCGCAAACCAACGCCTGCCTGAGCCAATTCGCGTTTGGCAACACGCGCGGTTTCTTCGCGGGCGCGGTCCTCTGGCAAATTGCGGATCGCGCGGATCGAATTGGCGACAACGATGGATCGTACGCCGCGGCGACCCTCAACTGTTGCCATGGCTCTTTCTGTATCGCCAGTTTCGAAAAGGTCCACCGCCATACCGGCTTTGCCGCGGGACCACGCTCCAATCAAAGCCAGACGCCAGATTTTCCAAAGGATCAGGGTCAACGTGATGACGGACAGCGCCGCAATCGCCCAAATCGACGGGCCGCCGTTTCTGAGAAACTCGGTCGCTGAGGCAGATGCGTTTTGCAGGCTCTGCACCATCACCGCCGTTTCAGGTTGAGGCTGGGGCGTTTGCTCCTCCGGTACGGCCTGATCGGGTGAGGCCAGAATGTCTTCCGTGTACTGAGAGGCTGCAATCTCAGGGCCGCTTTGCGTCGGCTGGCCGTGTGTTTCGGTCGAAATTGACGCCTGAGGTCTTGGTACGGCCTGAGCTTCAGTGGTCAATTCAGGAGCCGTGTTCTGGGCAAAAGCTACAGCAGGAGCGACAACAAGGAGTGAGGCAAACAGCAGGTTCTTGGACATGACAGGCTTTGAATCCGTCTTATCAAAGGTGATCGTTATGACAGTGTCCCGTTGCGCACTGCATGAGGGTGTTTTGGGCATTGTGTGGCTTGCTGGGTCGCACTTCGAAAATCAGTACAATCGCGACTTGGCTATGGAGCATTCAGCTACAAGTTGCCTTGGCCTAGATTTCCTGACAGATTTTGTCAATAAATATCTCCGTCCAGATGCAGAAGCTCAGAATCATGGATTGTAATTCCTGACTGAAACAGTCGAATACAGCAACGGCTCAGTCAGATCCTTCGGAGTCACGCCCGGCCTCTATAACTTTCGCTCGCAGCAGGCGGGCGCCCAAGGCATGTGAAACCAAAGGATTGCAGATGAAGACTTCTCTGATGGCGACGATGTTGGCAACGGACGACGTGGCCAACGCATTTGGATGCAGGTTGAAACCCCAGTTGCGCGCGGCCATTGAGGCCGATCTGCGGTTTCCCGCGCATGCGGCTTCACCCATGCAGCAGCGCACGCCGGAAGACTTGCCTGAGAATGTGACAAAACTGGCTTCAGATCTACAGCCGCGTGAAAGGAACGCGTCATGACACTCGCGTCATTGGCCGGGATGGATGGTGGTCTTGTGCCTCTCGGAACCCTGCCGTTGGATGAATTTGAGACCGCTTTGCTCAGTGTTATACGGCATCATTTGGACGCACTGCAGAATCCCGAGTCTCAGGCCTGGCATCGGGCTTATTCCATCGCAGCAGAACAGTGGGGCGACGCAATTGGCCTACCCGCTGCGCATTTACTGGCGCGCTTTCTGAAAAATGCCACTAAAACGCGGGATGGGTCATTCGAGTATGTTGATCCGTTTAATGACAATCGAAATGATTGGATGTCCAACGACGAAGCCGCTCTGATACTGGTTTTGCATTACATGCGTCGCGACAACACGTCTGCCGCGCGCCAGGCTGTTGAAGAGCTGACTCAGGGCTGGATGAACCCGGACGTCATCCGATCCGGTCTGACTTTTGCCAACAGGTTCCCTGCAGGGAAAACGGGCCCTAAGCGCAAAGGTGAGAGACCAAAACTGCGCGTGGTTTCCTGAACGTCCAGCAGCTCTTTTTGTTTGCTGTTTCAGGCGTCGCAGCAAAGCAGGGCCGCAGAAAAGTCTGCGGCCCTTTGGTTTGCATTTATGGCAAAGCGTTAGAATGTTGCCGTCACAAACAGGTTGATGTTGCGCCCCGCCGCCGGGATTTGATCGTTCGCCCGATAGGACTTGTCCAAGATGTTGTTCAGTTCAAGCGTCAGCAATGCGTTCTCGGTCAGGTCCAGGCTGCCCCGGAAGTTCAGAGTGGTCCAGCCTGATGTCGGGTTGGAGCCGGTTGGCGTGCCGGTGTCGACAATGTTGCCGTTCTCGTCCCGCAATTTGGCGGCGCTTTCGCCGCGCACGAACACGTCCCAGGTTCCGGACAGACTGGCTGTTTGCCAATCAGAGCGCACTCCAAGCGTTCCCGTCCACTCCGGTGTTCCGCTGTCTTTGGTTTCCAGCCCGGTTGAATATTCGAATTCACGTGTGATGTTTGTCAGTACCACGTAAGGTCGAATGCCACCCCAACCAGGGTCAACCTCAGCTGCGACCTCAAAGCCCCAGCTTTTGACTCTGTCAACGTTGTCATAGGTCAGCTGTCCAGGCGCATTTGGATCGCCGGTTACTGCAATATAGTCCTTGGACCGTGTGTAGAAGATTGCAGAATCCAAGACGATAATGCCGCGGTCAATACGTGCGCCGATTTCGTAGTTGGTGGCCGTTTCCGGCTTTAGGTTTGGGTTCCCGTTGATGGTCTGGCCGCCAGCTTCGGTAGTGATGTAGAGCTCAGACAGAGAAGGATATGTATAACCTTGCGAAATATTGGCACGCAGAACCGTGTTGCTTGACAGGTTATAGACGACCCCCGCTGAACCCAGCCAACGGCTGTCGCTGTTGCTTTGCTGCGGTTGGGTGACTCCGTTTCGGACGAATTGATCTTGATCGCTGTCCACCTTGTAGTACCGCGCACCCAGCGTTGTAACAAAGTCGCCTAGTGAAACTTCATGCTGCGCGAACAAACTCGACGTACGGATTTTGGCATCCACAAAAGTGGTGCCTGTGATTGGTGGAATAGGACCCGGCAAGATCGTCGTCGTTGCCTTGTCTGTTTCAAGACTATCATCTTCGTATTCCAGCCCCACCACAGTTCTGTGCCCCGGGGCGAACTCGAAGTTCGCGGTTGCAAGAAACCCGCTCGTCGTCTGTTCGTCGTCCGAGGTGATTGCGAAACTTGGCGCAAAGGGTCCAAGGCTTATGTTGTTTTCGAATTCGCGGTCAACCTTCTGAGTGTACGCGTTGAATTTCAGCATCGACATCCAAGGAGTCAGATCCTCGCCTTCATAGAACGCGCTGTATTTTCGCAAATCACGTTTGGGCAAATCAATCTGGAAGTCGGGGTCGCCGGTATAAACATCTGTCGAGGCATTAAAATCCTGCGCGCGCAGGCCGACATAGCTTTGGCCAAAGCGGTATCCCACGAAACCTAGTACACCGTCCTCTTCGCTGCCCGAAGGTACGAGATCGCCATCGGGTGTTTCACGATCGTTCAGGTCCAGTTTGGAATAGGACAGCCGGTAGTCGAAATTGTTAACCGAGCCCGCGATACTGGCGGCAGTGCGATAGCCGTCATTGGCACCGATGTAGCCGGCTGTACCCGACACTTCCACTGGTTTGTCCGCGCCTCTTTTGGTGATGACGTTCACGACGCCGCCAATGGCGCGGTTACCAGACACAACCGATGACGGGCCGCGCACGATCTCGATCCGCTCGATATCCGTAGGAGATACCAGTAGCGGCGTACCATAGCGGTTGTGATCTGAAAGGCGCTGCCCGTCCAGCAGGATGGCGACACGCTGCGATTCCTCACCGCGAATCCGAATGCGGTCCAGATCGCTCGCGGTGACCTGCACGCCGGGGACATCCGACAAAAGATTGGCGACCGAGGTAGGTGCGACCTCGCGAATTTCACCGGAATCGACGACCGTGACAGAGCCCGGGCTTGTGAACACCTCCGTCGGGATGCCGGTGCCGGTGACGATGATGTCGCCCAGTTCTATGACGTTTTCTTCCTGTTCCTGCGCGCCTGTCGGCCCGGCTGCCAGAAATGCGCTGGTCAAAGCGATTGTTGCGGTTGAACGCATAAGCGTCGAGTACATATAAACCCCCGGTATTGTGTACGTGCGGTGAGTGGCGCACTCGCCCCGGATCGGGCGAATTTCCACCAATACCTTGCTAAATGCTGGGTGTTTCTGTGCGGCAGTCTTGCGGATTTACCGAACGACGCAGTGTTTAAAGAAGGTGGCTTGCAAATACCATAGTAATTTTGTCAGAATACACTCGCGTGCTCTTGATGCCACAGGTTTAACCGCGTAGGTCAGGGGCCGATACAGCTATACTCAGTGCATAGCCCGGTCTTTGGATCTCAGCCAACTGCGCTTCTGACACCGATCTGGAGACACAAATGGCGCAACCATGCCCTTCCGAAATCCGTGCCGCCTGGCTTGAACACCCAAAGAAGCGGGAACGCGATCTGGCTGATCAATTGGGCATTTCCGAAGCCCAACTTATCGCGGCCCATGTTGGTGACAACGTGGTCCGCATCAGCGCGGATATGGATCAGCTGATGCCTTTGGTGAGCCATCTGGGTGAGGTCATGGCCCTGACCCGAAATGAAAGCTGCGTGATCGAGAAAGTCGGTATCTTTGACGGGTATCGCGGCGGTCCCCATGCGGCGCTTGTGGTCAATCACGAGATTGACCTGCGCATGTTCCCCAGGCACTGGCTTCACGCTTTTGCCGTATCAAAGCAACTGGATGACGGAGGCGAACGGCATTCGCTTCAGATTTTCGATGCAGCCGGTGATGCGGTGCACAAGATTTTCCTGCGTGACAACTCGGTGACCGAGGAATGGGATCGGATCGTTGAAGAGTTAAAGGTGGCGGATCAGTCTGATGTGCTGACCGTTGAGCCGCGCGCGGTGGTTGAAGGGGCCAAGGTCGATCCCACCAAAATAGACCGGCTGCACGCGGGATGGGATGAGATCACAGATACGCATCAGTTCCTTCAAATGGTGCGGAAACTCAAACTTAACCGATTGGGTGCTTATCGAATGGCAGGGGCGCCCTATGTCCGGCCTCTGGCGACTACGGCGGTAGACACAGTGCTGCACAAGGCGGCTGAGATCGGGGTGCCGATCATGGTCTTTGTCGGCAATCAGGGCTGTATTGAGATACACACCGGTGCCATCCAAGAAGTCAAACAGATAGGTCCCTGGCTGAATGTGCTGGACCCCGGCTTTAACCTTCATCTGCGTTCCGATCATATCGCAGAGGTGTGGCAGGCGACCAAAGCGACCAAACGGGGCGACGCGATTTCGGTCGAGGCGTTTGATGCGAACGGCGCACTGATCCTGCAACTATTCGGCGTTCTGGCTGAGCCCGAAGCCGCCGCGAAGTGGAATGAGCTGGTTTTGTCGCTTGAGGGAAAACCCGAGGAGGTCTTCGCATGATCAATTCAATTTCGAAAGTCGGAGCCCTCGCCGGGGCACTGTCGCTAGCGGCAACCCTTCTGAGCGCGGACCCGGCGCAGCGGATCGTGTCCGCAGGGGGCTCGATCACCGAAATCATCTATGCGTTGGGTCAGGAAGATCGGCTTGTGGCAAGGGACAGTACTTCGAACCACCCTCCGCAAGTGTCTGATCTGCCCAATGTCGGCTATGTGCGCCGCCTTTCGGCTGAAGGATTGTTGTCAGTCAGCCCCGACATGATCCTTGCAGAGGAAGGGGCGGGGCCTCCGGAGACGCTGGATGTTCTGGCTGAAACGCAGATTCCCTTCGTGACGATCCCGATGGGGCATGATCGCGCGGCCGTGATTGCCAAGATCCGGGCGGTGGCCGAAGCCTTGGACGTACCTGAACAGGGTGAGGCTCTGGTTGCACAGGTGGGCGGTGCAATTGACGCAGCCACCGACCACCTCGAACTGGGGGACAAGCGCGTTCTGTTCGTTATGACCATGCAGGGTGGACGCGTCCTTGCCGCCGGGCAGGACACGGCAGCGCAGGGGATCATCGAAATGGCCGGAGCGACCAATGCGGTGCAGGGCTTTGAGGGCTACAAACCACTGGGCGATGAAGCGATCATAACGGCAGCCCCCGATGCTATTTTGATGATGGAGGCGGGTCGCGGTGTCTCGGGCACGGATGAAGATGTCCTGTCTCATCCCGCCATAGCTGCGACGCCTGCGGGTCAGAACCAAACCCTGATCCGCATGGACGGGATGCTGTTGCTGGGCTTTTCGGTCCGCACCGGTCAGGCCGTGACCGAGCTGGCGACCGAATTGAATGACGGCAATGGTTGACCACACGATTGGTGGCGTCGCTGTTGAGGGCGATCGCAGCGACGCCGCGCGACGGTTAACTTGGGCGTTAGTGATTGTGCTGTGTGCCGCCGCCCTTGTCGGTCTGGCAACCGGTTCTGCGGGCACGTCACTCTGGCAAGCATTGTCCGACATGGTGCAGGTGCGTGAAATGTCTCTGCGCGACCGTGTTGTCCTTTGGGATATCCGCGCGCCGCGTGTGCTCATGGGCTGCCTTGTCGGTGCAGGCCTGGCGGTTTCAGGTGCAATATTGCAGGGGCTGTTTCGCAACCCATTGGCCGACCCCGGCATTGTCGGTGTCAGCGCCGGCGCCAGTTTAGGTGCCGTGAGCGCCATCGTTCTGGGCGGCACGCTGAGTTTTGCCGCCGCGTTCGCAATCTGGCTGGTTCCTGCCGCAGCTTTCATCGGAGCCTGGGTCACCACCATCCTGCTTTACCGTGTGGCAACGCGGCGCGGGCGGACCTCGGTTGCCACGATGCTGCTGGCGGGGATTGCTCTTACAGCCTTGGCCATGGCACTAACAGGTATCCTTGTTTACATGGCCGATGACGCACAGCTGCGCGACTTTACCTTCTGGTCGATGGGGTCATTGGCGGGCAGTAGCTGGAGCAAAATCAGCGTCGCTGGACCACTGATCGTTTTACCGCTGCTGCTGTCCCCCTTTCTGGCGCAGGGTCTGAACGCCTTGTCACTTGGCGAAGCCGCAGCGGGGCATATCGGTATTCGCGTCCAGCGCCTGAAAACCTGCGCCGTTTTGATTGTCGCTGCGGCGACAGGCGCATCCGTCGCCGTTAGTGGCGGGATCGGTTTCGTCGGCATTGTGGTTCCGCACTTGCTGCGATTGGCATCCGGGCCGGATCATCGCTATCTGCTGATAAATTCCGCATTACTAGGCGCGGCTCTGCTGTTACTGGCCGATCTGATCAGCCGAGTGATCATTGCACCGTCCGAGCTGCCCATTGGTATTGTCACCGCCGTGATCGGAGCCCCGTTCTTTTTGTGGATTCTCCTTCGTCAACGCGGAATCGTGGATCTTTGAACCATGTTGAATGTCTCGCGTCTGTCCTTGAAACACGGTCGTCGGACCATCCTAAGCAATGTCTCTTTTTCTGCGGATGCAGGTCAGGTCACTGCTGTGGTCGGTCCGTCGGGCGTGGGCAAGTCCAGTTTGATGGCGGCACTGACTGGCGACCTGGCCTTTGACGGAACGATTACTCTGAACGGAACAGATATCACCCAAGCCTCTGTCGCCGAGCTGTCCGACATGCGCGCGGTATTGCCTCAATCCACGCCGATGAGTTTTCCCTTCACGGTGCTTGAGGTCGTACGCATGGGCAGAATGCGGCGCGTGGAAGACGATCGGATCGCGCTGGAAGCCCTGACCCGCGTCGGTTTGCGCGGGTTCGAAGGCCGGTTCTATCAGGAATTGTCAGGGGGGGAACAACAACGGGTTCAACTCGCCCGCGTTCTGGTACAGGTGTGGGAGCCGCTCGGTTCGGGCGAGGCCCGATGGCTGTTTCTGGATGAGCCGGTTTCTAGCTTGGATATCGGGCACCAGTTGCAGGTCATGCAGATCATTCAGGAGTTCGCAGCCACTGGGGGCGGGGTGGTGATGGTAATGCACGACCTGAACCTGACAGCCATGTGCGCCGACAGCGTCCTGCTATTGTCCGAAGGTGAGATTTTGCATCACGGCGCGCCGCAGGAAAGCCTGCGGAGCGATCTGCTGAGCCGGGCGTATGGGTGTCATATCGCCGTCAATCGCGTCCCTGACACGGGCGTCTTTCTTCTGCCGCAGGTCGCTGGTGGACTGGACTGACCTCAGTGTTCCGACGCGTCGACGATCAAATCTGAATCCACCGCCCGTCAACCAGTTCGGTGGGGTGCCGGAAAGATAACCTATCCTCACTAGACCCGGCTTTCGACCGTCAAATTGACAAAAAACAGTTTAGGTTTTTACGCCAGAGCGTGAACTGGAACTTTTGTGCCCAACAGCCAGATTGCGTCTGAGAAGGCTGCCCGGTTCCCGCTGGAACCAGAGGGGTGAGGGCGCTTTACCGGCCCGGTTGACGGTGGCGTTCCCCAGACCGAGCGTTTGTCGCCATTGCCGATGAATCCAGCCTTACCGCCCTCGCAAGGATCCTCGAAACACCGTCGCGCCATGCCCTTGTTCGGGTCGTTCTGCTGGCGGATCAGGGCAGTGAATGCGCATGCCCATTGCCGCTGCCCGACGTTGTTTCAATCACATGGCTCAATTGCATTTACGGTGTTGATTAGACCACATGGCACTGGCTGCCCATGAACAGCACCCTGAACATTCCCTGTGGTTCACAAACGAACGATAAGAAGTCCTGCGCCTGCGTTCGGCCTGCAAGGACCGGAACGGCGATCTGTCTCTGGTACACAGCCTCTTACTGAAGTCGCTCCTGTTCATGCAGATAGCGTCTGCTGCAGAAATGGGGCTTGGCGGGCTATTACTCGAAGACTATCTGCACACTTATCATGTTCACTCACCTAGGGTCAGGATTCCTAGCCAATAAATGACGGTTGTTGCGAGTGCGATTGCGGACAGGAAGACTTTAGGACAGCGATCA
>NZ_JBXWMF010000046.1:0-16782 GCF_059609725.1 Ruegeria sp. YTSC199
AATTGATGAAGCGGCACGGTAAAGCGGAAACCGTCGTCACGGATCGCTTCGCCTCATACAGAGCCGCGCTCAGAGAGGTGGGCGCGCTCAAAAAACAACAGACGGGCAGGTGGCTCAACAACCGCGTTGAGAATTCCCACCTTCCTTTCCGACGACGCGAACGCGCGATGCAACGGTTCAGGCGCATGCGAAGTTTACAGAAATTCGCTTCCGTCCACTCCTCCGTCTACAACCACTTCAACCAGGAAAGATCGCTCGCAACCAGAGATACCTTCAAGCTGACCCGCGCCGCCGCTCTTAGCGAGTGGCGTCAACTTTGCTCCGGATAGCTTTACGGTTTCCGAGGCAAACAGAGACTAGTTCGAATTAGTCTGACAGCACCCGGCTGAACATTCCAACCCGCCGGAGAAACGGAACCGACCTGAAAATCTCCTCAGAGATCGGTAAAATTGAAAGACCAGCCGCGCATATGCGGCCGGTTACTCGATATTGCAGACCTTGGTGCAAACGCAGCGAATTCACCCTTTGTCCGCGAACTGTGAATTCGCCCGTCATCCGTTTTCGGCGTTGCAGCGAATGACCGCAAAGCGGGCCGCGACCGCAGCATCTTAACCGGTCGGTGAACGGCAGGAATGGGCCGGGCACGCTCGATGACATCTATCCGTGTTTTAAAAATTTCTTTGATCAGAACGAACTAGCGGTTTCGGCACGTCCTATGCTTCGGGATTGAAAAAAATCATTCCAAAAACCGCTTAGCAACTCGGCTTGGCTCAGTATGAGAAGACAAGACCACAAGAGAACAGAAGAGCTAGTTTTACTGCTCCGCAGGCACCGGTCCGTATTGGTTTTCTTCTTCCTGGGTTGGACGACTCAGCCAATAGATCATCAAAATCGCCAAAACTAGTTGCACTAGAATTGCAACGGCTACCCCACCTATTCCCAGGATAGCTACAGATGCGCCTAACTCCTCAGGGTCGTTGCTTGCATTCCCGGTCGCAGAAAATGCCATGATACTCAGCATTAATCCAAGGGTCATTACCAATGATACGGCCAAAGGTAGTAACAAGTACCAGCCGGGACGACCTGTATCATGCAAGCGACGCCAACCCGCTGCGAGCAACGGTAAGAATACCGCTATCGAAAACACACTGTACAAGGGCTGACTGGCTATTCCACTTTCGGGTTCACTGCCAAAGAAGATACTGTCCAATACAGAAAAACCGATGCTGCCAAATACAACGAAAAGGAAAAACCACCAATACTCCGGACGTCGTGCGCGACCGCTAAAGGTTACGTACTTCGATAGACATGTCGAAATCGCATTCGCGAATGCATTCATTGGTTGGGCTCCCGATACAACCGAACTAGCCTGACAATTTCCTGATGATGTTATAGCATGACAAAGGTAAAGAGTCGGAAGAAGGGGACAATTTCATTACGAGCAGCCCTTTTGGGGCTTTTCGCGGCTATCGGATTGGTTGTATGTGGCCCGATTGATTCAATCTCTCCAGAACAATGTCAGGCTGAGGACTGGGCAAATATTGGTTTCGCTGACAGTAAAGCCGGAAGGTCCGAATGTTATATCTCCCGTCATTAAGAGGCCTGTGCTAAAGTGGGCATCGTACCGGATACAGTAGCATGGACCACAGTCCGCACTCGTGGGCTGCAACAATACTGCACACCGAAAATGCGTATTCGATTGGACGCGATGGTGCATAACTGTCCAATGTCGGTGGAGGACCGGCTGCCACTGAACTCAACCGCGCAAACGTTAAAGGCCACAAATATTATGCGCTTAGCCGCGAAATAAGCTGTCTTCGAACACACTCAAACGATATTGATGCCAAGTTTTTTTTCCTTGGGGTGCCACAGACGGAAGAACAGGTGAATGAACGCCGACGGCTACTAGAGGAGAAGGAGAAAACCAAAACCCGGATCAGCAACCTCGAACTGCAGAGAATTGACTACTCAGCACTTTAGGCCTTTGAGATGGTGCACTTCAAAAGCTGTATTCAAGTACGGTTATGGTTTTGAACTGATATCTGCTGACAACTGTGAGACTCCTCAGCAATTGAACAATGGATTATAGAATGGCAAACGATGACCATGACCTTCACGTGGAGTTGGATCCCAATCACGAAGACCCGGTGATCCGAGTTGCAAATGTTGTAGTTCGGCAGATGACGCGCGGTCTTTCAATACTGATGGTCTTGGTCATTGGCTGGACGATTCTCGACGCGTTCGTCACCTTTGGGATTCATCTTGTTGAAAAACCAACGCTACTTATTGATGGGGAAGACCTGCTCATTGTTCTGGGAGCTGTGTTGTCAGTCCTTATCGCAATCGAAGTTTATACGAACGCTGCGCTCTACCTAACTTCTAACGTCATACATGTGAGGCTGGTTCTTGCAACCGGGCTTATGGCCGTCGCCCGGAAAGTGATAACTTTCGACTACAAGACAATGGATGCAGCCCATATCGCAGCATATGCCGGATTGGCAATCGCCCTCGGCGTCGCATATTGGCTGGCCAAAAAATAACGTCGATTTCCTCGAAGATCTTAGCAGTAAGGCACTTCGTTGACTGAAGACGGATTCTAAAATGGGATTGTTTGGAATCTGTCCTGCCGGGATTATTGTTCTAAACTCTCAACTTGTGACCAAGGTGAGCAGCCTCATCTGACTGGTCCAAGTTGATTGTTGGCGCTGAGTTCGTAACGGGCTGAGCGAGACTTTTAGCTTAGCAACTTGATTTTAGGAGACGCCTTGCGCTTTCCCAACCTCGCTGAGGGTGAATTTCATTCGTCTACCACACGAAAATCGCCGGATGGCGCATCTGTAGGTGGTTCCTCAAATTCATTTGTGATCAGACCACGGCGAATGAGTTCGCGAATGGCAGCAGCTCTTGATGGCAAACGGTTCTCGAATCTCCAGTCATCAATTGCCTTGAGCTCGTCGAGATCCAACATCAGCTGGAGTTTTTCGGTTCGTTTGGGCGGTCGGCTTTGGTCAGACACTGGGTTGGCCCCTATCACTTACGTCACTTACTCCAATCATGTATGCCACTCCATCTCCATGTCTACAATAGCGTTGGCAGGTAGCGTGGGACACAGTGGATCATCAACATAAGGAACGACCCTAATGTGGGTCACTTGCGTAACTTAACAATATGATTTTATTTGATATTTTGTAATTCACTCCTATGTCTAACCATGTACGAAGTCGTGAAGGAGAGAAAATGACACACCAAGTTCTGAAACCCGAAGCGCAAGATGAAACTCACGACACAGGTATCGACAAGAATGCGTGGATCGCCAATGCGGTGACCGAAGTCTTGTCAGACAGCATGGTTTTAATGGTGAAGACGCAAGGCTGCCATTGGAATGTCGTGGGTCCTTTGTTCCTGCCAATCCATGAACTGACTGAGCGGCAATATCGCGACCTGTTCGAGGCGATCGATGATCTTGCTGAGCGTATCCGTACTCTGGGTCACGTGGCACCAATTTCATTTACGGACATGATCAGCCAAGCCACTCTGGTCGAGGAAGAGTCGATCAAAGACGCCGACGGTATGATTAAGCAATTGATCGCCGACAATGAAAAGATTGCCCGTAACCTTCGCGATACCTCTGCGCTTGCATCTCGCCACGGCGACGGCGCGACAGAAGATCTGATGAACACACGAATGGCCAAACATGAAGAAGCAGTCTGGATGCTCAAGGCCATCGTCGCGGCCTGACAATTTGCTCTCGAATACGGGAGTTCACCGAGCCGGGAAGAAAGGAAGAAAAATGACACGCGTGGGGTATGAAAAGAAGGCAAAGTTGCAAATAGACGCCTGGAACGCTCAAATTGATCTGCTTGAGGCGAAGTTAAACGTGGCCGAAGCGGACGCTAAGAAAGAGTATAAGATCCACCTCAAAACCTTGTATTCCGCCAAAGCTGACGCAGAGGCGAAGCTGGATGAGCTAAAGACCGCCAGCGATGAAGCCTGGGAAGATATGCGAGAGGGCTATGAATCGGCTTGGGATGATATGCAAGCAGCGCTTAAGAAAGCTGCGAGCCGCTTCACCTGAACAGCCTCACTAGGTCATAGCAAATTGAGCGAATACCTGCGTTCAGAATTACGGCCTCAATCACTGGCGCTGGAATATGAGAAACACCTCGCAAACTTGATGTGGCGGCGTGGATATTCGGTGTTTGCAACAGCACTAAATCGAAGAAAGGAAATCGCTATGAATTGGGATCAAATCCAGGGTCAATGGAAACAACTAAAAGGAAGCGTTAGAGCCAAATGGGCCGACCTGACAGATGAAGATTTAGAGTCGATCGAGGGTGATGGCGAAAGACTGGTTGGCATACTTCAGGAAAAATACGGCAAGTCAAAAGAAGAAGCGAAAAAAGAAGTCAACGAGTTTCTTTCGTCTGTGTGAGGTCTCTCCCACCAGTTGGAAAATCGACCACGCCCGTGTGGGTAACCTGTGTGCAGAAATGGTTGCAACCCAAAAGGGAGCAGCTTCCGAATAGAGCTGCATGAAGAAAAAGGGGACGATCTTGCGTACACCAAGAGAACTTCTGAGGTATTTTCGCGGTTTCCTAACAATCCCCGCGGCCATCAGTCTGTCAGGACTTGTGGTGGCGTGGGTGGTTTTTTACGCAGAACAGGTGATCGTA
The DNA here is from genome assembly GCF_059609725.1 of Ruegeria sp. YTSC199. NCBI lineage: Bacteria > Pseudomonadati > Pseudomonadota > Alphaproteobacteria > Rhodobacterales > Roseobacteraceae > Ruegeria > Ruegeria sp. YTSC199. The sequence continues at coordinate 4,674 of NZ_JBXWMF010000046.1, forward strand.
AAAGTGGGTTGGTCATTGCCCTCGATTCTCGTTGTTCCCCAGCACACCGCAAGCGACGTACTGGGTGCAATTTCGGCAGCTTCCATGTCAGCACTTGTCATGGTCTATTCGATTGTTCTGTTGGTCTACACATTGGCGGCAGGATCCATTGGCCCCAGACTCTTGCAGCGTTTCGGTGAGGATCGGGTAAATCAGGTTGCGGTTGGCTCTCTCGGGGCCACATTTCTATACAGTCTTTTGACTATGTGGTTGATCCGTGACAACGCGTCAATCAGTTTGGCGGTCGGCGTTGGCATGCTTTACTCAGTAATTTCAGTCCTGTTGTTGTTGTTGTTTGTTCACACGGTTTCGACGCGCGTCACGATCGATCAGGAGGCCGCACGAATTTCCGAAGCCTTGGATTGCCAGATCGATGCAGCCATAGAAGACAGCACTGATTTGCATTCGTCTAATGTGGTCCCATGGGAGGGTACCGAACACCAAATTCAATCTTCGGGCACGGGCTACGTCAATTCGATCAATACCCGAGAACTGATAAAAGCAGCGCAGGATACAAACTGCGTTGTCGTTTTCGACGTTCAGCCTGGCGATTTTTTAATTCCCACCGATAATCTGGCCAATGTGCACGGCGATTCAGAAGCAGACCTCGACGCTGTCGTGCAAGCGGCTGCACCGCTCATTCCTGCACGTGATCCGAATGGGGATATCCGGTTCTCCGTGCATCTTCTTGTCGAAATCGCACTTCGTGCTTTGTCGCCCGGCGTCAATGATACATTCACAGCAATTGTGTGCATTGATCGGTTATCCGCTTCGCTGGCACGCGCGTGGTCGTCAAACCTGTGTGCTGGCGTGTACCGCGACGATGCAGGCGCCATTCGACTGGTATATCCATCCATTACTGCAAAATCGTTGTTTCACGATTCCGTTCCACCGCTTCGACGGGCCGCCCGTGGGAACGGGCTTGTCACTAATGCTCTCGTCAGGGCGTTGACGCGTTTGGCACAAACAGCGCCGGAAGAAGATCTCAAGGCCATCTGCGACGAATTGGCGGCGATTGGCTACGAAACCCGCCAAAGTGACATGTTGGAAAGTGAGGTCGACAAGTTTTGTTCAGCTATAGAAACAGCTATTGCGCGGATCAAAGAGAGGGGGGGTAACATCCAGTAATAGTAACAAAATCACAAAGCAAAAGAAAAACCCCCAAGCTCGCCGTGCCTGGTACCAATGCAATTCGATTGAGCCCGCCCGCCTTCTGCCCACATCTAAATCTCATCCCTTTGTTCTCAACGATCACGGGCACTCTCCAAAAAAGCAAATTGCTCAAGACGCGCGGCATGTATTTTGAGCCATCATAGGCAAAGTTTTAGCCCGAAAATGGCAGCGGGAAATACTCGCCTGGGTCGCAAAGCTGGTAAACGCTGTGTTAAACTCAGGCCTCGCAACCTACTTGTTGCTGTGCGCGTCCATCCAGCTCGCAATCAGGTTCTGTTGCAAACTTTTTAGATGGCAGAGCATCGGTGGAATTGGTGAGCAGTTTATCCTGCCATTTGGATGAACTGCTGAAACGGACGGAGTCCGGGCGTGAATTGACCTTTGCGGATCATGTTGACCAGTTCAATACCTGCCAGGACAGACGCGGCTGAAGCGAAAGATTTGAATCCCAGCATGGGTCTGATCCTTCGTTTGATGAAACGGTGATCCTGTTCAATGATGTTATTGAGGTATTTGCGCCTGACCATGTCGATCGGGATCGGGCAACCAAAGCTCTTGAGCATCTTGTTGATCGCCGTGATGCCAGCTGTGTTGGCACCACTTTTGTCGATGACGATCGGGCGCGGTAAACCGTTCGCCTCCAGCGCGCGGGCGAAGAACTTCGTCGCAGCGGCCTTGTTCTGGCGCTCGGACAACATGAAATCCAGGGTTTTGCCGTGTTTGTCGATCGCTCGGTAAAGATAAACCCATTCGCCTTTCACTTTCACATAGGATTCATCCATGCGCCACGAACGGTCTGCGGGACGCTTTCTATACCGCGCTGCTTCAGCAACGAGGCCTGCATATCGGCTGACCCAGCGGTTTAGCGTTGCATGATCCAGATCAACGCCACGTTCCGCCATGATTTCTTCCAGATCCCGGTAGGAAACACCGTAGCGCAGGTAGAAGAAAACCGCGTGTAGGATGACGTCTTTCGGAAAATGCGCGCCCTTAAATGAGATCGTCACGGTCTGCTCCTGTCATGTTCTAGTGCGCGCTACCTGAAACGCACTCGAACTGACATGTAGGGGTGAAGTTTGCGACAGAACCCCGCCCAAGACGTGTATGTGAGCCGGTGTGTCTTGACCTTCAGTTGACCGTGAATCGCAAGATGATGGCCGTCACTGTCTCCAAACGATGTGTTTAACAGACCTCTGTAGACCGAGTTGATCGCGCAAGATTCCGGGCGAGCGCTGAGATAAGGTCTGTTCGAGTGACGATGCCGACGATCTTTCCGAACTCGATCACCGGAACAGCGTCGGTATCGCCATCCGCCGTCATGGGCAGTAAGGCTCCTATGGGCGTATGCGCCGTTGCGCGGGGACCGGCGACACCCATAATGTCGCCAGCCTTGATCGGCTTCTCCCTGCCCCTGTCCAGAAGTCGCCGAAGCGCGGCACCATAGCCTCGATCAAGACGCAACGCGTCAGATCTTGCCTGGTTGATGAGGTGAATCTGGAAGATGACTCCCAGGTATTTCTCATCAAGCCCTACGACAGGGAGCGTCGTGAAACGATGTTTCCGGAATAGATCTGCAATCTCACCCAACTCCGTTTCTGCGCTGACCGTGACAAGATTGCGGGACATTATGTCCTGTGCCGTAAGGGGAGCAGAAGGCTGCGCGGCGGCTTGCAACTCGGCCGCGCCGATCAGCCTGGCCAGACCCTCAACGCCTATGTTGAATGATTGGCTGTATCGGCCCAGGATTTCTGTCAGCTCTGCTTCCGACAGTCCCAGCCGCTCGGTGGGATTTCGGTCTGTTGTTTCGTGTTTGTTTGGGTCATCGAATTGCCGGAACGGGTAGTGGCGCCCCGTAAGTCGCGCGTAAACGGTCGCAATCAGAACGAGGGCTGTTGTCCCGGTAGCAATTGGAGCCAGGGCGAACCAGAAGCCAAGATTTGCGATGGCATCCGGGGACATGGCAGCGGTCATGGCAACGGCACCTGCGGGCGGATGAAGCGCACGGCACAGGATGGTCGTCGTGATTGCCAGCCCGACAGCAAGCGCGACCCGAAAGGTTGGGTCTATGACAAGAAGACATACGGCGACCCCCGCAATCGCCGCTACAGTGTTTCCGACAATTGCAGACCATGGCTGCGCTAGAGGGCTATTAGGCACAGCAAAGAGCAGAACCGACGACGCCCCGAAGGGAGCGACGAGGTAGAGGCCCAGGTCCGGATCAACAATAGGCGACAGGAGAAACAGGCCGGTCAGTCCCAATCCGATAAACGCACCAAGCCCTGCACGCATGGCTTCCACGCCTGAGACACGAGCAACGGCGGGGCCGAGTGATTTCAGAATATGCAATTGCGCGCCTCCGTTCTGAGTGCGCGCAAAGTTTCATCGACGCATGAAAGGTTCAACCACTCATTCGCGTATGGAATTCCGGTTCTTTGGGCAAGCCCTCCAATTGGACCGCCGGGTTGAATCCTCGGGCTTCGAGTATAGCGGGATCCTATAGCGAGGGAACGGACGATACTGGGATATAAATCTCTGAGAGGTTCGAAGCGGCTCGGAGCCACCTCGAACCAGGCAAATAAGTCGACCGTTCGTGTGGGTTGACGCCATCGTCACTTACGACGTTTGGGCAAATATGCATCTTCACCCAGGTGAAAGCGGCAAGCGCGGCTATCGCTTCTATTCCTCTCGTAGTAGGGCGCAGAAATCCTAATCCGCAAATTCTGGACAGGCAAAGGGGACAAAGGTGCTGGCCATGCCCTCATTCATAGTCATCACAGTTAGCATGTCTGCCATCTTGCGTTCGGCTTCACTGCGTGGACACACGGGAATGTCTTTGATGCAGCCCTCTAAAACGAACGCAGTGTTATCCGCGATGAACTTTTCACTGATGTCGCCGGGGTCGACACTGGCATATGCCCAATTCCATGCATCTTGATAGAGCACACATTTCTGCTCAGCCCATGTCAGCCCTTCCAGTTCTACACCATCGGCCAAAACCGCGTCGAAAGAGGCTCCCAAACACATGATACAAGTAAATACTCGGAAGAGGGCCATCATTTGATTACCTGCGACACAATGTGAACGATCCTTCTAATTATTACGGATGCAGAGCACTTTCCAGAATGCCACTGCTCCGAATAAGCTCACGCTCGCTCAATACAGCCAATCCCGTTACCTTTCATGCCTGAAACCAACATGATCGAGCTGGTGAAGGCCTTCATGCTCTAAGCCGACGATTGAAACTGTATCCCATTCAACAATTCAAAGAACTGGTCGCATAGCAAAGGAAGTCAGATGTTTTTCTCTGAACTCCAGTAATCTCCGCAACAGAATTCTTTCGGATCGTCAGCGGTTGCGTTCCGCCTACGATCTGAACGCGCAAGCCAAAACTAAAGCACTATGCATCATAGTGTTGCAGTATTCGTATGAATGACCCACAGTATGGTGCATAGTGCGGGAAAATCCCGCGAAAACATCCAGGGCGACCGCCGCCCAAATCGGAGAGTACCGGAATGAAAAAGAAACCTGCCACCTTGCCCCGTGGCTATCGCACCTGCACCGCATCGCTTGCCGTCGCCGACGTTGATGCAGCGCTGACTTTCTATGAAAGCGCTTTTGATGCGAAGATTCAGGCCTATGACGCGGATGAGGCCCCTGGCTTTGCCTCGATCAAGATCGGCAACTCAATGCTGTTTGTCACCGCCGGTTGGGGTGCACATTATCCTGCCGTACCGGGCACAGTCACACCGATCGGACATCATATGTATGTCGAAGATGTGGACGCTGTCCTTGCAACCGCGTTGGAAAGCGGCGCCAGCCTGATTGCTGAGGCGACGGACACCTATTGGGGCGAACGCTGCGCCACGATTGCCGATCCTTTTGGTCATGTCTGGACGCTGGCGACCCGCGTTGAAAACCTGAAGCCATCGGATATCAGTGAACGGCGCAAGGCCGTGATGGACTCTGCACAATCCGAAGCTGCATGAGTGACGCCCCCCTTCCCACATTCACGATCCGTCAAAACGATCTGGCCATTCTCGCGGCTGAGGGTCGCATCGGTGACTACCCGGTCGCGGTTCGCACGGCGCGTGAGGTGGTCAGCGGCGGCTTTGCCAACCACTCGGCGCATCCCAATACATGGACTGTTTACTTTCTGGTCGATGGCCAATGGGCGCTTGTCGAATCCACGCGCGGACTGCGGCGGGAATGGTCCAGCCTGGACCGGCTCGAGAAATGGCTGCGCAGTTGTGGGTTTCGGTTTTTCTGGGTCCGCAATGATATCGATTTTGTGGAAACACTGGCCGAAGACGCCACCGAGGAAGCGGCGGCATGACGGCGCTGGCATCTGAAATCCAAGACCTGCGGACAGCAGGCTTGCGTGAACACACGGTTTTATGCTCCGATGAAGAACGCCGGATCACAACGGCGGTCGCAATCGGCAAGAAAATGAGAAGAAACAAAAAATGACTCCTTTTGCGATAACCGGAATTCAGATGCATGTCGGCGCGTTGCACTCGAATGTCGAGGCGATGCTACACCGGATCGACGTGATGATGGCGCGGTTCCCTTGGACCCAGATGGCCCTGTTCAGCGAGCTTGCGCCCTATGGCCCGCTCGACCGGTTTGCCCAACCATTTCCCAATGATGACCTGTCGCGCTTTCAGGATGCGGCGCGTCGCTACGGCATCTGGCTGATCCCCGGTTCCATGTTTGAAAAGCACGAGGATGGGCGGGTTTTTAACACTTCTGTGGTGATCAACCCGGATGGTGAGATCGTCTCGAAATACTCCAAGATGTTCCCATTCAAACCCTATGAACAGAATATCGCGTCCGGAACTGAATTCTGCATCTTCGACGTCCCGGATGTGGGTCGATTTGGCCTGTCGATCTGCTATGATATCTGGTTCCCAGAAACCACAAGGCAACTGACCAGCCAGGGGGTTGAGGTTCTGCTGCACCCGGTTCTGACCGGCACAACTGACCGAGAGGCCGAGCTGTCGATTGCCAAAGCGACTGCTGCGCAGTTCCAATGCTATGTGTTCGACGTGAACGGTTTGGCCGCCGGGGGCGTAGGCCGCTCGCTGGTCGTTGATCCCTCGGCCACAGTGCTGCATCAATCCGCAGGGCAAGAAGATATTTTTCCCATCGAGATCGATCTCGATCAGGTTCGCCGCCAGCGCGAGGTCGGACTGAAAGGATTGGGGCAGGTTCTCAAAAGCTTCCGCGACCGCGAGGCCGACTTTCCTGTTTACGACCGCTCCAGCGGCGCGGATGCCTATCTGCACACGCTTGGCCCGCTTCGCATTCCGCAGAAAGGCGACGTTGCCGGAGTTGCTGCATCTGACCCCAGAACGGCGCTGGGATACAGTGAAGACGCCGCGACCAAGCCCGACAATCTGTACCTTTACAAAGGGCGCTCTGGCACAGACTGATACCGGCCCAGCTTTTCGGTATCGGCAGAAAGGACAAATTTCATGCACGGCATTTCCGATAGCGAAAAGCTCCACACCATCTCGGACTACTACAGCGCCTCGCAACTGAGGGCAGACCGATGGAGCGCGCTACGGGAAACGGCCGAATCTTTGGATCAGAGTGCAAGTAACAAGGATCGGGATCGCGCACGGCAATTGCTGCAGGCTCTGGCCCCGATCGAAGTATATTTTGCTTTTCCGGGCGGCTCAGCTTTCGACTATTTGCGCCGGTTGCTGGATCATGGCAATTTCTCTGATTTCTCGACCGCCGTACGGCGGGTGTCGCGCGCGCTGACCTCGGGGGCCTATCGCCGCCGTTCTATCCCCCTGATCGCGGATGAAACCGAAGGTGATGAGTTCGAGGACGAAGCGGCCCAAAGCCATGAGGCCCGTGCACTGGGGCGGCCTTACTTCGAAGTGATGATCGTCGACAACGTCAACGAGCATCAGGAGCGTTTCCTGCAATCCAGCCTTCAACGGATGCGCCGCAGTGAAGATCCGTTCATCTATGAAACCGTCGTGGTTCCTAGTGTCGAGGATGCCCTGATTGGGGTTCTATTCAACCAGAACGTACAGGCCGTGATTGTCCGTCCGGGTTTGAGCCTGAAGTCCAAGAATGAAACCAACGTCTTGGGCCGTTACATCAGCCTTTATGGTGAAGGCGCTGATCTGGGAGAGCTGACGCCCTCCGAGTACGGGCCCGAAACCTGCCGCCGGATCGGAATGCTGCGACCGGAATTGGATGCCTACCTGATCACCGATCGTTCGGCGGAAGATATCGCCGGTCTCGATCTCGGCCTGTGTCGGCGCGTCTTTTACAATCAGGAAGACTTTCTGGAACTGCACCTGAACATCCTGCGCGGGGTACAGCGCCGGTACAAGACGCCATTCTTCACCGCGCTTAAGGAGTATTCCAAACAGCCCACCGGCGTGTTCCACGCGATGCCGATCAGCCGGGGCAAATCTATCAGCCGCAGCCATTGGATTCAGGACATGGGGGCGTTCTACGGATCGAACATCTTCATGGCTGAAACCTCGGCCACCTCGGGCGGGTTGGATTCGCTGCTGGAACCCAAAGGCCCGATCAAGGAGGCGCAGGAAGCCGCCGCCCGCGCATTCGGGTCAAAGCAGACCTTCTTTGCGACCAACGGCACATCGACCTGTAACAAGATCGTGGTGCAGGCGCTGGTCCGGCCCGGTGACATCGTGCTGGTCGACCGTGACTGCCACAAATCGCATCACTACGGTATGGTGCTAGCCGGGGCGAGCGTGGTCTATATGGACAGCTATCCGCTGCACGATTACTCGATGTACGGTGCAGTGCCGATCCGCGAGATCAAGCACAAGCTGCTGGCCTTGCGGGCCGAGGGCAAGCTGGACCGGGTACGGATGGTTTTGCTGACCAACTGCACCTTCGATGGCATCGTCTACAATGTGCAACGAGTGATGCAGGAATGTCTGGCGATCAAGAAGGACCTTGTATTCCTGTGGGATGAGGCCTGGTTCGCCTACGCGAGATTTGCACCAAACTCGCGTGTACGTACCGCAATGCGGTCGGCCAATATTCTGCGCGAACAATTCCGTACGACAGACCAAGCCGAGGCTTATGAGGCTCAGAAGGTGGCTCTCGAAGGCGCTGACGATGAGGTATGGCTGAACACACGCCTGATTGCGCCTCCCGATGCGCGGGTTCGGGTCTATGCAACGCAATCGACACATAAGACACTGACCTCATTGCGGCAGGGCTCGATGATCCACGTCAATGACCAGCAGTTCAAAGGTGCGGTGGAAGAGGCCTTTCACGAGGCCTACATGACCCACACATCGACCTCTCCCAATTATCAGATTATCGCCTCGCTGGATGTCGGCCGCAGGCAAGTAGAGATCGAAGGCTATGAGTTTGTTCAACGGCAGGTCGAAAGCGCGATGGCGATCCGCCGGGCGGTGTCGACCCATCCGCTTCTAAAGAAATACTTCAGGCTGGTCACGGCGGGTGACATGATCCCCGAGCAATATCGCGAAAGTGGCATGACCAGCTATTTTGACCCCGATCAGGGATGGGCCGATGTCTGGGATTGCTGGGCCAATGATGAGTTCGTTCTGGATGCCACCCGGATCACCCTGCATGTGGGCGCGACCGGTTGGGATGGGGATACGTTCAAGACTAAGATCCTGATGGACAAGTACGGCATCCAAATCAACAAGACCTCGCGCAATACCGTGTTGTTCATGACCAATATCGGCACCACGCGCAGCTCGGTCGCTTATCTGATCGAAGTGTTGGTCGAGATCGCCAAGGAACTGGACGATCTGATGGACGACGCCTCGAAGATGGAGAAACGAGCATTCGACAAACGTGTCAGTAGTCTGAGCGAACACCTCCCGCCGCTGCCCGATTTTAGTCGCTTCCATGACGCTTTTCGCTGCGAAGAAGGCACTGAAGCGGGGGATATCCGCACTGCATTCTTCCTGTCTTACGACGAAGACAATTGCGACTACGTTGAACCTGACAAGGACATGCTGGAACGGCTGGAGGCGGGCGAGGAAATGGTCTCGGCCACCTTCGTGATCCCCTATCCGCCGGGCTTTCCCATTCTGGTTCCGGGGCAGGTGATCAGCCCGGAGATTCTTAAATTCATGCAGGAACTGGACGTATCGGAAATCCACGGTTTCCGCGCCGATCTGGGCCTGCGTATTTTTGCCGAAGACGCTTTGAAATCAATCAAGAACCCCTAAGGGGTCAGGGAGGACAACAATCATGCCGAAAAAGGTGCTCAAGAATATCTCGGAGATCCGTCGGTATTTCCACACCAACAAGGACCCGATCTATTTTGTATCGGCGACCAATTTCAACCTGTTGGGGCTGGATGAATGGGTGATGAATTTCACCTATATTTGCTACATGGATTGCTTCGACGGGCGACATCCGAACGTGTTCGTGCCTTCCGAGATGCCGCATGACGAGTTCCAGTCGATCGAGGACATCAACAACTATCTGCTGCAGCACAAAGAGGTCATTGACCTGATTAAGCGGCGCGGCGGCAAGCCGAAATTTGTCTTCCTGATGTTTGATGAGACGACCGAAAAGCTGGTCAAGGAACTGGGCGGTCAGCTTTGGTTCCCCAAAGCCAAGCTGCGCACCAAATGCGACAACAAGATCGAAACTGTCCGTATCGGCAACAAGGCGGACGTACCTTCGGTACCCAACACGCTGAGTGTGGTCAAAAGCTATGATCACCTGCAAAAGACCTGCGACAAGGCCGGGTTGGGCCATGATCTTGTGCTGCAGTCCGCCTTTGGAGACAGCGGCCACACCACATTCTTCATCAAGTCCGAGGCTGATTTCAACAAGCACAAAGACGAAATCGTCGGCGAAGGCGAGATCAAGATCATGAAGCGGATCGACTGTCGCGGGGCAGCGATCGAGGCTTGTGCCACGTCCGAAGGCACCATCGTTGGCCCACTGATGACCGAGCTTGTGGGTTTTGGTGAGCTTACCCCCTATCGCGGCGGTTGGTGCGGGAACGAGATCTTCTCGACCGCTTTCCCACCTAAAGCGCGCGAACAAGCGCGAAAATTGACCTTTCAGTTTGGCGAGGAGTTGCGCAAATCCGGATATCGCGGCTATTTCGAACTCGATTTCCTGATCGACAAGAAAACCGATGAGCTGTGGCTAGGCGAGCTGAACCCCCGCATCACCGGGGCCAGTTCGATGACCAACCACGCAGCCTTTGCCCATGCCGACGCGCCGCTGTTCCTGTTCCATCTGCTGGAATTCTCGAAGAAGCCCTTCGAGCTGGATGTCGAGGAACTGAACGCCCGCTGGGCTGACCCGGACATGATCGACAGCTGGTCACAGATGGTGATCAAACACACCGATGACAGTGTCGACCGGATCACGCAGGCTCCACAATCGGGCATCTACAAGATGCTGGAAGATGGCCGTGTGGCGTTCGACCGTTTCGACTATCACCGTCGCGCGGTGGGCGAGAATGAGGCGTTCTTCCTGCGCATTTCGAATGTCGGCGATTACCGCTATGAAGGCGCCGATCTGGGCATACTGGTGACGCGTGGACGGTCGATGACCAAGGGCTTCAAGTTGACCGATAAGTCGAAGAAGTGGATTCACGGCATCACCTCGGCCTATGCAGCTGAGCCGCTGCCCGCCGCGCAGCCGATGGAAGACCCCGCGTTCAAAATCATGTAGAAAGCCCCATGACGCTTGTTTTTCGCTCAATTGACGAGGAACAGCCCGGTCCCAAACTGGCCGGGCTGTTCGCCGAATACTGGCCCGCCTACCGCAAATGGTGGGCACAAGAGGGGTATTCGGCCCGCCCCACCTATCGCGAATGCCTGCGCGCCTTGCAAAAGCACATGCCCGAGGTCCTGCCGCTTTATGAAGAAGTGGTTGAACTTGTCGGTGGCAGCGACAGCCAGGCGCGGTTTCTCAGTTTCTATTGCCCGCCCAAATATCTTTCGGGCTGCAGCCAAGCGATCTGGCGCGGTAAAACGCCATTTCTGATACGCAACTATGACTATCACCCAAAGACCTTTGATGCTGCACTGCTGAAAACCCTCTGGGGTGGGCGCGGCGTGATCGGGATGAGTGATGGGGTTCTGGGCCTGCTCGACGGCATCAACGACGCTGGTCTCACCGTCTCTCTCACCTTTGGTGGGCGGCGCGAGGTGGGCGATGGCTTCGGCGTGCCGCTGATCCTGCGCTATGTGTTGCAAACCTGCGAGACAACGGCGGAAGCGGTCTATAGCTTGTGCCGCATTCCCTGCCACATGAGCTACAACGTCACGATCCTGGACGCAAAATTCAACCACAGTACTGTGTACCTTGCCCCGGATCGGCACCCGCAAATCTCAGATGTGGCGGTAGCTACCAACCATCAGGGACATGTCGAGTGGTCAAAGCATGCCCGATTTACCGCGACTGTTGAGCGAGAGAGATTCCTGTTGAATCGTCTCAATCAGCATCCTGAGAGCGAGCAGCGGTTCATTGATGCTTTTTTGCGTCCGCCGCTTTATTCAACTGCCTTCGATTCGGGGTTTGGAACTCTCTACACTGCCGCCTATCGACCAGCCAAAAGGCAACTTGAACTATTGTGGCCAGGTGCAAGCTGGAACTTCTCATTCGACAGTTTCAGTGACAGTGAACGCAGTATTCGCCTACCCGAACAGGAATTACTGTTAGAGTAGCAGTTCTGATTGAGACTGTTCAGGCTTGACAGAACGTTAGGCTCAGGACCCATTGATTCCCGCCGGGCGTCGTGGTTCATCTTTCAAAAAATGAGCGGTGAACATGTCTGACCTCTTCTGTTTGGTCTTGTCAGAAGAACATTGCTTGAGCGGGGCAGGGCGTTTGCGTAGCTTTTGCCCATGACCAGACCTGCCTCTTTCAAGTATTTCAAAACCAGCCC
>NZ_JBXWMF010000047.1:0-14299 GCF_059609725.1 Ruegeria sp. YTSC199
GTAGATTGAAACTACAGCGAGCCTGATCCTCCTAAGCCAATCAAACGCTCGTGTTCCAAATCATTCGATGACGGACAGTAGGCAGTTTATCGTCGGGCTGTGTCGAAGCCGATATTGCACTACATGCAGTGGAAGCGCTTGCAAAAGGACAACCAAAAATTGTTCGCTATGGCCGCGGTTCTTCGTATCGCGATATCCAGTTGCCTTGTGGGGGAGGAATGAGCGTGCTGCTTATACCTGCGCCTGACCTCGCTGTTCTTCGCGACGTATGCGAGTGCCATACAGACCGAAAGGTTTCGACCCTGCGCATACACACCGATACCGGAGCACTTTCTCTAATTGGTGATACCAAAGCGGCGGTCGAGCATGCAACATTCGTGCTTCAGATCAACCCAGAGCTCAGATTCTACGTTTTCGGAAAGGGACCTGAAGCAAGTACTTTTGCTTCGCTGGTTCAAACAATGGGTCACGCCAATCTTTTGCTTTCCCCGGACAACGAAACGTTGGAAGCGGCCATGCGAGTGGGTTGCAATACGCGACACCTGACCAATCGAAGCTTTCCACCAGGTCTTTCCGTCGATGCATACACGGCGATTATTCTCTTTTTTCACGACCACGATTGGGAACCACCGATACTCGCCCAAGCGCTTGAAACACCTGCGTTTTACATCGGCGCTCAAGGTAGCCGTCGCGCCAGAGATACCCGGCTTGATGAACTTAGGAACATGGGCGTTCTCGAAGCGTCGTTGGAACGGCTCGTGGGCCCTATAGGCATTATCCCGTCTGCGCGCGATGCTGGCACTCTCGCAGTTTCAGTCCTAGCCGAGGTGCTTGCAACTTTCGATACAAAGCTTGTGGGATCGCGAAAGACAGGCTGATTTGGCAGTTTGCGAACCCACCCTATAATCTTCAACAGTTTAGTCACGGTCATTTTACAAGGCAGGCTTCAATAAGTCCTCTTTCATCATGTGAGCTTTCATGGCCGGTAGGCCAATGGCTTTGAATCCGATGATTGCTGCATAGATCAAAATCGCTGAGGCAAGGGCGTCCAAGAACCTGGCAACTACCTTGGTCTGCTTTACAGGGATTTTTTCAGCAACCGGTACATGAAGGTCGAGTTGATCTAATTGTTATTTTCGGAACGAAAAGCCTGAGGTGACATCCCGGCCCAAGCATGCACAGTTTAGGTAAAATTGGGATCCCAATCATCCACAACCCTTAGTGCTGCTCAAAAAGATAAGGTGAAAATCCACTCTTAAGGGTGAACACCAATCAAAGATGCCGCTTCAGGGACTACACAAATCTTGTCCGTGAAGCGGCGTTTTGATTATTGCCAACTTGCAAAAGTCTTGCGGGCCAGTTCGCTTTCTGGTCGCAGATTTTCAATGCCTCCATAGGGTTCATCAGTCCCAATCTCGCGATGTGGGTATTTTGCAATCATTTTTTGATGCCGTTTGGCCATATCCTGGAAGGACGCACCGGACCAAAGCGATTGGCCGATGTCAGAATACATCTCGCGCGGATCGCGAAGGATATTGAACACCGGCGCAGCGGCCCCTGGGACACCAGGTGCGGGCATGTGCATCTTGAATTCCTGTTTCACAATCGAACGCAAAACCGGTCCTTCGTAGATATAGACATAATCTCTCCGCGAGTTGCCATCCCCCTCAAGAAACAATGCTGTCTGGTCCACGCCGTCGATGATCCGGTCACGCGGGATGAATTCAGTTCCGCCAGCGATACGGGCGAAGGTTGTGAATAGATCGGAAACGTGAACGATGTCCCCTGCGTACTTGCCTCCTTCGATTGCAGCTGGCCAGCGTACGAAAGCATCAACACGTACCCCTCCTTCGAGGTGTTCCGCTTTGCCGCCCCGGTAAATCAATTCGATCATGCCTGAAGTGGGCGAATACTGCTTAAAGATGCCGTTGTCCGCCATAATCACAACAAGCGTGTTATCCGCAATTCCAAGTTCATCAACTTTGGCCATCAAATCACCGATCCAATCGTCAAGTTGCTCCATTTTATCAGCCATAAAGCCACCGTTGCGAGACCGCTGCTGTTCGCCGTAAGTGAAATTGATTGGGTAAAGCGGCCAGTATTGGAGAAAGAATGGATCATCTTCTCCCGCCAAACGGTCAAGTTGCTCCAAGACCTGAGCCTGATAGGTCTCGTTCATGCGTTCATAGTGCGCCTGTGTCCATTCCTCGCCAGCTTCTATGCCGACCTCCCGTGCGGTCTCTCCGGCCCTGGCTTCGAGGCCAGTTACAAGACCATAGGGTTTGAACCGTTCATCCATTCCGTATTTCCCGGATTGAGTGGATGGATGCCAGCCATTGAGGTTACCTGCATTCGCAGCCTCTGGTGTCATCAGGCTCAGTTGCACTTGCTGATGGACTGGAAAATACGCGACATCAAACCCCTGGTTATGAGCGAATGACTCCTCAATATCGCCCTGGTGCCATTTCCCAACATGTGCTGTGTTATAGCCGGATTGATTGAGAATTTCGGCGATGGTAACTTCGTTCTTGGACAACCCTTCACCAACAAGAGCTACTTTCACTTCCTTGACACCCGCGCGAATTGGGTGCCCTCCGGTCAGGAATGCAGTGCGGGTAGGTGTGCAGGAAGGCTCAGTATACATCCTCATCAAAGAAAGGCCTTCTGCGGCGAAATCGTTGATGTTTGGTGTGTCAAATCCGGTGACAAAGTTCATCGCAGGATTGCCCATGAGGCCAAAACTCACGTCATCGATGAGAACGTAGAGAATATTTGGGGGCTTACCATCGTTTCTTTCTCGAACTTCCGCTAGTTTCTTATCGATCTCAATGTCTTGGGCATCCCATTGCTCGCCGTACTGAGCGCGAAGAAAATTGAATTCTCCGTCATGGACGATGGGAGTTTCCTGGGCCGCGATTGATGTGGCAGCAACAATGGATGCAAATAAGGCGGTTCGAAAAATCAAGTTAGAGCTTCCTTTATTGTGTTGGCGGGAAACAATGAGTTTCAATCAAAGTTGGCCGCGTTTTGGGCCTTCTCGAAGACCAGTCAATACCAGAGGGTCACGCTACGGTCTACTTGCGCCATGTAATCGCCATTCGCTGTGCCGCCTACTAGGGTCAGGATTCATAACCAATAAATGACGGTTGCTGCGAGTACGATTGCGGAGAGGAAGACTTTGGGACAGCGATCATAACGTGTCGCTAAGCAGCCTAGTGCGCCTGCAGCATTCAGACCATCAGAGTTGGCGGCAAAAGGCTCGTTGCTGAAGTTCTCTTCACTACGTAGCAGCGACCGGTGGCAGCCCGAACCAGACCTTCAAAACCGAACTTTGCAGTTCCAGCTTTGCGGACGAAGTGAGCTTTCGCTGTAAGCGCACCAACGTCAGCTGTATGGGAAAATCGACTGTGCGCAATAAATCATGCCGACAATCAAGAGATAAAAATGGTACAAATTACATCCCTCGATTTCCTGCTAATAGACAATGCCGAGGAAAGTGCTGAACTCAGTTCGGAAACAAAAAAGAAATGCTGATCATCAGCTTTGGTTACCGGCCTCGGCTTCCAGTACGTCCATCACCGCCGTTGCTTCTTTGTGTGCCATTTCAACAAAATCGACCAGATACTGCTGAGTAACATTCGTAGGATGGACGAGCCAGAACGGGACCGCCACGCCATTGTCTGGTTCGAGGCACTTGACGAGATCCGGAATACCTTTGGCAACGCTACAGGGCAGCGGCGCAAAACCAACACGGCTATGAACCGCAGACAATACACCCTGTAGGGTATCGCACCGCAAGACAATCCTGGATTTCGCAAACAGGTCTTCCGCCCAGGCGCGCACTATTTGTGGCCCAACTGAATGCTCAAACAGAATACAGTCTTTGTCATGCAGATCGTTTAGATCCATTGGCAGCGAAACATCCTTCAACCTGTTCTGGGAGGCATAAATCGCCCAACTCACATCACCCAGGTGATGGTATGTAAGATCCGCTTCGTTACCCTTGTTGCCATGGCGAAACGCAATATCCGCTTCTCCGGCCACAATATCCAGCGGCTGGTTCGTCAATACAGTTTCGAACACAACCTCTGGTGCCGTTTCACCATAGCGGGACAGGAGAGGACTGAGGATACGCTCGAAAACTTCAACAGTTGACGTCACGCGAATGACCTTGGAGGTAACGGATTTTCGAATTTGGGTCGCGGTACTGTCGAACATTTCAAGGGCGCGCTTAACCTGCGCTGCCTCACCGGAGAGTTTTCGAGCCACCGACGTGGGATCAAATCCACGCGGACTGCGCTCGAACAGGGTCAACCCCAAGGCATGTTCCAAGGCGTCAATACGTCGGCTTACGGTTGGTTGCGAAAGACCAAGCACCTCTGCCGCTGCACGGGTCGATCCGGTCTGCATGACCGCCAAAAAGGCCACAATATCATCGGGAGATGGGCGCGGCATGTTATTCAATCCTGAAGAACGTTCATCCTTCTTGGCCGTATCACAACTACCGGCTGACGGGCTACAATTTTCCACGTGATGGGTTATGGCGCAGCAGGAGAGAACGCGTGATTTCAAAGACATTGATAGCGTTAATCTTTTGCCTTGGTGCCGCGGCCAATCCTGCGGTGGCGCAACTGGCATCAGATCAGATGTTCAGCCATCCGCTGACGGCACGCATCGGAAATGATTTGACAACCATTTACCCGATTGACCGTGAAGCGACAATGATCGAGACCATCATGATCCCGGTTAATGACAATGGATCAGGAACAACTGAACTCTCCGCCAATGTCTTTTACCCCAAGGATGCGGGCCCTGTTCCTGTGATCGTCAGCCTGACCGCCTATGACAAGGATATCGGACCAAGCCGGTATGTGCACACGGCGCGCGGCAATATCAACCGGGAGATCGGGCTTAACCTCGGTGACATGAATATCAGCGATGTCGCCCCGTTCGAAGCTGCTGATCCCGGTTACTTCGTGCCGCACGGGTACGCGGTGGTCATCATTGATGCTCCGGGAACCGGGAAATCGCCTGGTACGGAAGATCCTTTCAGCAAAGCAACGGTTGACGCGTTCAAGCAGGCCATCGAGTGGATTGCCCGTGGCGCGGAGAATGGCGGTCCCGGTTGGTCAAATGGCAAAGTCGCAACGCAAGGCACATCTTATCTGGGTATCATCCAGTGGTTGGTCGCGGCGACACAACCCGAAGGTTTGGATGCAATAGTTGTCTGGCAAGGGTCGTCCGACATCATTCGCGATGATCTGTTCAATGGTGGAATTCAGGAAACCGCCTTCATTCCATATTGGCTCTCGGGGAAATCAGCCGTGTTTCAGGATCCTGACACCAAACCTGAATTTGGCCTGACTTTTTCAGAGATCCCGCTGGATCTTGTTCCCGACCTGACTGAATTTGAAATCCCCCCGATCCTGGATGTCGAGAACATTGCAGTACCAGCGCTGGTCGCTGGCACGTGGAGCACTCAAGGCCTGCACTCCCGTGGTAGCTTTGAAGGTTACAGACGGCTCGGCATCGCAGGTGTTCCACGTTATCTGACGACCCATGGCAGGGAAGAATGGAGCGTCTCGAACCAGGATGAATCCCGTGACAAGCAGCGAGTGTTTCTGGACTGTTACCTAAAAGATGTGACGGATGCCTGCGAAGCACTGGAAAACGAACCAGTGCATGTCGAGGTGATGCATGGGGACAATCTCTTTCACGACCGGTACGTAGATGCGTGGCCTGTCCCGGACACAGAATATCGCCGGTATTACCTCGACGCGGTCACCATGACACTTGGCGACAATGAACCTTCGAGCGCGGGGATCACTCAGTACGATTCCGATGTTGTTGTCATTGATGATCCCGAAACAACCAATCCCCGTCTGATCTTCAGCCATACCTTTGAGGAACCAACCGAAATCGCCGGGTATTCGAAGCTACACCTGATCGCCTCACCGGACGTGTTGATGGATCCCAGAGCGCGCGATGATGACCCCAATACAGCCGTCGACATGGACGTATTTGTCGGATTGCGCAAACGCGGCGCTGACGGTGAAGTCCAGTACTTCATCAACCTTCTGGCCAGTGACAGCTTGTTTACCCGAGGCTGGATACGCGCAAGCCTTCGCAAGACCCTTGATACCTACAATGGGCATCCGGTCCCTGACTACCGGACGATCTATGCCCTGGACGAGGTTCAGCATCTCACACCCGGTGAGGCCTATTACCTGGAGATCGAAATTCTTCCGACTGCCGTTCATTTCGAAGCGGGAGAAACACTGGAACTGATCATTGCCGGGTCCAACGTGAGTTTTACCCCGCATAATCAGCATACGGAACTGGTCAATGTCGGCGTTCATACGGTCTATACCGGTGGCAGTCACCCCGGAGAATTTCCGATTTCTTCACCGTATCTTGAGCTGCCTATCGTTAAACTTGGAGGCCCACCACAACCGATTGCCAAAGGAAAACCGCTGCCAATCCTGCGTAAAGTAGACTGAGATTGCGACCGTGAAGTAAAGAACCAAGTCAGCTTTGCGCTAACGACGTTCATTTGTAGAGCGTGCAGCAGCAAGCAATATGGGTCCACTTCGGGCGTTCTCTGCGGTGAGCATGATTGGCCGCACGCAGCCCAAAGCGGACCTTAAGTGTTGGAGTTTGCATAATATTGGAAGCGTATCTATGCGGACCTTGTTGCGCATTGTGTCAAAACGCCTGCAAAGAACGTTTGCCGAACACGAAGTTCTATGCGAGTCTGATTGCACATTTAATGGCAGGCTTGATTGTGGCGCAAAATTCTAAAATTGAGTGGACTGATCACACGTTTAATCCGTGGTGGGGGTGCACAAAGGTCAGCGAGGCATGTAAGCATTGCTACGCGGAAGCATGGGCCAAACGCGTCGGTCAGAAAGTCTGGGGACCGAAATCCCAGCGCCGTTTTTTTTCCGACAAGCACTGGGCTGAACCAACAAAATGGAACAAAAGGCTTGCAGCATCGGGAAAGCGAGAGCGAGTTTTTTGCGCATCAATGGCAGACGTTTTCGAAGATCGATCAGAACTGGAAGAACACCGTCACCGACTGTGGCACCTCATTGAAGACACACCCAACCTTGATTGGCTGCTGCTGACAAAACGTCCGGAAACCGCGTTGCAACTTGAGCCTTGGGGTGACCATTGGCCGGAGAACGTTTGGTTGGGCACAACTGTCGAAAATCAGAAACGAACTGAAGAGAACCTTCCTGCGTTACTGGCTTCGTCTGCCAAGGTGAAGTTTATCTCAGCAGAACCGCTGCTGGGACCAATTGACCTTGGCGAAAGTATACAAGGCTTGGACTGGGTAATTACGGGCGGTGAAAGCGGGCCAAAAGCTCGGCCTGCCAGTCCGAGCTGGTTTCGGAAATTGATGCTTCAGTGCATGGTGGCCGATGTTCCGTTTCACTTTAAGCAGTGGGGTGACTGGGCTCCGGGCGATGGTGAAAACCTTGCAAAGGTAAGAACTCAACAAGCCAAAGACGGAACGACCATGGTAAGGGTTGGAAAGAAAAAAGCCGGGCGCTCTCTTGATGGAAAGCTCTACGACCAATTGCCAAATCAACCTATGACTGTAAGGATTAGATAAAACTACGTTGGATTAGTTTCTTGAATGAATTTTACCCTGGGCGCAGTCAAACGCTAGCTAAACATGCCATTTTACAAAGATATATAGAACAGTTTGCATTTAAGGTTGGTCGAACATTTGGTTCATTTGATTTCATCGATGGATTTTCCGGCCCTTGGGAGGAGCGAGACACAGAGGCCTTTTCCGATACGTCCTTCGGCATCGCATTGCGACAGCTTCAGTCGGCGGCCAAAAAGCTGCGCGATCAGGGGAAAGACACTGGAATCAGATGCATTTTCAATGAAAAACAAAATGAACCCTTTGAAAGACTACAGGGCTACCTGAATGAGGCGCGCGATGCGTACCCATTAGTCGAAATACATGCATTGTGTGGGGAATTCTCTGCGAACGCAGATGAAATTAACAGACTGGCAAGACACAACTTTCAACTGTTGTTTGTGGACCCAACCGGATGGACCGGGTTTCCGCCATCTGCTATCTCGAAGGTGCTAAGTGGTCGAAATTCCGAACTTATCGTGAATTTTATGCAGGAGCACATCACTCGGTTTCTGACTTCGCCAACGGACGCACAAGAGAACGGCCTCAAAGAGCTTTTTGGTCAAAAACGCGCAGCGGCGATGGTTGGAGGCAACCACACTATTCAAGAGATTGAACAAACCTATAAAACAATGATGCATGAGGATTTTGGGTTTAGATTTGTAGCTTCATCTCCGATTTATATGGAGGATTCAGACAAATTGCACTTTCGTCTGTTGTATGGAAGCAATCACCCGGCAGGTATCGCGTTGCTACGAGACGTCGAGGTGAAATCTCTCAAGGAACATGATGATCGCAAGATAGCAAAAAAGGAAGACCCCGCACAGGTTAGTCTGTTTGGTGATGATGAAGCAAAATATGGACCATATGGGCGGGAAAGGCAGCGTCACTTACGAGATCTCAAAAGCGCTATCCAAGACAATTTGAAAGGGCGCGGCAAGAATCTTAGCTTCCAGCGCCTTCAAGCCGACATCCAATGCGAGAGATTTGTAAAGGCAACAGAAGTAAAAGACGCCGTTGTGGAGTTAGCTTCTGAAGGATTGGTTGAAGCTACTTGGAAACTGCGTGGACCGAATAAGCGAAAACCGGACAAAGATGACAAGATCTTCCTAAAATAACCAAGTCCAGGTGGATGCATTTTGGCGATTGATTTGAATGATGATGGATTTAACCTCGCTGAGGTGCTCACCCTTCCGCGACGATCTTGCCAATCTGATAACAGCCTCAGCCCAAAACAGACCTTAAAAACGAACTTTCAAATCCCGAGAAGCGGAACAGAGCGGTTCTTCGATTTTCTTTCTTGTAGATCCACTTCCGTATTTTCTTCGTGTCCTTAGGCGTTCAAAACCCAACTTTCGACCCTTCCGGCACTAGAAAACCACTTGTCAGAACTTTTTTCTCGGTACGGTATTTAGCATCTAAGTCTTCTCGGCTCGGCGTCTCAAAGAGTCAGAAACGGCCAAAAAAATAGACTTTCATGCCGGGGAAAGCTTTGGTTCGTTAACAATTGTGATCTAATTCCTGTTCTACGAAACCTGATTGAGCAATGCCATTATGGCATTACATGTGAAACGGGCAGCCAATGTAGCCCCGTCAGCATGGTGACCGTCTCCTTTTTTCTCGTTTGCGAAGTCTACTACCGCCTTCGCTGCGAAGTACGCAACGTCGCCTTGGTACAGATTCGCTGCCCGATACAAACCATAAACTTCCATATCTAGACCGCCTAGTTTCCGATGATGTTTTTGTATCTCTTCCATTCGTTTGTCGGACGCTATAACCGCAGATCCCGTTGCGGTCGGCACTAACGAAGCCCCTCGCTCTTGAAACTTCGGAATGCTTCTCAGGTCTGCTGACAAGAGTGTCAGCTGTGGATCTTTCTCGATAACGTGGCTGATCGTTACCCTGGTCTGCTCATTCAAGTTTTCGTGGAAGTGAGAAATCTTAAAGTCATCACCAGACCACTTTCCGGCTTGATGTTCCCAACAAGGATCGGAAACCAAAACGCTTCCCACTTCAACCTCGCCTTCCTTGCCAGCGCATATCCCTGCCATGCATATGACGCTTGGTCGAAATGCGGACAATGCCTGTGCTGAGATTACCGATGCATCAACTAACCCCATTCGAGGTTGCAGTACGCAAACGCCTTTGAAATCGCCAATTTTTAAGTCTCTGCAATCAAGCCCCTTGTGTTGGCGCAACTCCCCATACTGAACTTCATCGCCACACCGGTCAAACGCGGCTCGCTCTTCTTCCAACGCACAGATAACGACAAAATCTGTCTCTAAGTTTTGCTCCAGACGCTGAATACAAATCCCCAGACACGCCCTCCACTCGTCTGAGTTTTGATAGTTCAAAAGGAAAATTCCCATCCTCGTGAACTCCTGCCGTCGATCAGCAATCAGAGCATCGAATTGTGAAATAGCCACAACTATAGCTTGTGAGTTTATTTCACTGTCACCAACAAAGTTCAGAAGTTCCTCTGAAAAGTCACTTGGTTCACCACCAGGTCTCATTGGAATTAAAAGATCAGTGATAATCAGGTCAAATTTGATTTGATAAATATATCTCGCCACATCTCCAAAAGTTTCGCAGATCGTGAATTGCAAGTCCCGCCCAGCAAGTTTCTTTTTGACTTCAGCTTGAATCTGATCACTTTTTTCTTTGTGGTCCTCGATAACCAGAATGTTAATCATTTTTGGCAAAGGCCTTTCACTGCCGTATTTTCCCATTCACTTTCCCCCCCCACATAATGAACCACTTCGATGATGGTCACGTTGAGTTGTTGGGAGAGCATTTCTTTTGCGGTCGAGATTGGGTAGATGCACCTATCAAACTCTATCTCGTCGTATTGTGTGACAATCGTAACCGGGTCGCCACGATCTTGAAAAGAAAGTTCTAAAAGAACCTCCACGCCACCTGAAGGCATCGGTAAGGAGCCACCGCCGCCAACCTTTTCTGTGTGACTTGGCAAAGCGATATCAAGGAAAATATGGTCAAAGACGGCCTTCTCTAATGCGTCCACAGCATCGCGAACTGACGTCGTTACAGTTATCTCCGCAGATGGTTCTTGAGCAAGGATTAGCTCTTCAAGTTTATCTTGTTTGTATCCATCGTCTTCAACTAACAGGATTTTCATCATGTCCTCTCGGGCGCGTTAAAATCCGTTTCGACGATAGTTTTGGGGAACCTCACAGCAACAGTGAAGGTGACCGTATTGCCACTCGTGGCATGGCTGAAAGACGTAAACTCGTCTAGCTGGCTTGCAAGAACACGAATTTTTCTCAATCCACTTCGACCTTCTCGAACAAGCGCGTCGCCTACATCTGTTTCCATCGCTGCTTGAATCTTTTCAATCTCGAATTGCGCGACTGCTGGTGCGATTTCTGATCGAATGGAGAATGTCATGTCCATGAAGCCATCGCTTCGGCCCTCCAAATCCACGTGAAAATCCAGAGCTCCATCAGTTTTCCCGTGTTTGGCAGCATTATCCACCAAAATATAGAGCGTGTCATAAAGTGAATGAAAGCCATGACCATATAGGTCTACATCAGGAGTTCCGGTCTCAGAAATCTTAGGGCTAAAAACTCCATGTCTGTTTTTGACTTCAGCAACCACGGCATGGAACAAAAGGCGAAGCGAGGCTGTAGGGCTAATAGTACTGGGCCTAGTAAGCCAACCCGCAAGCATACCGAACCTTGCCTGAAGCTCCGTGTTTAGAGTGCGCGCGACATCGGTAACAATCCCAGTCATATCGAAGCCATCGCAATGATCAAGACTAGCGGGATTGATAACAAAGTTTGCTCGCAGTTGCTCCGCGGCTTTTCTTGCACGCTTGAGGTCCACTTCTAGCAATAGCCAACAGTATTCGTAGATCAACGAGATCACATGAGACGTGGGTTTGTCGTCTGATATCGCCGTGGAAATCTCACGGTATGCGGCCAAGACAGCGGCTCTTTTGTGTGGATCTGCAACCGTCGGAACAATAAGGCCATCTGGTTTGTCGTTCGATTTAACGTGCAAGGCCTCGTTGCCAAATGTCTTTAGCGCATTTTCATAAGATGAAAACCAATTCTGCACTTCTCGAACAACTCTTGGCTTATAGTATTGAATTTCCTCGCATATTTCAGAAACAATTGGCGCAACTTCCGAAACTAGTACCCCCGTGAGTGTGCCATGCCGAATTCTTCTTCCCAGATAGGAATCAACACCATAAAACTTGTTGGTGCAAAACTCGTTGTAGCACTGGTTGAGGATTTGAAGGAGCTCGATGCGAGGCTGCTCAATTGCCTCAACCTCAGTTCCAAGATCTGTACCGCCGTTTTGCTCTTTCACTAGTACGCTAGCCGAAGAGTACATTTCGCGAAGAACCCCAGAAACGTTATCCAATGCCCACTCTTGAAACCGTGTAGGATCCACGTAAATCCTAGTGTCATCAATGGACCCACGGACCCGCCGCAGGCTTAAATTGAGACGCGCAGACTTAGCTCGGATCAAAGTATCCTGATCTTCATGCGTATTCCCATACCATTCCATGAGGTCCGCATGCGCTTCCGAAACTTGATCTGAACTCTGAAAGAGAAGGTAGAGCTCCGTTAAGAAAAACTCATTGCATGAGTAGTAAAAGTGCTCGGCAACGTTCGGAGTGTACTTGTGAAGTTCTTTTAGAAAACTCAATGGATCACCACTGAACTCCTTAAGGATAATCTCTTGAGTAGCTCTACGGAACTGGTGGCCAAGAATTCGACTGTCTTCTTGATCCGCCAGAAGTGCCGTTCTCAAATACTCATACAATCGGTCGTTCGACCGCTTCGGCAAGAACTTGTCTAACTCTGATCGAGACAAATAGGTTGGGATATCAATTGTCGAGTCGAGAAACCTTGCCAGTTCTTCGCCGTTTTTGGGACGCATGTTTTCTGATGCAAGATTGCACTGGGAGAATTCAACCGTTCGGGCAAAGTACCCTATTTTTGTGATGTTGCCACTGGCAGGAAAAATCTCAGAGTTATCTGGCAGGAAATCGGAAAGGGTGCGGGATTCCTCGTGCATTATGGGGTCAATGTGGTCAAAATCGCCGTTAAGTCGGTCAGAGAACCGCTCTTCAATGTCTTGGCGGAAATTTCGAATGCCATCTATTTCAGTCCAAGCCGGAGCGTGGCGAAAAACGTGATATTCAGAGAATTCCTGTTTTCCATCAATCATCTGCGCGACATGACTGATTGACAAACTGTGCCAGGTTTCGTTCCACGCACTGCGAATAGAACTTGGAATAGCTGCAAGCAATTCATCGGCAAACCGTATATTTGATGGTTGCGCGGCTTCTCTTGTCAAAAAATAGAGGCTATCTAGCACCCCCCAGCGACCGTAGGCATGCAGAGTTTCCAACCAATCATTGTGTGAGGTGCTTGAGTCCGGAAAAAGATCAGCGATCAAACGACGATCAGCCTTAGAAATTTGTCGCTTCGTTCTAAAGTCTCTAAAAGTTCTTCGAGTGCGAGAGTACGGCCTTTCAATATGCACTGAGTCTTCAAAGGCGACAGCGAGAATATTTCGCCTCGGAGCAAAAAGAGGATCAGTGACTGCATTGTTATTGATCCGGAATTTTTCACCAGCAGATGAATGTTTGAAACTTAGTACCTTTCGCGAAAGTGATAACGATGTTCCGTATTCGGAAAAGTGTTCCGAAAGCAATTCATATACTCGCTCAGAGTCTTTTTCGAACATTGCTTTGGAAATCCAACCTATGGATTCAATGGCTTTAATGATCTCTGTTTCAGCTATTTCCAAGCGAGATCTGAGACCAGCTAATTCGATCTCACGCCGCTGCGCAGGCAAAAATGGACATTCATCAATTTCAGAGACCGAGCTTGGAAAAATCGGTGGAAGCGGAACCGCCTTGGCCAAAGGGTTCGACCTCAAGAAGTCTTGTGCCAATTTGAAATCTGGAGCGTTGCTGATCATCTGAAGGCGACGCAACGCACTTTCGGTACTTCTTCGATCTTGCGCAGTCGTGATGCCTCGGAGCGCGTTTCGTACGTCGACTCTGCCTATGTCAGTCAGTTTCACAATACTTGCCTGCAATTCTATTCTCTCCGAAAACGCGTTCAAATTTTTTGGTTGTTTAGCTTCTTCGCGCCGCTCATCGAAATTGATAGACCTTTATATTTTGAGTGTATACCCCAAGGAGAATACGAACGAAAAAGCATGGTACTTCAACAGGCTAAGCTTGATGCGGCGATTGGGCTAGTTAAGCTCCAACTACGGCAACCACATCGCACCAGACAAGAATAAACCCTCCAAACATTTGGCTCCGAAGTCTAAAATGGCTGAAGATCACCGAACACTGAGTTTTGGGCCAAAGGCGCAAATCTACAAGCAAAATTCAAAACTATGGGCGCACCTGCACTCGCGTTGGTCCCCTGAACGTGAGTTCGTAAGCAAAATATTTGGCATGCGCAGCGAATGGTCTGTTCGACCAGCCGCTCCGTAGCATTGTGGCGAAGGCCGGAGGTTCGGACATGGCCGCTCGCTTGACTTTGCAAAGTCTGCTTTCTGCGCATTGCGGCCGTTAGCATTAGATTTCGTTTCTCCTACCTCCAAAAAATCAACCTCTCAATCTCACTTGAGTTAGTGGTAAATTTCCCGGTT
>NZ_JBXWMF010000048.1:0-14150 GCF_059609725.1 Ruegeria sp. YTSC199
TTTGATACTTGGGCGACAAAGACCTTGTCTTCGGGCGAAAAAATCGCTGATTTGGGTCTCAATTGCTTGGTGCATCATGTGGCGCTCCATCTGACATTACCTATCCACACATGATAAACCTTTTTAATTCAAATCACTCATATCACAGCGGCACGGTATACTGACCAAAAAATTCGTAATGAACTACCTTCTTTTCATGGAGCGACCGATTGCCTCGTCGCACCCCTTTAAAGGCAAATCCCCACTCGGTTGCTCAAGAGACCGAACCGACAATCTGAATAGAAGCGCCTTATCAATGATCCGGCGAGCCGCCGTTCGACAAAACATTACTAAAAGTCAGCTGCGCGGATAAAAGGGTGAATTCGCTGTGTTTGCACCAAGGTCTGCAATATCGAGTAACCGGCCGCATATGTGCGGCTGGTCTTTCAATTTTACCGATCTCTGAGGAGATTTTCAGGTCGGTTCCGTTTCTCCAGCGGGTTGGAATGTTCAGCCGGTCTCACCAAATCCTTTCGGCACTGGCAGATCAGGCAAGGTTGCCGCTCGTTTTTGCAGGGCCCGCCCGATAACTACACGGCTGATTTCGGTTGTCCCGTCCACAATCCGCAGCATTTGCGCGAGGCGGGACAAACGATCCAGACCATAAGGCTGCAACAGCCCCATGCCGCCCAACACTTGCGTACAGGTATTTGCGGCCTTCACTGCGGCATCTGGCACAAACCGCTTGGCATGGGCGGCCATCAGTGGGCCCTCAGACGTGCCAAGGGCTTCCGCCGCTTTGCGATAAAGCAGCTTGGAGGCTTCAAGATCGGTCGCAACTTCGCCCAGCATCCATTGGATTCCGTCCAGATCGAGGTTCTTGCCACCAAACATCTTGCGGTTCTTGGAATAAGACAGCGCCGTATCCAGGGCCGCTTGCATCAATCCACAGCATCCTGACGCAATTGAGACGCGGGCGATATCGATCGCCATGAGTGAGCCTTGCAGGCCCTGACCGATCGGCAGGATGATGTTGTCTTCACTCACCACGACCTTGTCCATGTACATCTCGGCCAGAGGCAGGAAGCTGTAGGACGGGGTATCATAGAGCGGTCCAAAGCTGAGGCCCGGCGCGTCGGCGGGAATGGCGATCATCGCCATATCCTTGTGGCCGAGTGCGTCACTGGTTTTGACCACGGTGAAATAGATATCAGCCTCGGTCGCCAGGCTGACCCATGCCTTCGCACCGCTGATCGTCCATGTGCCGTCGTCATTGATCACGGCTCGCGAATACATGTTTGTGGCATCCGATCCGGATTGCGGTTCGGTCAGTGCAAAGTTCGCCAGTTTGCGGCCCGAGGTCAGATCCCGTGCCCATTTTTCCTTGAAGGTATCTGTGCCATAGCCGCAGCCCGCGAAGGTGCAGATGTTATGCATCGACAGGGCAAAGGCATAAGCGCCATCTCCGAGCCCCAGCTGTTCGTAGACCTGAATGCCCTCTGAAAGTGGCAAGCCCTGGCCGCCAAACTCTTCGGGGGCGTAGAGCCCGGTCAGGCCAGCGGCCCCGGCCTTGTCCGACGCATCACGGGGCCATGTCTTCGTGGCGTTCCAGGCGTCCACATTGGGCAGGATGACCTGCTCCGCGTGGTCGCGTGCGGCCTGGAGTATGGTGGCGAGTTTGTCTGACATTGGTGGATCCTTTCAATGGCGATTGTTCTCAGATGACGCCACAACCCGGCAATCGTGGATGGCCAGACTGATGAGCTATGAAGGCGAAACTTCAGCTGAAAATGCTTCTCTGCGGCAAGATTTAGCGAGCCAGCCCGTTAAGCTCTATCTCGTGCGCTGACAGATAATTGTCCAAAAGTGACAAATGGCCGCTTATGTTTGTGATTTGCGGTATGAGCTGGGCGTGCTTCCGGTCCAGCGTTGAAAGGCCCGGTGGAAATTGGCCGCCGAGGAAAATCCGACATCATGTGCGATGGCCTCAACGCTTTTGCGTCCCGCTTGTAGATCGCGGATCGCGATGTCGCGCCGCAGGGCATCCTTGATCGCCTGAAACGACGTCCCATCCGACTGCAACCTGCGGATCAGGGTGCGCGGGGTCATGTGCATTGCGGATGCTGTCTGGGCCAGGGTCGCCGCGTCCCATCCCGTTTGGCCCAGATAAGTGCGCACCCGCAGCGATTGGGTGTGTTCACGCGAAGAGGTGAAGATCCAGTCCCGGGGCGCGTTTTGCAAAAACCGGTCAAGATCAGCTGTACTTCGAGTCTGCACTGGACCCAGTGCATTCGGGTCAAACGCGATGGCGGTGGCGGGTTGGCCAAACCGTAGCGGTGCGGGAAAGATGATCGCGTAATCCTGATCAAAGTCCGGGCGGTCAAATGCGAAATCGACGCCCCTGACCGGAACCTCGTGCCCGGCCAACCAAGACAAAAGCCCATGGGCAAGTTTGAGGATCAACATGTGGCCAAACCGCTGAACCTGCGCGTCGCCTTGTGGTTTCAGGATAAGCACCAATGCGCCTTCGGCGTCCTCCAAATCAAACTGATAATCATCCAGCAACAAGTTCCAGAACGTCGAAAACCGGTAGAGCGCCGATGCAAGAGAAGTGGCTTCCCTGACAGTGGTCAGAAGATGTTGTAGGGCCCTCGGCCGGACGGGTCTGCTCCAAAGCCCCATCATCTCATCACCGGTCTCAACTGCGGCAAGTTGATAGAGGCAAACGATCTGATCCAGCGTGACGCGACCATTCGGCGAGCGCGTATCCGCGTTCAGACCGGACCGGCTAAGCAGCGACGCCATCTGCGCCTCTGGGCACAGGGCACGCAGCGCCGCCAGCCAGTCATCGACAAACTGGCTGGAAACCGTGGAAAGGATCGTTGGCGTGACATTGGTCATAACGCCTCAGGAGGTATCACCAATTCCGGTCGACATGAAACGCAGGCTTGCAGATGGCGGCCTTCGCAGATGACAGAATGTCAATGTCTCAACCAGATAACGCTCTGCTTGAACTCATTTCAGTGGGGTCAGGCGACTTCGAACAACGCTGCGGCCCCCATGCCTCCGCCAACACACATGGAGGTCACCACGTATTTTACGCCACGACGCCTCCCCTCAAGCAGAGCGTGCCCGACTTGTCTCGCACCTGTCATGCCGTAGGGGTGGCCAATCGATATCGCACCGCCGTTCACGTTGTAGATTTCGGGATCAATCCCAAGGTGGTCGCGGCAATAGAGAACCTGGCAGGCAAAGGCTTCGTTAAGCTCCCAAAGGCCGATGTCTTCGATGCGAAGACCTGCATTCTTAAGCAGCTTTGGAATGGCATAGATCGGGCCGACCCCCATCTCTTCCGGTGCGTTTCCTGCAACAGCCATGCCGCGATAGATACCTAGCGGTGTGAGACCCTGTTGCTCAGCCATTTTGCCTTCCATGAGCACACAAGCCGAGGCCCCGTCAGAAAGCTGGCTTGCGTTTCCGGCAGTGATCAGTCCTCCTTCGACAACCGGGTTCAATGCCCCGAGTGTTTCGGCCGTCGTACCCGGCCGGTTGCCCTCGTCTTTTGACAAGGTCACCTCTTCCAGGGTTTCCTCTCCGGTTTCGCGGTTCTTGACCCGCTTAATCGCAGTGATCGGGACGATCTCATCTTCAAACGCGCCAGCGGCCTGAGCCCGGGCGGTCCGACCTTGGGAAAGTGCAGCGTATTCATCCTGGGCGTCACGATTGATCCCATAGGTCCGCGCCACATTTTCCGCCGTCATCAGCATCGGCATATAGGCATGTTCAGACCTCGCGATAACGCTTGGATCTTTCTCATCGCCCGCCCATTTCAGATAGGCATTCTGCAGGGTAGAAATATTTTCCTGCCCGCCTGCCACGGAGACATTCTGACCATCCACAATGACCTGCTTTGCGGCCGTCGCAATGGCCATCAATCCGGAGGAACATTGCCTGTCGATCGTCTGTCCTGCCACCGTATTGGGAAGGCCCGCCGCCAGCGCCGACAAACGGGCGACATTCATGCCTGCTGTCCCCGCCGTAAGGACCGATCCGATGACGACATCTTCGATCGTACCGGGGTCCACGCCTGCACGTTCAACCGCGTGCTGAATGGCGTGCCCCATCATGGTAGGGGATTTGATGTTGTTCAGCGCACCTTTGAAGGCAACCCCAATAGGGGTTCGTGCGGTTGAGACGATAACGGCTTCTCTCATGATTTTTCCTTTTTGGCATCAAAATGTGCGTCAAGTGTCACGCCCGAGGTTGCAAGTTGTTCCAGCAAAGGCGCAGGCGTGAACCACATCTCACCATAGGCACCAAGCGACTGCCGATAGTGGGTCATGCGTTCCAAAATCTGACTTAATCCAATCTCGTCAGCATAGTGCATTGGGCCGCCGCGCCAGTTTGGGAAGCCATAGCCATTGACCCAGATCAGGTCGCAATCACCCGGGCGCGTTGCAATTCCCTCTTCAAGGATCAAAAAGCCCTCGTTGATCAGGGGATAGAGACATCGCTCAAGGATTTCCTGATCGTCGATGTCCCTGCGTTTCACGCCATGCAGGTCCGCCAGCTCGGAACTGATTTGAACCATCTCAGGGTCTTCGACCCGTGTCCGTCCCTCGTAGACATAGCTTCCACGCCCGGTTTTCTGACCCAGTCGGCCCAGTTCAAACAACATGTCCTGCACGGCCTGGTATGTGGGGTCATGTGCGATTTCACTTCGCCGCTCCTGACGCACGCGGGCACCCACATCGACCCCAGCCAGATCCGCCATCGCGTGAATACCCATGGCCATGCCGAAGTTCTCAAGGACGTCATCCACCTGTTTCG
Organism: Ruegeria sp. YTSC199; assembly: GCF_059609725.1. NCBI lineage: Bacteria > Pseudomonadati > Pseudomonadota > Alphaproteobacteria > Rhodobacterales > Roseobacteraceae > Ruegeria > Ruegeria sp. YTSC199. The sequence continues at coordinate 4,810 of NZ_JBXWMF010000048.1, forward strand.
GCGTCGCCCCCTCAAGAAGCAGACGAGATCCTTCGCGAAAGTATGGCTCCAGCATCCGGTTTCCAACAAAGCCGTAGCACACGCCAACCGTGACTGGGAGCTTTCGGATCTTCTTTGCGACCGTGATTGCCGTTGCGATGACATCCGGAGCGGTCTTGACGCCGCGCACCACCTCCAGCAAGCGCATGACATTGGCCGGGCTGAAGAAATGGAGGCCAATCACATCCTCCGGGCGGGAGGAGACCGCGGCGATTTCATCAAGATCCAACGTCGATGTGTTCGAGGCCAGTATCGCGCCAGGTTTGGCGTGCTGGTCTAGGCTCGCGAAAATCTGGCGTTTGACATTCATGCTTTCAAACGCCGCTTCAATGATCAGGTCGGCCTCTGCGAGGTCGCCGTAGCTGAGCGTCCCGGTGGCGTTGGAAACGATGGTCTCTGCCCGATCGGCACTGAGCCGCCCTTTTTGGGCCGCGCGCTGGAAATGCTCCCGGACCATTTCCAGCCCCTGTTCAAGCGCACTTTGCGTGGTTTCCAGAAACGTGACCCGATACCCCGCCTGAAGAAAGGCGATGGCAATGCCGCGCCCCATTGTTCCGGCACCGATCACGGCAACCGATGAAATGCTACGTGGTTGGTCAGCACGGGTAACGCCGGGAACCTTGGTGCATTCACGCTCTGCAAAGAACAGATGCCGCCCCGCGCGCGATTGAGGTGTGTCGAGCAGTTCAGCGAAACCTGCCTTCTCTTGTGCCAACCCCTCGGACAGCGGCAATTCGCACGCGGCCTCGACGGACACCAAGCATCGTTCAGGGGCGACAAGGTATTTGGACGTGTGCGCTATCTGGTCTCGGAAACCCGTCAGATATCCCTTCGAATCAGGGTGTGTGACGGTTATATCCGCGCAACTGCGTTTCGGATCGCCCTCATGGCTGACACGGGTGGCGAAACCCAAAACATGCGCGCGAAAATCCTGGTTGTTTTCAAGCAGCGCGTCGACCAGCCCACAAGACAGGGCATATTCGCCTTTCACGGGATCACCCGAGAGGATCATTTGCGTTGCCGCTTCCAGCCCGGCAATCCGGGGTAGTCGTTGGGTGCCGCCGGCACCAGGCAGCAGCCCCAGTTTGATCTCAGGTAGGCCCATCACGGCATCCGGCGTGGCGACACGGTAATCACAGGCAAGCGCAATCTCCAGCGCACCCCCCATCGCAGGGCCTGCTATCGCGGCGATAATGGGTTTTTTGCTGGTTTCAATCGTTTCACACAGGGCTGGCAGGTCCGGCTTGTCCCAAACTGCCCCGGTACGGAACTCGACGATGTCAGCGCCACCGCAAAAGAGCGGCAGAGCCGAGCATAGAACGATAGCTTTGACCTGTTCATCGGCGTCCAACTCGTGGATGGCCGAGGAAAGCGCCTGTCGCATCTTGAGACCAAGAGCGTTCACTGGCGGGGCATTCAGCTCAATGAAAGCGACACCCTCGGTGTGTTTAATGGAAATCATGTTTGGAAACCTCAATTGGACTGTTTGGCAAGATCTTGTTCGATCTCTGCCCAATCGTCGAAGTGGATTACGTTGCAGGGTGAATTCACGTTCTCGAGCCAGACAAAGACGGAGATGAATGGCTGGTCATAGACCCGGGTGGCGTGGGGATCGCCCGCCGCGTTCCAGATAAGTGATCCAGCCGGATAATCCTGCCAGTCACGGGTGCCAAACCGCCAACCAGATTTCTCGGACAGGTTCAGGTACAGCTCTGGCGCGTCGTGGTTGTGGTCGCGATACAGCGTCCTTGGTCCCAGCATGAAAATGCCAAGGTTGAAATCGAGATGGTGATATCCACATGCATCCGGCCCGATCAGCAGAGTATGCAGGTTGCACCTTGTGTATCCCTCTCCCAAATCGGCACCGGGGGGATAGAATTGGGCGTTGTCTTCGCGCCAGATCAGATCATCCTTGGCCGCTTTCAGACAGCCTGCGATTTCCTGCAATTCCGGGGCTGCAATCCCGGCGACAGCGTTCTTCAGAACCTCATCATGCCGGGTTCCTTGGGGAGGTAAGTCAATGAGCTTCTCATCGGACAGGTCCATGGCTGCCAGCTTGTCCAACGTCAGATCAACGCCGCGCGTGGCAGCTCTGTGAGCCTGCAGATAGGTGACAATGGATTGAATAAGCGCCTGAATACGACGTTGTTTGTCTGTCATGATTTTAGGTCCGAGCGCGTTGAAATATCTTGCCGCACGAGTTTCTTGTCGAGCTTGCCGACGCTGGTTTTAGGTAGGCGGTCGACAAAGATTAATTCGTCTGGAACTGCCCATTTTGAGATCTCGCCTGCGTCAACCCGCGACTGGATTTCTTCCATGACTCTCAAGCGCACAAGATCCGGGTCGGCATCCTTTGCGGCTTGAGCGACCAACACTGGCCTTTCGCCCCATTTCGCGTGCGGCAGCCCGATTGCTGCGACGTCCTCAACGCCGCCGCAAGACGATGCTATGTTTTCCAGTGCCAGTGAGGATATCCATTCGCCGCCGGTCTTAATCACATCCTTGAGGCGGTCAGTAATCTGCAACGATCCATTCTCGCGGATATACCCAACATCCCCGGTATGCAGATACCCACCGTCCCAAAGCTCATCCGAGGCTTGCGCATTATCCAGATAGCCTTGTGTCAACCAGGGAGCCCGAGCAACAACTTCGCCGGTTGTTTCGCCGTCATGTGGGACGTCCTGCATATCCGGTGTCACAACACGAAGGTCGACAAGAGGGCCCGGAAAGCCGGTTTGCGCCTGCATCTCGGGGTCATTGCTGGACAAATCGGCCACCGTCAGAAACGGACAGGTTTCGGACATCCCATAGGCCGCATGCAAGGATATGCCTGCCGCCGCGGCGCGGTCCTGCAGGCCTCGCGGCAAAGCGGCCCCGCCAATGATCACTTTCCATCTGTCCAGGTCAATTTGTGGGCAGCCCGGATGGTCGAGCACCATTGACAGAACCGTGGGCACGCAGTGTGAAAAGGTGACGTTTTCGTCTGCAATCAATCGCAAGATTGTGTCAGGGTCATATCGACCGGGATAGACCTGACGCAGCCCCAGCATCGTTGCGGCATATGGAAATCCCCAGCCGTGGACGTGAAACAAGGGCGTCAGCGGCATGTAGACGTCGCCGCGATGAAATCCGGCATTCCCGGGCCATGCGCCGAAACCTGCGATCAAGCCCAATGTGTGAAGGACCAACTGCCGATGTGAATAGCTCACCCCCTTGGGATTGCCGGTGGTCCCGGTTGTATAAAACAAGGTTGCCGTTTGGTTTTCATCGAAGTCCGGGAAGTCAAAGCTGCCTGGGGCTTTGCCTATCCACTCTTCATATCCTTCTCCGTCTCCAATCGGCACGATGGTGATGTCCCGATCAAAGCCCGATTTGATACCCTCAATGAGCGGCATGAAATCGCGGTGCACGATGATCAGATCCGGTTGCCCATGGTTGATCGTATAAAGAACCTGAGCAGGAGACAGACGCACGTTGATCGTGAAAAGGGACGCGCCCATCATCGGGATCGCGAAAAAACACTCAAGATAACGGTGCGTATCCCAATCCATGACAGCAACGCGCATACCCTCATGTATCCCGCTCGCCTTTAAAGAATTGGCAAGTTGGCGCACGCGTTTGCCCAAGTCCGCATAGCTCAACCGCATTTCGGTGCCGCTGACGATCTCTTGGCTGGCTGACGCGAGCTGGGATCCGGCCAGCAAGTGTTTAATCAGCAACGGATAGCCATATGCATTTGGCGAAGGTGAAAGTGGTGGCATGAAGGTGGAATCCCATAACATCTCTATCTGCTAATCTGGCATTTCTCACCCCGTGGAAGAATTGAAAGAAATTTCCTTTCATCAAGAAATTCTAACCGATCACATCGCACCGCGAATTGCGTGCTACCCCCTGACAGGTTATGAAAAAGAGTATCAATACCCTGCTATATTCGCGCCCGTCGTCGGATAACTCTGCTTGAGGGTAAGCAGAATTGATTTCATCGAGGAGATGCAGCAATGACCACTCACATGCCTACGCTGGTTTCACTGCGCGCTTTTGAGGCGGTGGCACGTCACAAGAGTTTCCGAAAGGCCGCTGACGAGATTTGTGTGACGCATGCGGCAGTCAGCCACCAGGTCAAAGCATTAGAAACAACAATCGGCGTTAAACTACTGGAACGCACAAGCCGTTCGGTCGAGCTAACACCGGCTGGCGAGCAATATTACCCGCCAATACGCGAACACATTCAGGGAATCATCAAAGCCACTCGGCGCATCCAGACACCTGAGGAACCGGACGTGTTGCTCGTTCAGTCCTACGCAAGTTTCAATACAATGTGGTTACAGCCCAGATTGGCTGAATTTCTTCAGGATAATCCGGACACACGCGTGCGCATCGTCTCGACCTTTGAAGACGGTGATTATGATATGCACCGGTTCGATGTGGGCGTGTTCAACGCGCCACCGTTTGATAAGAGATTTGACTACAGCCCCTTGTTCGAAACCGATATCTACCCGGTATGTGCTCCGGAGGCCTTGAAAACCGCAAGCGGCGGAATGCCGCTGGAAGAGCTCAGAAATTTCCTTCTGCTTAGTGTCCCAAGCACATGGAATGAGCCGGATGACTGGGACTGTTGGTTGGATGCGGCGGGCTTAGATCGCGAAACGATGAAATTTGGCTCTGTTTTCGACAATTACCCGCTTGTCCGTGAGGCTGTTCTAAATAATCACGGTATCAGCGTCGCAAGGGCACCGTTTTGCGCGCGTGATCTTGAGAGGGGGCGTCTGGTTAGACCCTTCGACATTTCAGTACCCGAGCCAGGCCGCTGGTATCTGGCGACGCAAAAAGAGCGTGCACCCAACCCCAAGCTCGATACATTTATCGACTGGCTGTTCGAACAGATCGAGGCCGACCCAACCATGCGGCTATTTCGGGCCTGATCTGTTGAATTCCAGCTCTGCCGTCAGCGCGCTTCAGGACTGACGCGCACCGGCCTCGGATGCGACGCGAGGGACAAGAGCGCGAACCAGTTCGGTCATATCCAGTGTGCCGACCGTCTGCTCCCCGTCCTTGACGACATAGGCGTGTGACGTATCCCCGCCGGACCGCGCGATCATGCTTTCGAGCGTGTCGTTCACGTCCACTTCGCCATGGGCATCTTTTGGCACTTTGCCACCGACAAGCGGGGTCATAATCGAGCGCACCCGCAGAACCCGTGCGCGGTTGATGTCGCTCACGAAATCTTCGATGTAGGGATCGTTGGGGTTCAGCAGGATATGCTGCGGCTCACCCTGCTGCACGACAAAGCCGTCCTTTAGGATCACAAGGTGATCGGCCAGCTTCAACGCCTCATCTAGATCGTGAGTGATGAAGATGATGGTCTTGTGCAGCTCTTTTTGCAGCTCGAGCAGCAGGTCCTGCATGTCGGTTCGGATCAGTGGGTCAAGAGCCGAGAAAGCCTCGTCCATCAGCATGATCGGTGTGTTCGCGGTCAGCGCCCGGGCAATGCCCACACGCTGTTGCATCCCACCGGACAATTGCGCTGGATAATGGTTCTCGAACCCGCTAAGACCCACGCGTTCCAGCCATTTTGCGGCTTCACGGTCGCAAGTCGCCTCGTCCTCGCCGCGCACCGAGAGCGGCATGCCTGCGTTCTTCAGCACGGTTTTGTGCGGCAAAAGCGCGAACTTCTGGAACACCATCGACATCTTTTCCTGTCGAGCATGGCGCAACCCGTCCTCGGACAGTTGCATCACGTCCTCACCCTGCACGATGATCTCGCCCGCAGTGGGTTCGATCAACCGGTTCAGGTGGCGGATCAGAGTAGATTTCCCAGAGCCGGACAGGCCCATGACCACTGTGATTTCCCCCGCCTGCATATCGACGTTGATGTTGTTGAGCCCCAACACGTGCCCGTGCTGCGCCAGCAATTCTTCCTTACCCATGCCATCCTGGACATGGTCCAACACGTCCTTGTCGCGGGCGCCAAAGATTTTATAGAGCCCGGACAGGCGGACCATTGGTTGTGTCATTGAACCGGCTCCTTAGTGTTTGACTTGGGTCTTATCGACCCGTGTGAGAGCTGCCTTGGACACGCGATCAAGGATCACTGCGAGCAGCACGATGCCGATGCCAGCGACGATGCCCACACCCAGTTCAAGGTTTCGGATGCCGCGCAACACGTTCACGCCAAGGCCAGGGGCCGAAACAAGAGAGGCGATCACGACCATGGCAAGGCTCATCATGATGGTCTGGTTGATCCCGGCCATGATGTTCGGCAGCGCCAGCGGCAATTGTACTCGCATCAGTTTCTGGCGGTCATTCATGCCAAAGGCATTGGCCGCTTCGATCACGTCCTGATCTACAAGGCGGATGCCCAGATCGGTCAGGCGGATCACCGGGACAATCGCGTAAAGGATGATCGCAATCCCGTACAGTTTGGATTCCGTGACCGAGAACAAGAAAATCAGAGGGATCAGGTACACGAATGTCGGCAGGGTCTGCAGCAGGTCGAGCAACGGAACGACGCCTTTTTGCAATCGGTCGGATTTCGACATGGCAATTCCAATGGGCACACCGAACAGCACCGATATCGTCGTGCACACAAAGACGATCGACAGGGTTTGCATCGCCACATTGTAGTGGTCTACGACGGCCAGCATCATAATCGAGGCGGCCACGAAGATTGTCACAGGGCGCGAACGTGACGCGTACCAGGAAATCGCCACCAGAAGCGGGACCATGATGAACCATGGCGTCGCTTCAAACAGCCAAAGTGCGCCATCCAATATCCAGCTCAATGGCTGTGTGATCGGGTCCAGAACGGTTTTCAGGACCGGTTTGGCTGCCAGAAACCCTTCTTCGATCCCGTTGGTTACATCGCGCGACTGCCATATGCGGTTGCAGCTTTCGTGCAGATTATCAAACGAGGGAATTGGAATGAGCGGCCCAGAGGCCTCTTCTCCTCCTGCTTGCGCCGCAAGGTCCGCCAGCGAAAGAGGCGCTTTGTCATCGGACGTGCCACACCATTCGCTCAAACCCAATGCGCTGAATAACTTGTCATAGAAGGCCATTTATCCCACTTTCCGATCTACTTCAGTGCGTTAGGGGCATCGCTGAGGATGCCCCTGTCCATGCAGTTTACTGCAGCAAGGCGGAAAGTTTGTCGCGCGCAGCATCGTTAAGCCACGCCCCCCAGACATCCTTGTAGGTTGTTAGGAAATGCACCGCGCCTTCATCGTAGGAGGCATTGTTGTCTTCAACCCATGCCAGCGTTTCGCCCATCTGTGCGTTGGTGAAGGACAGATTTGTCATCAGGTCAGACACTGCTGCGTTTTCGGCCATGAATTCTTTCGACAGAACTGTAACGACTTCACTGCGGGGGAAGGCGCTCATTTCTGGCGTCGCGCATTCCGCTGTGATGTTGCAGGCGTGCTTTTCAGGGTCATGGGGGCCCATATCGACCAGAGTCATCGGGTATTTGCCCAGTACCGATGTTGGTGCCCAATAAAAGCCGAACCATGGCTCTTTGTTTTCGTAGGCGGCAGCGATCGAAGCCGCAAGGGTTTCGCCTGATCCATGCACGAAGTTTTCAATGCCTGCATCAATCAGCCCGCCTGCCTTCATCAGGTTGGTGCTGACATTTAGACAGGTCCATCCCTCGGGGCAGTTGTGAAAGCGATTTCCGACGAGTTCGGGGTTGGCTGCGATGCCTTCCATTGTTGCCAGTTCCGGATGCTCCTCCACAAGGTAGTTCGGAACAAAGAACCCTTCGACACCGCCATCCGATAGAACTTCGGTCACAGGAATGATTGCACCTGAGTCAACCAGCCCTTGGTAAGCCGGCGCGCCGTTTGTCCAGATTTCAGTCAGAATATCGGGCTCTCCTGTCTCGGAAACGGATGCCAGCGCAGGGTTGCTCGAGAGCGGAACCGTGGTCACTTCGCAACCATAGCCTTGCTCCATCAGAAACTTCGAGACCGCGGTCACAATTTGCGCTGACCCCCAATCGGCCTGCATCAGTGATACTTCACCGCATTCGTTTGCCTGGGCCGCCGAAGCGGTGATTGCCGCAGCAAATACGCACCCGAGACCCGCTGAAATCTTGAACATTTCTTTCCTCCTTGTCATCGGCGAAACAGGGGCAGAGAAACGCTCCAAGCCAAAATTCGCCTTGTTTGTAGTGATGATTTGTACCGACAGGCCTAATAGCAAAAAACTGAAAAGAATTTTGGATCATGTACAATTGTTTACAGGTGGAGAGTTGAAGCCAGGCTCGAATTTAGTGACCTCCGTTCCAACGTAAGCTTCTTAGATGTAAATCCATAGGTGGCTTATGCGTGTGTATTATTGCCTCTTCTCAGGAGTCGGCAGTAGGAGTGATCAAACCCGGGGACGTCCGTTCTGTGCTCTGAGTCAAAATTCGCTACGCGGATAACCAATGGCTGGTTCGGGATGAACCGGTGTTGGATGTCTGAGAAACAAGGACAGAACTGAGTGTGGTTGAATCTGCCTACAAGATTGGCAAAGTTAGCGAATAAGGGGAGTTGCCATGCTATTCACAATACAAAAGGCGAAGAACCAGTTGCCGGAACTCATCGGCGCAGCGCTAGCCGGTGAGGATGTTGTGATAACAATAGGAACAAAGCCTGCTGTGAGGCTCGTCGCAATTCCACAATGTGATTTCAAACTCGGCGGGTTGGAGGGAAAGGTTGGAGCCACGCCAGATTTTCTTGAACCGTTATCTTCGGATGAGCTGAAGGCGTGGGAAGGTCGGTGAGGCCAGCGTAAAGTCGGCTGACCAAGCGGCGACCAAACTAGAGCGTACATGAAGATAAGAACAAGTCTGTCGATTTTGCGGGGGAACCGCTTACCTGCGACTAACCAACTGAAACCCGCTGGTCTCGGAAAATCAGCTTCAGCGACGCACAGTAAAAGCCGACATCTTCAGCGCCGTTCAAATGCGACAAGCTATACCAACTATCTAGTTGTCATGTGCTCTGTTACCGTTCAGCGATCATACCGAACCCCAGATAGGTCGCGGGCACTTTGTCTGTGAGCCAGACACCGTTGTCGGCACGAAAGAACTCAAAACCGTCCTCAAACATGCGTTGCGCCTCGACACGTAGAACAACCGGCTTTCCGTGCCGCTGACCGACGCGCTCGGCTGTATCAGGGTCCATTGAAAGATGAACCTGCTTACGGCGTCCTGGATTTAACCCCTCGGAAAATATCGCATCCAGATTGTCCGTCATCGAATGATTTGGAACACGAGCGTTTGATTGGCTTAGGAGGATCAGGCTCGCTGTAGTTTCAATCTA
>NZ_JBXWMF010000049.1:0-13284 GCF_059609725.1 Ruegeria sp. YTSC199
ACACCTGTGGTCACATTGGTCGTTGCACCCGGGGGGTATAGTTTTGCTGACTTCCTCAAGCTCGGTGTGCCGCTCACAATACTGACCGGCTCTGTCGCGGTGATCATCGCTCCAATGCTGTTCCCTTACTAAAGGTTTCAGGCATCCTTTCCTCCCAGAGAGCGAGAGATCAGGAAAACGATACGCAAAGAAATCGCTACAACAAGTAACTCAGCGGTCAGCGTCAAGAGTAGGGTCATGATGCTGACTGCATCAACCGCCGAAATCGTGTAGGGGCTGGCACCAGTTTCAGCTGCGGATATCTGCAAGCCAACTTGAGGGTTGGCCAGCATTGTGACCAGAAGCGCAAAAGCTGCTCCAAACAATGAAACAATTGTCAGAGCAGCGCCGATCGTTCCGACCCAAACGCCGATCCACACGCGACTTTGAAGCCGGGCAGCTGAGGGGTCATCTCCAGTCTCTTTCAGCTTTCGCCCTAAAGACAAATAATGCCAACACCAAAATGTGGTGAAAGCGGGCAGGATCAAACCTAAGAAGGACAGCACGTTGCCCACGCGTGCACCACCTCCGACAACGCCAAGGACAACGCCGCCCAGTACAACGACAATGATCAAAAAAACCAGTTGAACCCAGAAACCGATCTGGCCAAGCTTTACGAGCGCATGTGCGACGCGCCCGGAATTTTCCTCATGCCAATTAGCTGATTCCTCTGCCATATTGCAGTGCTCCCAACCAAAGCCCTATGATTTGAAGAAGGCCGTCTACGCTTTAGCTTGGCCGCCGATCTCTATCTAAAAATCACTGGCCATGCGCAGCGGCGAGCGCTTCGCGAAGTTTGTCTTCTTGTTCCTGCGATAGGGACGTCTGAAGTATCTTCGGGTCGTATTGTTCGATCTCGGCGATCACTTTGTCCGGTGTGGCCTTGGCGACAAGCAGAAACAGAGCCGACGAATTTGGTTGGATGGTCTCGCCCAGTTCTTTGATGAAATCATCATTGATGCCGTAATCGGAAAGGGATCCTCCAAGCGCGCCCATTGCCGCCCCAGCCAAACCGCCCACGGCCATGCCCGCGAGTGGGTTGAGAACAAGAATACCAGCCAACATACCCACTATTGCACCGGTGCTCAGGCCGGTACTGGCGCCAATTCGGGTCATGTTCACTGACTGCTTAATGTGTATGTCTCCCTCTTCGGGCCGCACAACGACACAGGCGTCCAGCAGGTCGATCAATTCCTGTTTTTTGAGCTGTCGTAGTTTTGTCAAAACGGCATCTGCGCTGTCGACACCATCAAATGAAAGAACAACAAGATCAGCCATTGAAGTCTCCTCGGATGATTTGGATTACATCGTAAAAATCGTATTGGAGTGTAAAAGTGGGTAACGCGGGTCCGATGGGACCCGCGTATAACATCATTCGATAACGACCTGACCGGTCACTGCCTGCAACGGCTCAGCCTCTGCTACCTCTGTTGGACCGGCACTTGTCCCAGGCAGAACTTCGAACAGAGGATCGAACTCAACCATGGCTCCAGCGAGTTTGATCAGAACGCTGACGTCACCATCAGCCGTTGCGCGACCGTCGGCCAGCAAGTCCTCAAAATCAGCCGCTCCGGTCATCACAAGTTCCAGATCGGATCGGTTTAAAGTCAGAGTCAGATCTGGCTCATCGAAGGCGAAACCTTCGACATTTGTGAGTGTTGCCTTGGCCAACTCGATCGCAAACATCTCTCCATTGTCGGGGGTGCTTAGGTTCATCGTGAACTCGATGCCTTCGGCCTTGCGGCTATCCATTTTGATCGCAAGGAAATCGAGGAACAGCTCAGTCGACATCGCGCGTATCACCTCTGGGCTGGACGTGTCGGCCGTTTCACCGGTAGGTATGCCAGAACGAAGCTCATAGGCACCCGACAGGAAGCTGTTCCGCAGGCCCGGGTTCTCTTGCTGGTAGCCAAGCTGTTCGTAAACGTCGGCTAATAAATCTTTTACTTCCTGATCTGATGGATCCGACAGGAACAGTTTGTTCAGAATTTCGGACGCTTCGAAATATTGCCCTGCATTGTGCAGTTCCAAACCCTTGGCCATAATTGGATCTTTGCCGCCCATCATCTCGACGTAGAGCGGAGCTGAAGCTTCTGGTTCTAACGGTATCAGGGTCGCTGGGTTGCAATCCCAGAAACCAAGGAACCGCTGAACAACGCCGCGCGAATTGTGCTGAGGTGAGCCGTGATAGCCACGTGTATGCCACGTCTGCTGCAAACCCTGTGACGGCTCATAGTGGTGATGTATCTGGTTAATCGTCACGCCCTGATTGGCCAGATGCAGGGTCTGGTTGTTCATATGGGCATAAAGGTCGCGCTGATCTCTCAGAACCTGCTGCACGCGGTCATTGCCCCAGCGCGGCCAATGGTGCGAAGCGAACATGACGTCTGCCTCTTGCCCGAACAGGAACAGGGCTCGAGAGATGTATTTTGACCATCGAAGGGCATCGCGCACCGGCGCGCCACGCAATGTATAGATGTTGTGCAACGTGGCCGTGACGTTTTCCGCCATCCACAGGGCCTTCATGTCTGGGATGTAAGTATTCATCTCAGACGGCGCTTCAGTGTTGGGTGTGTTCTGGAAGATCATCCGCACGCCATCGACCTCGAATTCTTCGATGTCGTCCTCGACAATCCGGGTTGGCGCGATCAGGCCAGTGGCACCTGCTGAAACGCGCTTGCCGAGACCCTGATTGACGAACCCATGCGGGGCCACGGGCAACAACAGACCATATTGGTAAAATAGCCGTCGGTTCATTGCGTTGCCCGCGAACACGTTTTCGGAAATTGTATGTTCCATGAAATCGCGCGGAGCAATGATTTCGACATTGCCGGAATCGACGTCCTCCTGCGAAACGATGCCGCGAACGCCTGCCCAGTGATCGCCGTGGGAATGTGAATAGATCACCGCCGTAATCGGCAACCCTTCACCTTTGTGTTCCGAGAACAATTCCCACGCGGCTCGCGCCGTTTCAGCCGAAACCAACGGGTCAATGGCGATCCAACCCGTCTTGCCCCGCACGAATGAGATGTCGGACAAATCAAACCCGCGCACCTGATAGATGCCGGGTATTACCTCGTACAGACCATAGTTCTGGTTTAACTTACTGATGCGCATCAATGACGGGTGGATACTGTCGTATTCGTCCTGTTCGTCGATAAAATCAAATGCACCTCGATCCCACGCAACGTTCCCCGCATCCGCCATGATCTGAGGTTCCGGCATCTCGGCAATGAAACCTTTGGCCACTTCGTCAAAGTCCTGAGTGTCAGAGAAGGGCAGTGTTTCTTTCGCTTCGGCCAGGATTTTGAGCGTGTGCTCAGATGGTGCTTTTCCTTTAGGGTGAAAATGGCCCTCTAATGGCGCGGCTGTCGATGTGGTTTGTGCTGCTGCTTCTTCCGACAAAAAAGTAGGACTTACCGCAAAAGCAGCCCCAATTGCAGGAACAGTTTTCATGAAGTCGCGCCGATTAGGTGCCATCGTATTCCCCCGTTTATTTAGCTCTCTGAAAAGCAACAACTCACATCCTAACATTTATATGTAATTGTGCTAAGATTAAGTTTTTTGCGCCCGGCTCTGCTCGCTAAATTTTTGAGTTCCTGAGTATCGTCAACAATAGAGCCGTCTTATGTGAGCACAGCGAAGAAGACGCGGCCTAAAAAAGGTGGATCACAAGTCGGGGGAAACGTGATGGCAGCAACCTGTAATGCCACTCTGTCGAGGCGAGATTTTATCAACCTGGCCGCTGCTGCTTCTCTTTGTTGCATCTCAAGTTGCGCCCCGTTCGACCGCAGTAGTTCGATCGGCGACATAAATTCTGAGCTTGCAGCTGCATTGGAACGGATACCTTCTGATGATGGCTCAGATCTGGTTCAGATTGCCCGGGAGATTGAGGCGAATTCGACACAGATGATCCAGGCGCACGCGGCTTTTATTGAAGAATTCAACCGGTTGTCCGCCAACCGTTCTGTAAAACGTTCCAAGTTGATAGCTGTTTCAGACAGATATGACACCGAACGCCGTTCGCAACGCGATAACCTGCTGGTATTGCAGGGGCAATTGCAGGCGGCAATCCCGGAAGATTACTGGCCGGAAGTTGCTGAAATTCTGTACGAAAAGGCAGACATAGTCGCTTCGGGGACCAGTTTGGAGTTATGATATGCCAGTAATTGCGACGATAACGGCGGTCACTTTCTTGTTGGACGGATTGTCTGATTTAACACCATCGTTTCTGGACCCCAATACGCTGAAACCCGCCTTGGATAAGGCTATTTCGCCCGCGGACAGCGACGTCCGGACCGCGGCTTTGAAAGTTGTGAGCGACTTGGAAGTTGCCGTTGATCGGTTCCGTGCCGCGGTCGAAGGTGCTGCGGATAATGCCATTCTCGGTTCCACGGACAAATCAGAATCGGCATCGTCCACAAGAGCCATTTTTAGTGAACTGGATCGGGAAAGAGATCGAGCGATAAGTGCGGTACTCGACTCACGTGATCAACTCGTTTCGCTTTTGGATCAGGAGACCTGGTCGCGAGTATTCGACGGGTAATGTTCATTGAGAAAGGGGGCAATGTTCATCCTGTCGTCGCTGCAACGCTATCCATAAAGTCGGCGAATTCATTTATTTGGCGCATTGGATGATGATGCATCTCATGAGGCATGCTCAAAGTAATTGCAGACGATGCCGCTACTTTTTGTCTTTTTCCTTCTTTTGGTTATTTGAGGGCGCTCGCCAAAATGAGGCCGCGCCCCAAATCACCAGAACAACCGTAACTATGCCGCCCACAATAAATTCCATATCCAGATGATAGCCACGCGAGCTCGTTGGCGCAACTTTTCAACACCGCGAAATAGACAAGGGGACGTTCAGCCTTCCCTTTCAATTTCGGACAAACCCTCTGCATTGTTCATTTTGGGTCAAGTTTTTAAGGGCGTTGCAAATACCAAAAAAGAACTGCTTCTCAGACCGCTCGCTTGGACGTTCGGGAAGTTCGGGTGTAAGTTTAAGTTGTGCTTCCTAAAGGTAAGGGGAAAGTAGCCGGGCGAAACCGTTGCGCAATTTGGCCAAAAGCGGGAGATCATTGATCTCTTCAAGGCCAATTTCTCGAGCGCCAAGTGCTTTTGAGTCAAGGATGGCATGGAGTTCTTCCGACAGCTCTCGATGATAGCATTCAACATTGAACTCAAAGTTCAATCGAAGGCTTCTGGGATCCCAGTTTGTACTTCCAACAAGAGCCCAAACGTCGTCCACGAGCATGAGTTTCGTGTGATCGAACGGTGGCTTGGTGAAGAAAACCCGGCAACCATGTTCCAAAATTTGCCCGATCTGCCCCATAGCTGCCCACTCGACAACCTTAACGTTGTTGTTGGATGGCAGGTAGATTTCGACCTTGATGCCACGGAGCGCCGCCACTGAAAGCGCTTCTATCAGCCGAGAATCTGGCAGGAAATAAGGGCTGACAATACGCACCCGTTCCCGCGCGGCCGACAGCGCTGCGAAAATGAGTTTGCTGAGCGTCTCGAAATCCTCGTCTGGTCCGTGCGAAATCCCCCGCGACCAGACTGTGCCATGGCGTGTAAGCTCAGGAAACCATGCCGGACCGCTCAACTGCTCACCTGTGGTGAAGGCCCAGTCCGTGACAAACACTTGTTTGAAGTGGCTTACAACCGGCCCCTCGAATTTGAAATGCAGGCATTGTGTCGGCGCCTCGGGATCGAGGTTCAGGCAGTGCGCTTCGCGAATATTTGTTCCACCTGTGAAGCCTATACAGCCATCTACGACAAGGATTTTTCTGTGATTTCGCAGGTTTGAAAAGCGGCGTGAGGAGAACCCGCTTGTAGGAAGAAAACTCGCGGCCTCAATGCCCACCTCTTTCAAACGAGCAACCATGTTTTCCTTGCTGTAGCGCGCGCCAACGCAGTCGATAAGAACGCGCACTACCACGCCGCGATCCTTGGCGCGGACGAGCGCATTCAAGAATTCTTCTCCTGCTCGGTCGCTGTCAAAAATATAGCTCAACAATCCAACCGATAAATTGGCACTATCTATGGCCGCGATCATCTCCGGAAAGGCCTCGTCACCATCTCGTAGGCAATCGACCGTGTTTCCCGGCAAGAGTGACTTTGCGCTAAGAGCTTCCCCGGCACGGGCTAATCCGGCCAAGTGAGGTAGTTGAATATTAGCCTCTTCAAACAACACTCTCTCGCTTTCCGAGAGAGAGAAACTTGGAATTCTGCGCATGGTGTCTGACAGGCCCATCCGTGTGCCAGCCCGGTTGATCCGATTGACGCCCAGTATGATGTACGCCAACGAGCCCACAAACGGCGCAAGCCAAGCAAGCGCTGACCAGCCAATGGCCGCGCGCGTATCGCGCTTTCTCAGAACAGCATGCACAGTGACTCCGAAGGCTAAAGACACCTGCGCAAGCGTGACGAGAAATGCCCACAGGTAGGCGAGGCTCAAAATACGATCCCCCAAATGAAGCTACACCACTTGAAGCCTCACCCTATCTCTTTTGACTAACAAGGGTGCAGAAAGTTTGGTTGTGAAATGCTTGGATCCAGCCGTTCTACCACTGACATCACGCTTGGCGCACCTCATATGCCGTCTCCGAGTCTAACCAACGTCTGCTTGGCTCCATTCTGCGGACCTCGATGAACGGTGCAGCGAAGGTCTGCTTCCCGCCCTACTTACAAAATCACCTCGGTTTTCCCATAACTTGAAAGTCAGAAAAAAGTACTATATTTTCTGACAAGGAGAAAGTCATGATTACTTCATCGATTAGACAACGCATTATCGGAAAAGGCCGGGGCGCAATCTTTGCGCCGCTGGACTTTCTGGATATCGGCTCCCGCGCAAGCGTGGATCAGGCATTGTCGCGTTTGGCGGATCAAGGGGTGATCCGGCGGTTGACGCGTGGGCTTTACGACTATCCAAGAAAGAGCGCCCGTTTAGGACTGTTGTCTCCGTCTGCCGATGACATTGCCAAAGCGATTGCACGTAAGGATAATCAGGTTCTACAGCCCTCCCCTGCCATGGCAGCCAACCAGTTGGGGCTGTCAACCCAGGTGCCATCCAAGCCTATTTATATGACCGACGGCCCGACCCGCACCAAGACAGTTGGTCGACAAGTCATCCAGTTCCGGAATGCATCATCCAAAACGCTAGTTGGTGCGGGCCAGAAAACCGGCACCGTATTTCAAGCGTTGCGTTATGTCGGCAAAAACCGGGTGGATAGCCGTGTTGTCGACACGCTGGCCCGCAATCTGGATAGCAAGGACCGGGCATTGCTCGCAAAACAAAGCAGGTATGTGCCGGCCTGGATGCATCCTGTAGTGCAGCAAATTGTGGCGCGGAACTGATCGTGGACAAGTTTGCCAACGATACTCCAAAGAACCGTGAGGAAGCGTTTCAGGAAACGGCCGCCCAGCTTGGCCTGACCAAAGCAATCGTCGAGAAGGATTTCTGGGTCTGCTGGTCACTAAAACATCTATTCGCCCTGCCCTCTTTTGGTGCTCACTTGATCTTCAAAGGTGGGACATCGCTATCCAAGGCCTACGACATCATCCATCGGTTCTCGGAAGACGTGGATCTGTCCCTCGATCGGGCGCAACTTGGGTTCGAGGGCGAACGTGACCCCGAGCACCCTGCCCTTTCCGGCAAAAAACAAAAGCAACTGTTGCAGGAGCTTCAGGATACGGCCACCAAAGTAGTCGCTGGTCCGCTTCTGAAAGAAATCAAAATCAAGTTTGGCGCCGCGCTGGACCAGGACTTTTCCCTGTCGGTCGATCCTGATGATCAACAAACCCTGCTCTTCGCCTACCCATCCAAGACAAATGCGACCAGCGGTTACATCCAACCTGTGGTGCGGTTCGAATTTGGCGCCCGTGGAGTTCACCTTCCAGCAGAGCCCCGCAGGATTTCACCATATGTGAATCAAGCCTTTCCAGACCTGCTGAGCTCGGGCGACGTTGATGTGAAGGTCTTGGGCGTTGAGCGCACATTTTGGGAAAAAGCAACAATTCTGCATATGCTCTATCATCAGGACGTTACCAAACCTCTGGCTGACCGCATGTCGCGCCATTATTATGATATGGCCCAGTTGATCACACACGAGACCCATCCTCGCGCTATCGAACAGATCGACTTGCTAGATCAGGTTGCACACCATAAGTCTGTCTTCTTCAAAGCGGCCTGGGCCAACTACGAGCATGCCAAGCCCGGATCTTTAAGATTGCTACCAAATCCTGAGCTGAAAGCTGCGCTGCGCCGGGACTATGCCGGGATGCAGGAGATGATAATCGGGGAACCCCCCTTGTTCGATGACATTCTGAATACCATTGGGGTGTTCGAGACGGGCCTCAACGGCTGAAATCAGCCCGTTGTGTGGTCTCAAGACACAGAGTTCGAACATTAGAATCTAGATGGCTAGTCAAGTAAGCGGATCTTTTGAATTCGCCCAAACTCAAGCTGGATCGCTCCGAGCAACGGTTTCAAATGGTGTGACTGAATGTACTGCGCAATGAACTTGCTAGGCGCACGCAATGTGATCGTCTGATCATGCGTTTCAACAAGTTGGAGATCGCGATACCAGCTTTTGAACAACAACGTTTCAGACTCTGATAAGCGTTGGAGCGCCCTGCCCCACGGATCCTGGTGGTCATGCTCCCTTTGTTCAACCGCTACGGGTTTTTCTTGACCAAACTGAACATGTACGATCTTTTCGGTTGGTTTTGGCGCTTGCGTTTCCATACGAGATGAAAAATCAGAACCAACATTTTTCCAAACCGGTTCGCTCAGACGGTAAATTTCCGCATAGTTAAGTCGGTACGCTGCAACGCGTCCTCTAACCCCAGGCCTAAGCTGGAGAAGTATTTTGTAATCCGTCAACCGCTTGATTTCTCGCTTGACGGTTCGAGCATCTACGGACCAGAGACGGGCCATTTCCTTTTGCCCGACCGTCAGTTCATCGACACGCCAGTTATATCGGGCGGTTATCAACGCAATGAGCCGCATCATCGAACATTGAAATCCGGTCGTTCCGCTCAACCCCGCAACAGAGATTGCGGTTAACAGATCGTACTTCTGAGATCCGGCTTGAGTTCCTGTAAATCGTTTTATTTCCATTTTGATACTGCCACTGTGCCTCGAGTGGATCGGCTTCGCTGACCGATTCCATCAATTGGGTTTAGTGTGATGAAATCCCGTAGTTTGTCAACGGACTTCGAAAAGCAGGATGACCAATCCCTTAATCAAAATCAAAAGAAAATTTGGTTAATAGGTTATAGGTGACATTCTGGTGTCACCATAATGGGGGTCAAGTGTCACCCTATATCTGGTAACCCCACTCAATCTGTCACCAAAACATAGCGCGGCTGCAGGGTGGTCTCCCGTTTTTAGTCGAATCAGCGGCAAAAAGCGGAAATTCTATTCTTTACGTTTTGTAGTTTTTTAAAATCGCGTTATTAAGAGACATCCATAGTATAACAAGAGCAGCACAATGCGAGACCACACCGACCTTCAAACGATGAACGAACGAAGCCTGGCCCAACAGGCTGCCGTCCGCCGCGCTACTTTCTCACCCGCGGACGAGAAAGTGCTTCGACCATTTTCGATCTGGGAAATTAGCCAGTTCATGTTTGATGTCCCGGCGGACACTTTGAGAAAAAAGTTGGCTGACGACCCGTCTCTTCCGCAAGGCGCGACAGAAGATGATGGGCGGCAAAGATGGTTTTCTCTGGCCGAGATAAACGAGTTGAGGCGCCGCCTGAGATTTAGAGGTAAAAGCCTTCTGCCCCAAAGGCCAGTGGGTCGGGCAATGAGAGTTGCGGTTTCGAACTTTAAGGGTGGTGTCGGTAAAACTGTGGTCGCTCAGCACTTGGCGAATGCGGCTGCGCTTGATGGTTACCGTGTACTGGTGGTGGACTTCGACCCCCAAGCAACACTCACGCATTCAATGGGTCTGTCTGAAGTTAGAGAGTGGAATACTGTCTGGGGCATTATGTGCCGCGATCTTTGCCGTGAGGCAAACCGGATCGCCGACGAATATGATGATCCGGCGGACTGCCCCTACCCCACCGCTGACGAGTTGCCAGAAGACGTCCAGTCGATTGCCGCACAGCGTGTGCAAGATTTCATTCAAAGGACGTCATGGTCGACAATCGATATCATACCGAGTTGTGCAAACGCAGCCTTCGTTGAGTTTGCTTCGGCTCAGTACAGATCCATTCATAAGGCATGGAGCTTTTTTGGGTGCGTCGCCAGATACCTCGATGAGTTACCAGACGACCAGTACGATTTGATTATTTTCGATTGCCCGCCGGCAATTGGATACCAGTCTTTGAATGCGGCCTTTGCCGCTGACATTCTCTATATTCCCTCTGGCCCAGGATACTGGGAGTATGACAGCACCACGAGTTATCTCGGTCAGCTGGGTGATGCCTTGGAGGATATAACCAATGGGTTCGATCGTATTGCTCAGGACGCCGGCATCACACTTCCAAAGAGGTTCGATGACATAAGAGTTCTCATGACCCGCTTTGAGGCCAGCAATTCTCTGCATGTCGCGATGATGGATGCCTTCAAAAATGTTTTCGGAGCAGACGTCTGTCAAAACCCGATCGAGATGACGCGTGCGGTCGAGCAGTCAGGTAGGTTCCAAATGTCTGTCTACGAGCAGGACTACAGGCAGATGACTCGGGATACTTGGAAAAGGGCGCGTCTGTCTTTTGATAACGCGTATGGCGAGTTTAAGGATGTCGTCCTGCGGGCCTGGGAAGCGCGTACTAAAGTTGAGGAGCGTGTAGAATGAGTGGTAATAAATTCGGCTTCACTCCGATTGATGACAAAGACCTCAAGAAAACCCGCCGCCGCGAAGTAGGCCCGATGGGAGCCGCGGTACGCGAGACAGCAAACAGTTTGAATGAAAGTACTGAAAATCGCGTGGAGCAGCGACGGCAAAATGCCTCGGATGCCAAGGAATATCGTAAAGCTCGTGATGAAGGGCGAGTGCTGGTTGCTGTTGGAATAGATGAAATTCACACTTCTGATCTGCCACGAGATCGTTTGGAATTAACAGCCGTTGCGAGTTCTGACGAGATGGATGAACTCAAGGCGTCAATTCAGGAACGAGGTCAGAAGGAGCCCATAGAGATCTATAAGGGTTCAGATGGTCGCTTCCAGCTCAAGAAGGGTTGGAGACGATTAACTGCTCTTAAGCAACTTTTTGAAGAGACAGGTGATGAGCGCTTCTCCAGCGTTACGGCCCGAGTCGCCGGGTCCCAGAGTGACCGAATTGATCTCTATATCGACATGGTTGAAGAGAACGTTGTTCGGGAGGATCTGACTTTCGCTGAGATGGCACAAGTGGCGATCCTTGCTTCCAAAGACGCAGATTTGGGGGCAGGGGATGCAGAAGCTTTGGTTGGTAGACTGTATTCGGCCCTACATAAGATGAAGCGTTCTTATATTCGAAGTTTTGTCTATCTGCTCAATGAGCTTGAAGGCGCATTGCCGTTTCCAAAGGCTGTCTCCAGAAACCTTGGCGTTGAGGTGGCGCGGAAACTAAGAGCGTCTTCAGATTCTGCTGCTGGATTAAGAGACAAATTGGAGCGCGCTTCGACAGCCAGTCAGCAAAACGAGATGCTTGACGCTTTCTTGGCGGGTCATGAAGCTGAGACAACTAGGGGCATGCCTCGTGAAAAACGCGAGAGCGTAAAATACGAGTTCCACGTAGGGGCTTCCAAAGTCACTGCTCGAAAAGGAGAGTGTAGGATTTTGTCTGGCCAAGACTTTACTTCGATTGATCGGTCCAAACTACAGAGAGCGATTGAAGCATTCGAAGCTGTTTTGAACGAGTAGTAACCCGCGGGTTACTCTTGCTCTGGTTTGATATCTAGAAGGCGGTAACCCACGGGTTACCGCCTTCTTCATTTGGGAACTGTCTATCCCAACAGGTCCGTAGCCGGGTTCTCTGCGATATCGACGTCATCGTAGTACTTCTGCGCCTGGGCCATGGAGCGGTGCAGGGACAATCGCATGGCCGCCTGGATTGGGGCGCCATCTAGTGCGGCTTGTGTCAGGAACCCGGACCGCAGCCCATGCGGCGAGGCGAAGCCCTCCGGTAATCCCGCCAGTTTCAATCGGTGTCTGACGATCTGGTAGATCGCATCCGGGGACAGGCGACGTTTTAGAACCCGATCCGCTTTCGAGATCGGTCGGAAGAGGGGTCCACTTTCGATTTCACCCACTTCGATCCAATGCACCAACGCCTGGGCTGCGCGGGTCTTCAGCACCAGCCTCGGGGTCTCGCCCTTTTGGGTCGTTTTGGTCTCCAGCAGGGACAGCCAGACAACGCCTGATTTGTCGAACTCCTTGCATGACACATCCTCGCGCATCAGCCCGGTGATCTCGGACCGGCGCCGCCCGCCGCTGGCCCAGCCCAGCATCAGGATCGCCCGGTCGCGGCAATCCCGGCGGGAGCCTTGGCAGGTGGCCAGCAACTGCTCGAGAATATCGCGGGTGATCGGGTGCTGCGACTTCGGGGCCGCAGGACGGGCGGCGGCGCGGCGGGCCTTGGCGCGGGCCTGTTTCACCTGGGGTGCGCCGAAGGGGCTGTTCAGGTTCTTCATCCGATGAAACGCCAGCCAGGAGGCGATGCGCCGGTCCAGGGTTGAGGGCGCCGGGCAGGCCAGCGATCTGCGCAGCCCTTGATCTATCAATGCTTCCGCCGTCCGGCGGGCGCGATCGTCTGGTGCCGCGTCGTTCAGATCGCGGGCGTGATCGAGGATGAAGGCCAGCGCGATGTCCTGACGCTCCGGCCACTCAAGCGGCTTCTTGAAGGCCACATTGGCCCACGCCGTGATGTAGAGCAGGTCGCGCTCATAGGCCCGCAGCGTATTGGCCGGCGTGCCGCGCACATAGAGATCGGTCAGCGCCTCCTGATCCGCCTGGGAGAGGGCAGGGAAGGGGCCGGGAAGGTATGGGGCAGGGGGCTTCATGGCAGCCATTCTGCGCGTATTCCCCAGTGAAATCAATCACACCTGATAAGCGATACTTATCAGATATAATAATAGGTTTAGAAAGTAACAAATGTAACGAGCAAAAGGGTGAAATTTTGCGCGCAATACAGATGGAAGCTCTGCTTGGCAACAGAAATCGCGGGCTCTGAAGGGGTTCTGTTGCAAACTTTTGACCATTGGAGCTGGGCAGGTTAGGCGGTGGCTGGCCAACCGTATTCACCAGTTGAA
>NZ_JBXWMF010000050.1:0-13161 GCF_059609725.1 Ruegeria sp. YTSC199
CAAACCCACAATAACCCGTCATACGCTGGTAAAATTCGCGCTTGCGTCTTTCGCTCCCGTGGCCGTCGGCCTGTGGAGGAAAGGCTACAATATTTTGTCCTTTCTGTGCTAGGCGGACCATACGCACCTCAATGGCCCGACTCAGGTAGCGGAACCCCCGACGGAACAAGCGCTTGAAATTGTCTCACTCGATGAGGGCAAATAGCTCGATTGGATCAGCAACGCCGCGTATTTCGTGCAACCCGCAGCCGGCGAATAGGCCAGGTGAAGCATCAGCAACGGCTGACGTCGCCAGTACCCTGTGGCCGATTGATTTTGTTAATCCCTCAATTCGGCTTGCAACGTTTACTGCGCCACCCAAAACTGTGAAATCAAGCCGGCCGGGACTGCCGATGTTCCCATAGCTGACTTGCCCTGCGTTGATCCCGATACCAATGTCCAAGGACGATTTCTGAGCCTCGTTTCGACTACGGTTGAGTACCGTCAGGCCGGTCAAAACACTTTGTGCGGCACGCGCCGCCTTTCGACATCGGTCAACACGATCAGCTTCAGTTGGGATCGTGAAGATCGAGAGAATACCGTCGCCCATGAATTTCAAAACGTCGCCGCCATTCTCTTCCACAGCCTGAACAACCAGATCAAAGTAGCCGCTCAGGGCGTCAAACACATCTGCCTCGGGTGCGTGTTCTGAAAGAGCTGTAAAACCTCTTAAATCGGTGAACATAACCACCGCGTCCAGAGTGGTGCGTTCCCCACGCTTGATCCTGCCATTCCAAACGGCCTCCGAAGGCCCATCCCCCAGGTATGTTCTCAGCAAGCCCTTGGACGACTTGCGCATGGTGACAGGTTCCAGAGCAGACGACAAAGCGGGCAGTGCAGCTTCGATCAATTCCAAATGATAAGGTGAGAAACCTTCTGGCGCCTGCGTAACAAATGTACAGCCGTGCAATGACCCATCGCCGTAGTAAAGCAGGGTGGCGTAGTAATCGGTCCCACCCTGCTCAGCAAATTCGAGATATGATGAGTGCTCCGTTTTTGAATCCAGGTGCTGTAGGTTTTTGTGAAGCGGTTTCCGATGCGCCAGAATATACTCAAATGAGCTGCCAACGTACCCGTCAGTCAGCATCGTCTCGTGTGTCACGTCGTAGCTTTCTGTTCCATCTGGAGTCCAAACCACCCCCCAGGCAATGAGTAATGGATTGGCAAAGCGCTGGCCGATATTTACGCGCCAGAGAGGAACTCCGGCCTCCATCAAAGACGAGCAGAACTGTGACACCACTTTCACGGGATCGCCGGAGCTGCGACCTTCGTTTATCATCCAGCTGGTGAGTTGAGAAACAGAGTCCATAGTCTCAAACTAGTTGCTTAGAAAAGAAGCGCAAAGGGTGCAGCGATTTCGTCAGTACGATTTGGTCCAGCTCAGTTATGACCGCATAGAATACAGATCACTTTTCCGCATCTTCGCTGCAAAAGAGATCGTAAAGAACCTCCACAATCGCCAAAACTCGTGCATCCGCAATCCTGTAATAGATGCTCTTCCCGTCGCGCCTTGACTCAACCAGGCCAGACAACCGCAGACGTGAAAGCTGCTGGGAAGCTGCTGCCTGCCGCATGGAGAAGGTGGTTTCGATTTCGCCAACAGATTTCTCACCACCAAGAAGCAGGCACAATATCTGCAGACGGCCGTCATGCGCCATGGCCTTTAGAAAGTCGGTCGCTTCAAGAGCGTTTTGGCTGAGATCGGGTTTCAAGTGGCGCTCCCCAAAAGAACGATAAATCCTGTGATATCACGAACTCTGTCGTCTTGCCCCGTTTCAGTGGACGGTTTGAAAGGACCCGGCTGACCGATCTTCGAAGTCAGCTGGACTTACGTTGCCAAGATATCCATGGCGACGCTTTCGATTGTAGAACACTTCAATATACTCGAACAGGTCGGCACGTGCTTCATCTCTTGTGCTGTAGCGTACGCGGTTTACACGTTCGCGTTTGAGAACGCCGAAGAAGCTTTCGACGACGGCGTTGTCATAGCAATTCGCTGCCGCACTCATGCTGCATTCGATGCCATGCCGGGCAAGTTCCTCTCGAAAGTCGTCACTGGTGTACTGGGCGCCTCGGTCAGAGTGATGAATGAGATGCCCGCCCGGTCGGCGCGCCTCAATGGCCATGCGTAAGGCGCCAATCACAAGGTGCCGGCCCATCCGCTGGCTCATTGACCAGCCCACAATCCGGCGAGAGAAAAGATCCATGACAACCGCGAGGTAGAGCCAGCCCTGCTTTGTCGAGATATACGTCATGTCAGCAGCCCATCTCTGGTTCGGTTGCCGCGCCTCAAAGTTCCGTTGCAACAGGTTCTTTGCAACCGGATGGGCCGGGTTGCGCCGCGTCGTGACCCGGAAACGGCGTTTGGGACAGCCCCTCAACCGTTCAAGGCGCATTAGGCGGGCAATCTTGTTGCGCCCGACTGTGACGCCTTCCGCCACCAGTTCGGCATGGACCCGAGGACTGCCGTAGACACCCTTACTGATTTCGAAGATCCGCCTGATCCTCGGCATCAATTCTCTGTCCTGTTTTGCACGGGTGCTCTCCGGACGTGTGCGCCAAGCGTAATATCCGCTGGCTGAAATACCCAACAGCCTGCACACCATGCGCACTGGATAATGGTCACGCCGGAGATTGATACAGGCGTACTTCACTTCGACAGCCTGGCGAAGTACGCCGCCGCTTCCTTTAGGAAATCACGCTCCTTCTTGACCTTGGCCAACTCGCGCTTCAGCGCAGCCATCTCTTCGTCACGCGGACGACCATGGCCGGGGAACGCAACCTGGCCCAGCAACGCTATCTCACCTTGCCATCGTCGAAACTGTCGGGTGCTGATACCCAGCTCATCGCAGACAGCCTTATCCGTCATCCCTTCTTCCGCAGCCCGGCGCAGAGCTTCTCGTTTGAACTCTGCGCTGTACCGCTTGTATCGCTTCGGCTTCGTCATTCGACACCTCCCGGCGCTGTCTGCGCCTATTCTTGGTGTCCACCAAATCAGAGCAAAACCAATGAGCTCGAAGTGGACCCGTCAATCTTGCGTTGTTGCCACTGATGATACCCTTACTTACATGCTTCAGGTCTTTAAAAGTTTCTTCAATGTTGCATTCAGTTGCCTGCTATTAAACAATGGTCTTTGGAGTATTTACTTACGGCGCTGACACAAACGACATCGAGACGAGGAGAACGGCAAGGGATGGGTTTTCAACGAAAAGTGCGAAGCAGCATAGTGAGCTTCATAGCTGCGCAAATGCTGCTGGCAACGCAGCTTAGCACAATGGCGCAGGCAGAAATGCTCAGTACCAACGAGGTGATCTCTAGATACGAAACACATGCCGACCGCGATTTTTTGTTGAGTGAACTCAAAAGAAAAGAAATTCGTGACGAGCTTGTCGCAAGAGGAGTCGATCCCAAAGAAGCGGAAACGCGTCTTAAGGCACTATCGAATGAAGAAATCGCGTCAGTTTTGCACCAAATGGATCACGACACGGCTGGGGGCAATGGTATTGTTGGCGCGTTACTAACAGTGTTTATCATATTGCTTGTGACGGATCTCTTGTGTCTGACGAAAGTGTTCCCCTTTACCCGGTGTGCTGGCCGCTGAGCTGTTTTCGCCCTCTTCGATTTCGAGCTTGGCTCATAGGCTTCCTGCCAGCTTTACTGGTCGCATGCGCGCACACACAGAAGCAAATACCGTCGCAGGTTGACGTCCCGTTTCGAGCCGAAGTTAAGGGCGTGCCACTTATTGAACAAAACGAGTTTTACTGTGGACCTGCGTCGCTTGCGATGGTGTTTCAGTGGTCGGGGCTGGACGTCACTCAAGACGAGGTGGCGGCTCAATCCTTTACCCCTGGGGCGAAAGGAACTTATCTCGCCGACATGGTCGGGGCCGCCCGTCGACATGCAATGCTAGCAGTTAGATTATCAACTGTAGAAGAGGTGCTTGACGAAGTTGCTGCAGGAAACCCTGTTATCATTTTTCAGAACCTTGGCTTCAGATGGGCGCCTCGATGGCACTATGCGGTCGTTGTTGGTTATGACTTGAATAGCGACAAGATCACCCTTCACTCAGGTGAGCATGAGAGAATGACGATGGATCTTCGGCTGTTTATGCGAACATGGCGGCGGGGGGATTACTGGGCGATGGTCGCTTTACCTCCCGACCAATTGCCGACAACAAAAAATCAATGGGAGATAGTGCGGGCGGCGGCAGCACTGGAACAGCTAGGGCACACCCACGCCGCCGCTAAGGTTTATATAAATGGTAGTTCCCGTTGGCCCGACAATTGGATATGGGCATACGGGCTTGGCAATACACGGTACCAGGAAGGCGACCTAGAAGGCGCAAAGAAAGAGTTTGAACGTGCCGCTAGAATTAACCCTTCCCCGCCAGAAATTCACCACAATCTGAGGCTTGTTGTCCAGGAACTATCGGAGTCTGCCACAGGTTCGGATTGATAATTTTTTTGGCTTTTTTCTCTAGAGGCGGCGCCAAATAGCATGGCACAATAGAACGTTTTAATTGCTTTAGCCAGATCCCCATTGCTAAGGCACTAGGTGGAATAGCTCAAACGGCAGCAATGTCCCGCGACCCGGTCATTGCCGAGGTGGAAATGCTGCGCTCTGCACGAATGGCGCAATACGAAAGCGGCGCTGCGGCGGTGAGGGGCACGATGAATGACTGGTAACGGCCGAGCCTCGCCTCCAAGTCTTCGCGTCAGTTCCGGAAAATGCGAAATATGCCCGCACCGGCATCCCAGAGGTCCAAAAGCCGGGCGTAGAAATGCTCACGCGCGACGAAGGGGCTCTGTCCAAGTCCGGTTAGTTCAACCTCGAGTGTATCGATCAAGCGAAGAAGGCGGCGGCGGTGAATGCCAAAGAGACTTTGAACAGGGTCGGCAAACACACCTGCGAACGCAGCGAAAACCGATCCGATCATAACAAGCCCCGCCATGGTGAAGGTGGTAAGCCAGAGCGATGCGCCCGTCGGGAAAAAACCGTACCAAATCCCGCCAATTGTCTGACCCAGCGGAAACTCCGTGATGGCATTGTTGCTTGCCATGGCATCAGCAACGCCCGGCGCCATCGAGATCATGCCCGGTGTTAGCGCCTGAAAGACTAGTGCACCGACAACAAGCGCACATAGCACAGTAGTCATCTCGGCTACGGCAGATCGTGTTGCTGCATACTCGGAAATCGCGCCTGCCATTCGATGGCCGAGGGCCTCTGCATCGGCCGCGCTCTCACGTTTTCGGATCATTTCGCGAAACTTTGGTGCAGCAAGGATGGCACGCGAAAGCTCGTCCGGACTACGAGCCGCAGCCCCCTGCACCAACGACAGTTGGAGAAGATCGGTCAGGACGCAGGCCTCGACCCTGCGCGCAACAGTGGTGCGCAGAAGGATTCGCCGTGAGGTCAGCCAGTCCGAGCCGCCACGCCACTGGGCACGGCGGCAAAGGTATGCCGCGATCCGCGTCAGCACCAGGATTGGCGACAGCACCACATTCATCGGGGCGCGCAAAATGTCCCAGCCGAGTGCCGACCGGTGAAGGAGAAGTGTTCCGAGCCAGGTGAAATGCCTTGCCACAAACACATCCACCTCAGCCCGCCGGTCCGTAAAGTATTCACGGACTTTCGGACGGACAACATTATCGACTTCTACGGTGGGGTTCGATAGCGACCTCATGGCGGTGACCCGCGATCCCTGTCTTGTTGTGCAAGAAACGTTTTATACTGTTTCACGGCTCGGCATGCTAGCCGCTTAACTACTCTCTTCATATCTCATCAAGTGAGCATTGTTGTAAGAGGGTTGACGAGGCTTTTGTTCACCAGTCCGTTTGTGCTTTTACTTCGAACAGCACTTTTCAGGCATTGCTGTCACTCAGCAAATCGAAATGCTGCTGTGTGCACGAATGGCGGCTTTCGGGAAGTCGACTAGTAACATCTGAAGAAAGCCGAATGTCGGTAAAGGGCCGGTCAGTCTTGATAGTTACTTAGCCGAGCTGCAGAAGCTGAAGCCGCCAATATTATCAAGCTCCAAATGGTCTTGGGTTTTAGCACTTCTAAGATTGGTCATTCTGTTTCTGACGACCGAGCCCACAAATTGATATCTTCTTCCGAACTGATAGCATCAATCCTTGCCAACTCTTCATCACTGAAGGCGAGGTTATCGACTACGCCTGCGCAATCTACGATCTGACCCGGCCGGGACGCACCAATAAGCGCGGTCGTTACGCGTCCGACTCTTAACACCCAGGCCAGGGCCATTTGCGCCAGAGTTTGCCTGCGATCCTCAGCCATCTCGTTCAGAGCACGGACACTTGCCAGAGATCGCTCGTTGATCATGCCATCAAGTAGCGACTTCCCTTGTGTAGCACGGCTGCCATCCGGAATATCGCGCAGGTATTTTGACGTTAGAATGCCTTGTGCCAACGGCGTGAACGCAATCGATCCTACCCCAAGATCGTTCAGGGTATCGAGCAAACCGTCCCGCTCCACCCAACGGTTGAGCAGATTGTAAGAAGGCTGGTGAATCAGGCAAGGTGTCCCAAGGTCGTTGAGAATCTTCACCGCCTCGCGTGTGCGTTGGGAGTTGTAGCTCGAGATACCTGCGTAGAGCGCACGACCCGACCGTACGATATGATCCAACGCGCCCATCGTCTCTTCGAGCGGGGTGTCGGGGTCAAAGCGGTGGGAATAAAAGATGTCGACGTAATCAAGCCCCATGCGCGCGAGTGATTGGTCACAGGACGCGATCATGTACTTGCGCGACCCCCATTCTCCGTAGGGTCCCGGCCACATGTCGTAGCCTGCTTTGGAGGAAATGATCAATTCATCCCTGTAGCCCGCGAAATCAGTTCTTAGGATTTCGCCAAATGCCTCTTCTGCCGATCCGGGTGGTGGACCGTAGTTGTTCGCCAGATCAAAATGAGTGATCCCATGGTCGAACGCGGTCCGACACATTACTCGCTTGTTTTCGTGCGTCGAGTCCGCACCGAAATTATGCCACAGGCCCAAGCTGACAACAGGAAGCTTCACACCCGACCGCCCACATCGCCGATAAACCATTCGCTCATAGCGGTTCGGCTCCGGGGTGTATGGAATGGGTTTTGGCTTTGGCGGTCGTTGAGCTTTGGTCATGCGCACATAATCAATGGAATGTTGGGCCTGTCAAACGGATCAACTCCGGTAAGATCGACACGAGCTTCTGCGCGTCCTAGATGGGTGCCTATGGTTAGTCTTACTCCGGCACCAATGTCTTACGATTTGATCGATTGCATTCGGTCCCGTCGCATAGACGCAGCGAAAGTCCGCAAAGCGGGCTGCAACCGCAGCATCAATATGCCGGGTTGGATGTCGGCTCTGGGCCGCTCTTCGCTTGGAAAAGCAGCTGCGAGACAGAATGAACGATGCGCCTTTGGTGGATACTCGACTGTCATCGAATTTCTTCCTAAGCCGAGTCCTATGGCGCAATAGTCTGTACGACCTCCTCTACGAACCAACGAATTGCCGGATTGAATTGCCCCCGCTCATGCCAGAGCAGGTAATAGGGAAATTCTGCACCTGACCTGAAGGGCACTGACACGATGCTGGAGAATGAGGAGAGCTGAACCCCCAAACGTGACGGCGCGGCTGCAACGACGTCACTGTTTGCGACGTGGAAAGGCATAGAGGTGAAGAAAGGTACAGACAACGTTGCGGGATCACCATTGCTGGTCGCACGCATGACGGTATCCGCTCGCAAGCGATCAACCGTCGGATAACTGAATTCGATCTGCCGGTACGGTGTGATATCCGGTGGCTCCAGAAAGCCCTTCTGCGCAGCAAGCTCGTGCAACGGATGGCCCTCGCGCATGAGAAGGACGTAGCTGTCAGTAAAGAGTTTTTTGACAATCAGGTCACCCTTCACTTTGAGCCCGGCGTAAAAGACAAAATCAATTTCACCGTCCTGAATTGCCGAAAAACTGTCTGGTACCAATGGTGTTACATCCACTCTAACATGTGGTGCGACCGTCGCCAGCCGATCGACAAGCGGCCCAATGATGCAAGCCGCAGCATAGTCGGTACCAGCGATCCTAAAACGCCGGCTTGAATGTGCGGGATCAAACCGAGGCGGCAGAAAAACCGCTTCGGTCGCGTGGATCGCCTCTAGCACCGGTTCCTGAAGCGACAGGGCATGATCCGTCAACTGATACCCTGCCTGAGTGCGGATTAACAATGGGTCGCCAGTCAGATCCCGAATGCGTGCAAGAATGCGACTTGCCGCAGGTTGACTGATCTCAAGCAGTTCAGCAGTTCGGGTCACGCTGCCAGTGTGCAACAGGATCCGCAGAAATCGCAAAACGCGAAAATCCATCGAAGCCAAATCATCATTCGGTTTTTGCATGACCAGCATGCTAGTTTCGTCATTTTGATTATGTCAAGCTAAGCGCATTTTGACCTCATCGAAACTGAACACGATGAGGAACCCCCATGAGACTTGTCCAATTGGCTTTCACAGCCGGCAGCGTCGTTATTTCAGCCGCCATGGCGCATGCCGATGTATCGACCGAAACGCACGACCTGAACCAAGACGGAGTCGTGACGTTTGAAGAAATGCTTGAGTATCACCCTGCGGGAATTGATCGCACCCAGGAGTTTATAGATCGTCACAGAATTATTTTCGATGGCGCAGACACAAACGGTGACGGCGTCGTAGACGCGAGCGAAAACCAGGGTGGCGGCGCTGGAAAAACGAAGATCAAGGGCGCCAAGAAGTCTTGAAGAACCAAGTCTTCAGCACCGAGGCTGATAGAACAAACGATAAATTCCAACCTCACAATGCACGTAAAGCCTTGAGATTGAGGGAGAAGGAAATATGCACATAACACGCAGAACTCTTGCCGGGCAGATGGCACTCTGGGGTGTCGCGGCAGCGATACCAGCAACCATACCTAAGCACGCCACAGCACAACCCACGGCTTCTGGCATGTACGACGTACGCGATGTGTCATTCCCCAGTGGCCTAGAAACGCTTGCAGGTAAATTCTTCCTGCCTGCAGGAGAGGGTTCGCATCCTGCAGTGGCGATCATGGGCCCCGTGGCGTTTGTAAAAGAGCAATCACCAGTACAATACGCCACAAGGCTGGCACAACAGGGCCTTGCGGTTTTGATCTTTGATCCGCGCAATCACGGCGCCAGTTCAGGTGAGCCGCGCCGGTTTGAATCCGGTGAGGCCAAGATCGAAGATCTTCGCGCTGCTGTCGATTTCCTTACTGAGCAGGATGGGATTGACCAAAGCCAACTCCATCTCCTTGGAATTTGTCAGGGCGTGAATTGGGCGATTGAAACTGCGGCTCAGGACGAGCGGATCGCATCGCTTGGAATTGTTGCCGGTCACTACCTGACCCCCGATACGGCAATCATGTATCTCGGAGATGCTGCGTCAGTCGAGGCGCGCATGAACCGCTCAGCGGAGGCCGCCGCGAAGTTCTCCGAGACCGGTACGGTGGACTATATTCCAATAGTTGGTTCCCCCGAAGCCCTGTTGACAGCCACGGCCGTCGCCGAGTGGTATCTGCCATGGGACAACGAAGCGCCGTGGTTTCTCCATCGCGGTGGTTGGGAAAACCGGATTACAGCAATGAGCGAAGCGGGAATTTGGGGCTGGCAGATCAGCGACGCGGCATCGCGCCTCACATTGCCGGTTCTCATGGTCCACGGTGACAAAGCCGCCAGCGGCCCGGATATTCCGAAGCGAATCTATCAACAGATCCCTTCGGCCCATAAAGCACTTCACTGGATAGATGGTGCCAATCAGCTTCAATTCTATGAGGACCCGCTGACCATCGACCGCGTCGTTGCGGCTCTTGGCCCGTATTTCCGGGGTGAGCAGATCAGCCTTTAACGCTGCTCCGATACGCGGTGATCACGAGCCATCCACAAGTTCTGGTTCGTGATCATCCGTTGTGGAGCAATGTAGCATGGCCTCGACGGCAGGCCGTTTCAAAGAGAGTTTTGACAATGACAAAATGCTTGAGCGCCTTGTTAACTTTGACAATTGTTCAACCTGTTGCCGCAGAAGAGATCCTGGTCAGTGGCCTGCCGCCCTTCACCGAAGCAATCCTGCCTTTTGAGGCAGACGTCTATGCGATTTCTATCGGCCCTGGTGGCCCTGGTGAAGAATTTGGATCCCAAGCCACCAATGGTGGACTGTACAAACTCGGACTGAGTGGCGCACATGAGAGCATCACTCTTTCCGACGGCGAAGGTCTCCGCAACCCGACCGGGTTGGTTGAACTTGGCGAACAAATTGTCCTTGTGGATGGCAATCAAGTAATCTCGCTCTCCCTCGAAGGGGACGTCAACTGGCGTAGGAGTTACGACGAAGAAGGTGTGTTCTTCTACGATGTCGAGGTGCTGAACGATGCCACTTTGCTTGTCAGCGATTTTGGGCGTGGGGGTTTTGTCACTGTGTCGGCAAACGCTGGTGATATTCAACCGGCTCTGGATGGTGTTGAGATCAATGGTCTTGCCAGATTCGAGATTACTGACGACCAAATCTATGCGGTATCATGGGGTGCTGATGACGCTTGGGATAGCGCTGTTTATCGTATCTCGGAATTGGATGAGGCCGGTCTTTCAGAAAAACTGGCGGGTGGATTTGGAAATCTTGAATCCATTGAGGTTGTAAATGGAACGGTGGTTGTCGGCGGTTACCGCGGGCATCAGGATCACCAGGCGTTCAAGCTGATGCAGTTGGATACGGAAGGCGGTGTACATTCGCTCGGCGCAGGATCAGATACCCGCGGCGTTTCAGATATCTACTCCGACGGTCATTCCGTTTGGTTGAACTTTTTCTATGATGGGGCTTACGCCAAAATACCTGCAAAACACTTTTTGGCAGGTAGCTAAACGCGGTTTGAATGAGAAAAGGTTGCGACACCCAATAAACTGTTCGCAGCCCCAAGCGGGCGTCATTCCTAATCGGTGCAACATGAATGGTAACAATTGATTAAATGACAATATATTTGCGGAGCTCCACAAGATAGCGCAAAAAACCCCAAAAGGAGTGATCAATTGACTGACGTACTTGTTTCTGGTGCTGGGCCCAGCGGGTTGGTGCTAGCCATTGAACTGGCGCGCCGTGGCATTGATCTGCGCATAATCGACCGCGATACATCCGCACCAACTACACCGCGCGCATTTGTAGTGAAGCCGTCGACGTTTTATGCAGCGGAGTGTCTGACATCAAAATGTGTCGCCTTTGCAATTCCTGGAAACTCTCTCCCGGCGAATGGCTCTGCTCTTCCAACTTCCATTGCCTTCACAGGGCGGATCACTGGATCCGCAGTTGACGTTTCTTCATCAAAACAAGCTGACAATGCCGTAAGGCTGATCATTGAACACAAGAGTATTGCGAGTTTCTTTTGATTTAGTCTCATCGACATCCTCATGTGCAGTTTTCGCTACAAAAAACCAAAGTCAAAAACACTGCTAAGCATCGCCATCCCACGAGTTCAGGGCTCGCGGTTAGCTTCCCGACACACGCATAAATTGACATTGGCTTGGTACTTATTCCGCCGACATTTAAAACTCACTATCGGGGCAGTGATGCAGGAGCTACGTTTCCCGTAATAGTCGACTTCAGGAGTCATGCTGATTCCACAGATTTTTGGTGATCACATGTTTAAGTTGCTGAGCAAGCGCCCTTCATAGGGTTTAGTTTTTGATTTAGTCATGAAGAATAGTCATTCTTTGCAACTGTTTGTCCCAGTATTCGGGACAATACTTCCTGCGTGACATCCCTCGTGTCTCAGCCAAGGACAACAAATTGCTCTCCGCGGCGCCAAGGTTAGATCGTAGCGAACGGTCGATATGATTTAGCCGGGGGTGGCATGATTGAGCGACCAGCTACGGTTTATCCGCTACACCGCCGAATGGCTCGCGTTGCAATGGCACAGAATTTCTACGCAGTCACTTTCGGCACGGGCAAGAGGCAGCAAAGTTGCGCATTTCGGAAGTTGCAAAGCTCTCCAATGAATGTCCCCAATGGGCTGCAATCAGCCAATCGAACGGATCGCAGAGAATAGTGACCATGGGCTCATTTCAGAAGTGTACTTTTGCAGATGCTCGCGCATTCTGAATAGAAATGGACCGTAGACGTCAGACGCACTCTGCGGCGCGTCTAGAGCGGTAGCGACTATGTGAAAGGGATTGACGCTGAACGTCCAATCGATGCTGTGGACGAGGTGGCCCTGTAGAATCTAATGTCATTACAGTATCGGCGGAGTTGGGCGGGTTATGGCGACATTTGTATTGGTCCATGGAGCGTGGCAAGGGGGATGGTGCTGGGCTCGCGTAGCCGCGCTTCTGCGCAGGGAAGGCCACGACGTTTTTACCCCTACACTGACAGGGTTGGGTGAACGTGCTCACCTCGTGAGTGACGAAACCGATCTGGCCATGCATATCGAGGATGTCCTGGGGGTAATCAGGTGCGAAGAACTCTCCGACATTGTTTTGTGCGGTCATAGCTATGGCGGCATGGTTGTCACCGGAGTCGCGGATAGGGCGCCCGACCACATTCGCTCACTTGTGTACCTCGATGCGCTCGTGCCAGGCGATGGGCAGGCGGCCTTGGATGTTTTGCCTGCGGAAATCGCGGCAGGGCTTCGTGATAGTGCCGTCGATGGCAAAGTCGCGCCGGGCCCCGCGGAGGCTTTTTCGGTGAATGGAGCAGACCGTGCGTGGGTGGACCGCCGAAATGTCGCCCAACCACTCAAGACATTTGAGCAACCGATTCAACTGGTGAGCGGCGGAGCCGAGGTGGTAAAGCGGACCTACATCTATGCCACCGGCTGGGTCCCAGGGCTTGGCCAACCGTTTTTCGAGCGATATCAGCATCAGTCGGGGTGGACGGCGATTTCGGTGCCATTCGGGCACTACGTGATGATCGATAGGCCTGAAGACTTGGCCCGAATTCTAATGTCCGCAATTTGAACGTGGCCGCCGATTCCTGCACGAGTGGGCAGACAGCGAAATCGCCCGCATGGGAATAGTTATTGCTTCCATCCCGATTGTCCTACTTCAACCACCGCTTCGGGGAAGATGTTGCACATCAATACGTCAACCAGGAGGTCTCGCACT
>NZ_JBXWMF010000051.1:0-11633 GCF_059609725.1 Ruegeria sp. YTSC199
AATTGATGAAGCGGCACGGTAAAGCGGAAACCGTCGTCACGGATCGCTTCGCCTCATACAGAGCCGCGCTCAGAGAGCTTGGTGCTACTGAAAAACAGCAGACGGGCAGGTGGCTCAACAACCGCGTTGAGAATTCCCACCTTCCTTTCCGACGACGCGAACGCGCGATGCAGCGTTTCAGGCGTATGCGAAGTTTACAGAAATTCGCCTCCGTCCATTCCTCCGTCTACAACCACTTCAACCAGGAAAGATCGCTGACCAGCCGAGATACCTTCAAGCTGACCCGCGCCGCCGCTCTTAGCGAGTGGCGTCAACTTTGTTCCGGATAGGTTCGCGGTTTCCGAGGCAAACTGAGACTAGTTCGAATTCGTCTGACAGCACCGTGACCGACACCGCGAACCGCAAAAAACTCGACGAAGTGGAAGGTTGTCCACCTGTCGCGATGATTGTGGACACGCGACAAGGGGTTGTTGGCGGAGACATTGATTTCCGCCAATCAATGGCCGCGCAGTCGGCTGAGTTCGACCCAGTTCTGCGGAACGGCGATGACCTAATGTTCATGATGGCGACATCTGGAACTACAGGTCCCGCAAAAGGAGTTCCCGTGCCCCTAAAGGCTCTGCCTGCCTTTCGATCGTACATGGTCGAAGGGATCGGTCTGCGGCATGAGGATGTTTTCTGGAACATTGCCGACCCGGGCTGGGCCTATGGTCTCTACTATGCATTGATCGGCCCGCTACTATTGGGTCATGCAACCACTCTGGTCGAGGGACCATTCACAGTGGACAGTACATATGACGTGATTTCGAGATTGAATGTGACTAACTTTGCAGGCGCGCCTACTGCGTTTCGACTAATCATCGCCGCCGGAATCGAGCGCGCGTCACAGCTGCGCGATCAGATCCGGTGCATCAGCAGCGCAGGCGAGCCACTGAACCCCGAAGTCATTCGCTGGTTCGAGACCGAACTGAATGCGCCGATCAAGGATCATTATGGGCAGACCGAAACGGGTATGTTGGTGAATAATCATCACGGGCTCGAACATCCTGTACGCCCGGGATCGGCAGGCTATGTGATGCCAGGATACAGGGTTGAGGTTCTGGTTGAGGACGGCAGCATTGCCGAACTCAATGAGCCAGGTCAATTGGCCGTCAAAATCGCGGATTCACCTCTCTTGTTCTTTTGCGGCTACCTGAACAAGGGCACCAAATCGATCAAGAACGGATACTATCTTACTGGGGACACGGTGGAGCGGGATGAACACGGATGTATAACGTTCGTTGGTCGGAACGACGACGTTATCACCTCTTCGGGTTATCGCATCGGACCGTTTGACGTTGAAAGCGCTCTTATCGAACATCCCGCTGTGACGGAAACGGCGGTCGTAGGCGTTCCTGACAAGGAAAGGACCGAAATAGTGAAAGCGGTAGTCGTACTGGCGGAAGGTACAGAAGGTAATGACCAGTTGGCTGAAGAGCTGAAGGATTATGTCAAACAGCGCCTTTCTGCGCACGCCTATCCTCGGCTTATCGAATTCGTCAAAGAACTGCCGAAGACACCCAGCGGCAAAATTCAAAGGTTCCTGCTTCGACAAGCGAGTGAAGGCGCTACGTGATCGACCTCTCGAATACAAGCTCCGTCGTTCAACTGCATGGCAAATTTGCTGGGCAGTGAGCTGCAGCTTTGTCCCGCCCTGCCGACCTTGATGCCGTCTGAACCAGCTCAATGCCCAACCTAAAACGTCAGATGGCTGGTTTGAGCCCAGTTCGGACGTTCATTTCTGACCGCTGATAGCCTTTTAAAATCGCAGGCGGCGGTCAGCGTAAGCCTGATGGTAGCTGCTTTCGTTGACTTCCGACCTCCTCAAGGTATGCACATGCGATTGCACTAGAGCTTGATGCGGAAGGCCGCGAAGCCATCTGTTCCATCTCCGGCGTCTTCGATTAAAACACCTTTGACATCGCCGATGTAGTCTCGGGCCTTTGGGCCGGTCTCGAATAACACGGTTGTGTTCTCCAGAGGTGCAAATGACCAGTTGGCGTCCGCTTTTGGGTTGATCGTTCCCTGTTCGACAATATAGCGCACAATGACATCGCGATTGGTGTCCGGGGCTTCGAACACGATTGTATCACCCAATGCGCCGGGGAATGAACCGCCACCCGATGCACGATAATTGTTTGTGGCAATGATGAACTCCATGTCATCAGTGACCGGTTCGCCTTGGAAGGACAAGTTCACAATTCGGGCCGCGTCGGGGTTCACCTCTTCGCCCTTTGGCCCAAAGCGCGACGGCTGTGACAGATCGATCTGGTATGTCACACCATCCATTACATCGAAATTGTAGGATGGAAACTCTGGATTCAGAAGAACCGCATCCTCTGAGCCTCGCTCGACCTGGTTGAACATACCGGCCGAACGCTCCAGCCAACCACGCAGCTGAACACCGTTCACTCGCACCGCGCGCACCGTATTTGGATAAAGATACAGATCAGCCACATTTTTGATAGCAACATCCCCGACCGGGACGTCGGTGTAATAATCCGGGCCCCCGCGACCACCCGCCTTGAACGGCGCCGCCGCTGACAGGATCGGCAATCCCTCGTGCTCGGTGCCTTTCAGCATTTCTTCGACATACCATTTCTGTGCGATCGAAACGATCTGTACAGACGGGTCATCAGCAACCAATGCAAAATAGCTGTGCAATGGAGCAGATGTTTTGCCCACTGCTCGGCGGACATAGGCGAGCGTTTCGTCGTGATCCTTCGCAACCGAGTCGAGAACCTTCTGATCGTCTCCGACCAAAGCGGTGATTGAGCGGTCTTCATTGCGTTTGGAAATCGCGCGGGCCTCGGACGTGGAGGTAACCACGCGCCACTCATTTCCTTCCCGTTCCAGCAGCAGGTCCAGCAACCCAAGATGTGAGCCCCAGAAGCCGCCCATAACAGCAGGTTTGCCCATCAAGGTGCCCGTTTCGACATCGATGCCGGGTCGGTCCGCAAATGTCGGCGAGGGAAAGACAAGGTGATTGTGCCCCGTGACCAGAGCGTCGATTCCGTCAACACCCGCCAAAACGACTGAGGCGTTTTCCATACCCTCCACATGATTGGCGTCGCCGATCCCAGAATGTGAAAGGGCGATGATTAGGTCACACCCTTGTTCCTTCATCTCTGGCACGTATGCCCGCGCGGTTTCGACGATATCGCGGGCCTGAACATTGCCTTCCAGATGCTTTCGGTCCCAGTTCATGATCTGCGGTGGCGTAAAGCCTATGACACCGATTTTGATAGAGTGCTTGGTCCCATCGCCCATTTCGATTTCACGGTCGATGATTGTATATGGTTTGATCAGCGTTTTGTCGTCTCGTGGAGTTGCGCCTTGTGCCTTTGAAACATTGGCCAAAACGACCGGGAACTCCGCACCCGCGAGTGATTTTTCCAGGAAATCCAGCCCGTAGTTGAATTCGTGATTGCCCAAAGTTGCGGCATCATAGCCAACGGTGTTGAACGCGGTGATAATGGGGTGCGCGTCCCCTTCTTTCATGCCACGCTCATAGGCGATATAGTCGCCCATTGGGTTCCCTTGAAGAAAGTCACCATTGTCGACCAAGATCGAATTTGTCGCCTCAGCGCGAATTTCGTTGATGATTGAGGCCGTACGGGACAAGCCCACGGTGTCACGGGGTTTGTCAGCATAGTAGTCATAGGGGAACACATGAACATGGATGTCCGTTGTTTCCATGATGCGCAGATGCGCTTGATTGTTGGAAGCCAAAACTGAAAAAGGATGCAAGGTGATGGCCGCTGCACCGGCTGTTGTTGCAAGAAATTGGCGACGCGAAATTGACGAGCGTTTGGAAAAAGACATGGGTCACCTTTCGAGTTGGCGGGCGATGAGAATTGTTGCCGGTATTGCATAACGATCTTATGACAGTGTCTTCTAGCACATTTTACAGACTTATTTCAGGGTGTATGAACGAGCCCATGCACCATATCCATGTAGTTGCTAAATGATTGGATCAGGTGAAACCAACTCAGGACTTATTTGACGACGTATGTGTAAAAATCAGGGGCTTTTACCATCGCCCGTGCTGCATTTTCGGCGCAAAACTATTCTTAAGGTGGTTGCTGGAGCCGGCATTGGCCGGTGTGTTGCCCATGCCCGCCAGTGACGTACATTACCAATAATCGACGTGAACGACATTGCCGACGTTGCCGTCGCCCTGACTGAAGAAGGAGGCACCGGTATGCACCTTTTGTAGTCGCGCAAACTTCGAACCTGAGACCCAGTGAAAGCTGCCTGTGAGCATTTGGCCATTCGTCGAACAGAGCAGGCGGCCGAAACATGTTTAGCGCCTCCGCGACATTTCGAATGTCTGGTGCTACTGACGGTGAGTTATGATGTTAAAACCTTCTTCGGGTGATGGTGGCACGAAATACCGCGCAATACGCCGATATTGATCTTCCGTTGCTGCAAAGGCATGCGCGCCTTCTCTGTTGCGCTTGTGCAGCCGGTGCAAACAAACCTCATCTGGCAAATCCAAAAAATGAAGGTGGTGCTTCGCGGCAGTGTCTTCCAGCAAGTCGCGCATCCAGACCCTGTTTTCAATTGTGTTCGCGGGAAAATCGAGAACGACTGAAACGCCAGCCTTCAACAGAGCAGACACGTGACGTCCCATGACCAGTCGCAGTTTCAAAGCGCAATTTACATAATCCTGCAGGGAATTCATTTGATCCCCAAACAGGGCGCTAAGCCATTCATCTTCTGAAATGAGCACGGCCCTGTCTCTTTTCGCAAGTCTCGCTGCAAGAGTTGATTTCCCAGAAGCAACTTTGCCGCATAGCAAGTGAAGCGTTGGAATAGCCTGTGACATAGAGCGAACTCCCGGATTACCTGATAGTCCCTGCGCTAAGTTGGTCCGCCAGTTGATCAAACACCAACCTGATCCTTCGTGCGGTATGTAGCTCGGAGTGCGTCGCCAGCCAAATCGGGAACTTAAACGGCTCGCGGTCGGGGAGCACGCGTTCGACGCCGGGTGTTAGGGCAGCCACGTCATCCGACATTACACTTATGCCAAACCCTTGGCGCACCAACTCCCAGGAAACAATCCCGCTTTGTGAGCCAATCCGGAAGCTTTTTCGGGTGACCTTAATGCCCGCCGGATCGAGAAAACCGATCATCGTGTCAATGTCGCCCAATCCTACGAAGTCCAACTTAGCGAGTTCGTCGTCATTTTTTGGCCGTCCAACCTGGTCAAGGTACGAAGGTGCCGCGTAGAAATGTGCTGTGGCCTCGGCGACAAGCTTTGCCGTCAGATCTGGCTGCGTTGGACGTAC
Source organism: Ruegeria sp. YTSC199 (assembly GCF_059609725.1). NCBI lineage: Bacteria > Pseudomonadati > Pseudomonadota > Alphaproteobacteria > Rhodobacterales > Roseobacteraceae > Ruegeria > Ruegeria sp. YTSC199. The sequence continues at coordinate 5,334 of NZ_JBXWMF010000051.1, forward strand.
ATGTCGGATGGCAATATCAGCCTCACGTCGCTGTATGTCTCGTATGTCATTTGCAGCAACGATGTCTATCTCCAGTCGCGGTGCCGCAAGTCGGATCTTTTTCAGTATAGGCGGCAGCTGATAGGCAGACATCACATCGGACGCAGTTATCCTGACTTGCCCTTCAACAGCTTGCGACTGGCTCGTCGCAGTAAGTGAAATCCTGTTTGCCACATCCGCCATTTCTCTGACATGCAACAAAAGCTCGGCGCCGGCAGTCGTCAAATTAAGCGACTTGCCGACTCTTTCGAACAGGGTGATGCCAAGTGCCATTTCCAGCGCAGCAACCTGCCGGCCGACAGTGGGTTGAGTTTGCTCAAGAACGCGCGCCGCTGCGGAAAACGAGCCTTCTTCGGCTGTCGCAAGAAAGGACCGCACCTGATTCCAGTCGAAATTGATGGCTTTCCAGTTCATGCATTTATGCATAACACTTCTGCAGATTACGGCAATTCCATAAATGAATGTTTGGAACTACAGGATACGGCAACAACCTTGTTAGAGAGTATTGAAATGGCTGCTTTGTCTAAGGATGCTGCGTTCTGGAGCAAAATCTCGCAGAGGTATGCGGCAGACCCAATCCGCAACATGGAAGGGTATCTGAAAACCCTGGAACGTACCAAGTCGTACCTGAAAGCGGAGGACAGTGTACTCGAAATCGGGTGCGGGACGGGTTCAACTGCGCTGCTGCTTGCACCGAATGTCGCCCATGTCACAGCCACGGATCTCGCTCCGGGCATGATCGAGATTGCCGATGAGAAGCTTGCTAAAGAAGGGTTGGAGAATGTCACTTTCAAGGTGGTCGAAGTTCTCGAGCACAGTCTTGATGAAGGCTTTTACGATGCGGTCTTGGCGCATAACTTGCTTCATCTTCTGCCCGATTTGGACCACGCGCTCGAGCACATTTCTGCGCTGACAAAACCGGGTGGGCTTTTCATATCCAAAACCGTCTGCGCACCTGAGAGCGGTGGTTTCAAGTTTGTGATGATCAGTCGGGTCGCAATCCCAATCATGCAGGCCCTTGGGAAAGCCCCGTTTGTGAATTTCGTGTCTGGATCGGTACTTGAGAAGAAAATTGCGTCCGCAGGCTTCGAAGTCCTTTATACTTCTGATCAAGCCTCGATGCTCCAGAGTCGCTATATTGTCGCGCAAAAATCTTGAAGTTTCAGTTCGTGCAGCTTCGTCCTTTGAAATGATCTTTGCATCACATTGTTCTATATCATCCATTCTCAAGTAATCGGATGTTACAAAGGTCTGTTTCCGATTTCAAAAAGCGATTGCGAGTGGCAGCATTGTCCGCATCTTGACTGTCCATACGGCGTGCGGCGAAAGTCGATTCATATCAGACCGGCCCTTGGTGCCAATCACGGCGAAGGCGTCAGGAGAACCCAATGTGCGTGATGCTGCAAGCTGCGGCAATATCGGCTTCGGCGCAAAATTCCAGTCAGATGATCGAAACCTCGGCATCTCTCGGCTCGCGCTCGGTTCCATTCGTGTCAGCCAAATCCTGAGGGCACGCAGACAAGCATATGATTAGATCGGCCAACGCCGTAAGCTCAATAAAGTCGCCGGGTCGGCTCACGGGCGGATGGATTGCGGTGTCTCCGTCAAGGAGCGGCGCGTTTTCGAACAGGTTCAGTGGACAGGGCACATGATCAATTGGGTATCCAAGTCCTGCCATCGCCTGCCTGAGATTGTCGCTGCAATTCCCGTGCGCCCCTTGGAACCCCAGCATTTCATAGCGGGCCTGATCGCAGGCGGCGAAGAACCAATCATGAACACCAGGTGACGTGTCTTCGTTAAACTCCAGCATGGGACACCGACGGTTAGACCGAAAAATCGTTCCCTTCACCGGCGTCGGAGTGTCGGAATGGACGCGGGTATGTTCCATCGACATGAACTCGGCGATGTCATCCGCCATGAACGCCCACACGTCGATCACCTGAGAGCCGAAGGTATTGGTAACTCTCAATTGTGCGCCTTGCACAAGACGAAACGCGCGGCCCGTGCGGGCCTTCAGCATAAAACCCTCTGCCATCAGAACAGCAAAGCGCCGGTTGTTGGCAGGAGGACCGCATACACGCTTGTGGAGGCGGTGATGAACAGGCGATTGCGTTTCGGCCCGCCAAAGCAAACATTCGAGACCTCTTCTGGGACGAAAATCTTGCCCAGCAGCGTGCCATCCGGGTGGTAACAATGAACGCCGTCCTGTGCGCTCGTCCAGATACGGCCTTGGGTATCGAGCCGAAATCCATCAAAGACGCCTTCTTCGCATTCAGCAAAGACATCCCCGCCTGAGAGCTTGCCGTCTGCACTAACGGAGAACGCGCGGATATGATGCTCTCCGCTTGCGTAACGCGTGCCACCGCTGTCAGCGATATACAGCGTTTGCTCGTCTAGCGAAAATGCAAGTCCATTCGGACAGGCGAAGTCAGTAGTCACTTGTGTGACATCGCCTGTGGCCGGATCGAGACGATAGACATGTTCACCGTCAAGCTCTGGGTCTGCCTGAAATCCTTCGTAGTCAGACTCGATTCCGTAGGCCGGGTCACTGAACCAGATCGTGTCATCTGATCGCACCACAACATCGTTGGGGCTGTTGAACAGCTTTCCCTCGAAGTGACTGGCCAGAGTCGTAACCGACCCATCATGCTCAATCCGGGTGACACTGCGCGTCCCATGCTCGCAAGCCACGATCCGCCCTTGCCGGTCGAGCGTTGAGCCATTCGTGTAGCATCCGAGGCCTGAGCGGATGTCTCCGACTGCTCCGGTTAGTTCGTCCCAGCGGAGCCGTCGATCATTCGGAATGTCACTCCAGATCAGGCATCTGAACGTCGGAGAATACACCGGTCCTTCTGTCCATTTACCGCCTGTCCAGATTTGATCGATCGGCTCATCCAGTTTGATGCTGCGTTTGAACCGATCATCACGGATTTCGTAAGTGTCTGTCTTGATCATTGGCAATACTGGCTCGGGTTGCTACAAATTACATAGCAATATAGGGCGCTACAGAAAGTATAGCAAGTGACTAAGATACCGATACCAGGTCAGCCTGTCCGTGGTTCAAAAAGCGGCGCGCCCATTATGGCTCTGTTCGACCTGCTTGGACGGCACTGGGCTATGGGAGTCCTTTGGACGCTGAGCGAGGCTGGCCCATGCACATTCCGAAGGCTGCAAGAAGAATGCGAAACAATCTCACCTGCGGCACTCAACACCCGACTGAAAGAGCTTCAGGCGGCGGGATTTGTTCATCGCGTTGCCGAAGGATATGCGTCGACTGATCTGGGACAACACCTCTACGATCATCTCTGCCCACTCGGAGACTTCAGTAAGGAATGGGCGAAACACTTACACGTTCAGGAATAGGAGCGCGGACGTTCAGAATCGTAAATTGAATGGTCTTGTCAGAGTAACTTTGCTTGAGCGGTGCAGGGCGGTTGCGTAGCTTTTGCCCATGAACAGACCTGCCTCTATCAAATACTTTAAAACCAGTCCCGAGATCATCCGCCTTGCGGTGATGTTGTACATCCGTTTCCCGCTCTCGCTTCGGAATGTCGACGATCTGTTACACGAGCGAGGCATCGAAGTGAGCCACGAAACCGTCCGATATTGGTGGAACAGGTTCGGCCCGATGTTTGCCGCCGAGATCAGACGAAAGCGAGTCCAGCAACTTCGGGCCTTCTCGAAATGCAAGTGGCACGTGGATGAGGTTTTTGTGAAGGTGAATTGCAAGAGACACTACCTCTGGCGGGCCGTAGATCATGAGGGCGAAGTGCTGGAAGCCATTGTCACCAAACGCCGAAACAAGCAGGCGGCATTGAAATTCCTCAAGAAATTGATGAAGCGCCATGGCTGCGCAGAAGAGATCGTGACGGATCGCTTCGCTTCCTACAAGGCTGCGCTCAGAGAAATGGGTGCGCCCGAAAAACAAAGGACGGACAGGTGGTTCAATAACCGCGTTGAGAATTCGCACCTGCCGTTCCGACGAAGAGAACGCGCAATGCAGCGTTTCAGGCGCATGCGAAGTTTACAGAAATTCGCCTCCGTCCATTCCTCCGTATACAACCACTTCAACCAGGAAAGATCGCTCGCCAACAGAGATACATTCAAGCTAACACGCACCGCCGCTCTCGCAGAGTGGCGTCAACTTTGTTCCGGATAGGTTCACGGTTTCCGCGTCAAACTGAGACTGGTTCGAATTCGTCTGATAGCACCTGGCCACGTTTCGAGAGAGACGCTTTGGCATTCTTAGCAGAACACAAATGAAAGGTTTTGTCATATTAACTGCACTTGAGCGGGGCGTGGGGTGGCGTTTGGGAATGACCAGACCAAACTCCGTCAAATACTTAAAAACCAGGCTTGAGGTCATTCGTCCAACCTTGATCTTGATCGGCATACTAGCCAAATGGCGTGCTGCACAGGTTGAATAGCGGCCATTTGTGCGACTTGCAGCATCCGGTGTTTTGAGCTCAAAGCGGTCGTTCGCAGATTTTTCCTGAGCGGCCGCTCCACGGACTTAGAAGGCATTCAAACACAGTCGCAAGAAAACTCCGCACACGACTGTCCAACTGTCTCAATACTAAGATTAAAATCTTACTCTAAACGCCAGCCCGACCAATGGAGCGGTTTCATAGCTCTGCCGACTGATTTCTGTTCCACTCGCATCATCTAGCGTCAGACGGCCGTCAAATTCTGCGCCTGCAAATACGCTTAATGAAACTCCAGGATTTGGGTTGTATCCAACGGAAAGAACAACAGGGACACTCTTGTCTTCGCCCACCCCGTCCGGAGCGAGACCTTCCCCATCCAACCTGAATCGGATTCTCTCTGATCGTGCAGTCAATGAAAGGTCTATGGTCTCATTCAACGCGTAGCTCAGCGTCAACCCGGGTCCTCGGGTCGCCCCAATCCCTGAGCCAGTGTTCAAGTTCCAGCGATCATTTATGTCCCAATCGATCAGCAGGGCCGGAAAAAAATCTGTACCACCATCGTCAAACTGAGAAAACGCGCCAAATGCCGGTCCTATCGTCAGGTGCTCGTTTAATTGCCAAGCAATACCCGCGAAAACACCGTAGGTCCTACCATCAGATGCGGAAGCTCCACTTTGATAGTCCCACCTGATCTGTGGTGACACAAAAACTGTTGCTGTATCGCTTGCACGAAATCGCACGGGAACAGCAACGCGCAAGTCACGGATGTTTTCCCATGGCTGATTGTTCGATTGACTGAAGCTATAATCCAGCTTGCCGAAGCTGGTTGAAAGCCCAATGGAGTTTCCTCCTTCCAGATTGTAAAGCGCAGTGGCACGTAGAAATGCTCGACTTGCAGAGAATTCGCCACCGTCACTCAAATCCGCGTCCCCTTGAAACGCAGCAAGTCCATCAACCTGATACACCCAACCTAGCCGGGACTGCGCAGCTGACGGTAACGCTGTAAATCCTAGGGAAATAGCTCCAAAGCAGCACGTTAGAACAAGAGTTCTCATCTGACATTTCCCACGTGACGCTGGTTTCGTATCAGGCTGACATTCCTGGAGGAGAGGTTCAAGTTCTGCATCTTCTCAAAAAGATGAAGCGAGAGGATTAGTGCGATTACGACACAATTGTAACCTATGCTTTAGGTACTATTTGTCGCGAAATACATAGGATCTTGAGTTCTTAGACCTGCTTTCGGGACCACACAACTTTTGACACGAATAAACAGGAGGCTTCCCCCACCGGCCGTTCACGAGTCACTCATTGGGTGGCGACACCGCCGGCGGAAATCAGATTCCATTGGCACATAACTCCGCATTTCTTTACGGAGACGCGTATTCCTGAATGTTAGAGGACAGTGAGGAAGAGATTTTGACAGCTACAGTGATTCAAGAAGACTTGGCGGTTCAAGGGGACTTAGTCGCCAATGACGGAGCCATCTCCGTTGCTGGCAAGGTCAGTTGCAATGTTCACGCTAAATCCGTCGAGATACTAACGTCAGGAAAAGTGAAAGGCGGCATACAAGCTGAGGAAGGCATTGTCAGAGGAAACCGGCTCAAGGCAGGTAGGGTGGTTCCGTAGCTTCGCGGGATGACAAAACCCCATCCATTTCGCTACTTCAAAACCAGCCCAGAGATCATTCTCCCGGCGGTTATGATGTATGTCCGGTTTCCGCTGTCGCTGCGGAACGTGGAAGATCTTCTGCATGAGCGCTGTCTGCCATCAGCACCCATGGAACAGACTAGGTTGATTGCGTAGCGGAGGATTTCAGGCTCATCGTAACCATCAG
>NZ_JBXWMF010000052.1:0-11535 GCF_059609725.1 Ruegeria sp. YTSC199
GTTCGCTGAGCTCGCAGCCTGACTCCCGAGCAATTGCTGAAACTGCTCGGCGGGCTCAAAACTTTGCAACAGAACCCTCTGAAGGTGTAGACGCCCCCGCTGGCCTCGATGTGCCATTGTGGGTTTGCAAACAACATGATTGGAGGCGTCTATGGAAGAGATTAGCATGATTGGCCTGGATTTGGCGAAGAACGTTTTCCAAGTGCACGGAGCAGATCACTCGGGTCACCCTATTCTGCGGAAGAAACTGCGCAGAGGTCAGGTCCTTGAGTTTTTTGCCATGCTACCGAGATGCGTGGTTGCGATGGAGGCTTGCTCTAGCGCGCATTACTGGGGCCGCGAGATTGGTCGCCTGGGTCACGATGTCAGGCTCATCCCACCTGCGTATGTGAAACCGTTTGTGAAGCGACAGAAAAACGATGCCGCTGATGCAGAGGCCATCTGTGTGGCTTCGAGCCGTCCCACCATGCGTTTTATCTCGGACAACAACGGCAGGCAGCCCTAAAAACAAACAAGGGATCTATCACGACCGGCCGCCAGAGCGGCGACCTTGACTGACGCCTTCCGGCACGGCCGCGCGCCAAGCAGAGGTGCCCTTGCAGCGGGAACAGATGCGTTCGCCAAAACCTTCGCTCCAGAAAGAGGATTTGCAGCGCAAGCAGAACCGTTCCTTGGGCGCATCTGCAAGCGCACGCTTTGGCGGGTCCGAGACGATGAATTCCTTCTTCTTTTGCATCAGTTCCTCGCGTTTCGTTGATTCAGGCATTCGCTTCTTCAACTTCATTCGGGCATAGGCGAAGTGGACTGTTGGCATGGCATCCCTTCATTTTCGGCGTTCTGAATTTCAGAGCTGTCCTGCGGAAAAACTTGCGGGGTATCGTCTTTGGGACTTTGGTCAACGAGATCGACATTCTCCCGCGTTGTCCGCGATCCCGAGTAAAGATGCCGCAATTGGGCCTCGGATACCCCGTCGGCCTGCATCACAAGCTGCACCATTGGGTCTGCCAGCATTTCTTCCAGAAAAACATCAGACAGCTCTCTTCCTGAAAGCTTGTCCTTCGCGCGGGCATTGTCGAGATCAATCAATGAAACGGTTAGGCTCCGGGCTAATCCCGGATGGGAAATGCGTGGATGCAGGTGGACAACAACCGAGGCCTTCCAAGCTTCAGGGTCTTGGTGATCCGGAGGCGAGGCGAGTTCGGTCTCGATTTCATACTCGCCGGCGGGGAGCGTTTCTGCAAAACCGGGCACTGTGAATGGCCAGTCGAAAACTGCGATGGTCTTGCTGAATTGGTCATCCATTGCGGTGGTCCTTTCGATTAAGGGCCAGGTAGGGCTCGCCAGCCCGCTCCGGCGCGACTCTCGGGGTTTTTCGAGATTGGCTGAACCGGCCTTTGCCGCCCTGATTGTCGGTTTCCTTATTCGACGGTTCAGCAGGACGGCAGACCTAATAGCCAGGTCATTGAAAGACTTGATCCCAATCGATTTCGGATTTTCCACTGAGACCTCGGTGCGTCGATCAGACCCGAAAATTCGCACGTAGCCTATCAGTATATGGGGTTTGAAGGGCCGATTTACTACGGCGCGTTGCCAAGCAAATCAGCACATGACGCTCGGTATCGGACCGCGGAGCGCTATTTGAGAAGTTACAACAACTTCAAATTTAGGCAAGCTTCGCTATCCCCGTTAGTTTTGGCAAGTTTTCCTTGCATAGTCGAATTCTCGCGACATCCGGCGCGTTTATTGCCCCCATAAGAGCGTTGTAGTTCATGCCTATTTTCATTTCTCGCCTGACGGGCCCGGTGAGTTTGGCTGAGCCGGTGTGATCGCTTGTTGCGCCGCGGTAGATTGTACCTGAGGGAAATTTCAGACTGCTTCCTTCGGTATCCCGCTTTCTAACATCAAGGGTCGAACAGGTTCCATGGTCGCTTTCCAGTTGCAATCTAAACATCCCACTGACCGTAGCAAACCAGTGTGAATTGACGAGGACGGCCTTGACGCAATCATATTAAGATGCATCAAGGTTCAGCCCTTCTATGCACGCTTTGGCGAGATCGCGGTTCGGAGAATCGGAACCAGGCATGGTTGCCCAACCCGCATCCATCACGGCGTCGCGTCGCTTGTACGACGTGGCAGCCTGGATCGTTGCGAGCTTTGCTAAACGCTGATTATCCGTGCGGGACATGTCGTGGCAAATTGGCACGAGCGCCGCGATCACCTGGTCCCGCGCCATTTCGCTTGCCAACTTGTTCGCGCTTCCGCCAGTCATCCAGCCGCCCCAAGAAAATCCAACGACGCCGACAAACACCGCGCCGAGCAGCGCGCCATACATACCAGGTTTCAGCCATTCAGGATTGGTCATATCAAGTCCTCCAGCGGAGAAAGCGCCGCTTCGCTAAGTTGAATTGTTTCACAGCGGGCCTAGTCGCAGGCAATGGCGTGCTCCAGATCCTTTTGTGTTGTCATGTGCATCGTTGTTTGACCGACATGACTCCCTCGACCCCTGACCATCAGGTAGGTCGCGGTGCGTCGGTAAGCCTCAAAGCTGACGCCTTGCAGCAACTCCTCCTCGAAGAGAATTTCATACGCGCCAGCCGGAAACACGATGTCGCTGTTTCCCAACCTGAAGGCATTGGTGAACGTCACCATTGATCTGATCGAACGCGTGAGCATCCCATACCTCCGTTGAATTGATCGCTGGATTTCCGGTACCGACTATGGTCGGCCGCATCAGTCCAGATGCCCCGTCAAGTCACAGCACTTAGGGCTATATTATTCCCAACCCACGGGCTTTATGCTGATCGAAGTTAGTACCCATCAGGTTCTTTACTGTCAGGATGTGTGCAACAGTCTCACCCCCAACAACCGGGGCTTGAAGGTGGCGCATCCAGGCAGATGCAAGTCTGTGCGCCTTGCAGCAATCAAGCAATATTGAATGCGGTATCCAACGCGTTGGTCGGTATCTTTGTCCCAACGATTTTTGTCGAGCGCCGCTCCCCAGCCCGAAAGGAAAAATCATGTCTGTATCAGATGTTCTTCGCCCGGATGGCCCCGACTATGACCCTTTCCTGCTTGCAGTAGTGGGTGAAGACAAAACCGGTGCAACAGTCACGGTTTTGTCAGCCCTTGCGCGTCTCGGGCTCGAGCCTTGGACCGAGGCTCGTGAGCTTACACTTCTGGGCCGAGATGCAGCGCATGCCCGGCTGAAAGCGCATCTTTCGACAGTCAGAGATGTACCCACGCTTGATCATGCGAGCGGCAGCGTGGCGACAAAGTTGGTGGCCTTGTTACCTAAGCGGGTGTCGCATCGCGTTTCGAAATTGCCCGAGACAATAAAGTATACCGGCCCCCGGATCCCGATCTATTGGATGCTGATTTCACTCATGGACGCTCTGATACTTGCGCGGATCTTTTATCTGGCTCAAGCGGGCTAACCTGCGTCAGTACGAAGGCGCTCTCAAACCTGTTAGGTGACATGTGTCCGCTGTGTATTTGGTTGGCATTTTTTTTGAGTACCTGAGGAGCGCGGGGAACATGGAGCTCCCCAAAAGAGCTGTATGAGTCTCGTGCTTCTTATTCTCGGACCGTCCAGGAAAGGACATTCCAACGAATGATGAAAACCAGAGTCAGGAAAACCACACCGTCAAGCACATGGCCTCCGTCAAGGCCGCTTGGGACAAAGCACCTGATGGGCCCAAAAAGGCGACGGCAATGAAACACTATCAGGCCGCTGAAAGTGCCCACGAAGCAGAAAATGACGAAGAGGCTCACAAGGAACTTAAGGAAGCCAGTAGGGCGCTGATGTAACGTCACGCGTTGGAGATGTAAGCAGGATCGTCCAAAACCAGATTGTGGACCCAATCAGGCCAGAAGCGGCCGCTTCTGATCCAGATACGCTGGATCGAAATCCGCCAGTTTAACCAGACCCTCATAGTTATTGAACGTCACAAACCCATCCCGAAATGTAACCAACTCGTCCTCCCTGAGTTTGCGCAGGACGCGGTTGACGTGAATGGCGCTCAATCCCAGTGCATCGGCAAGATGGTACTGTGTGAGCGGGCAGGCATAGCCTTTCTTGCTGCCCATCCCCACAAGCGACAGCCTGACTCCAAGTTCCAGTAGGAAATGTGCCATGCGCGCATCCGTATCACGCCGCCCAAGCCCGACAAGATGTTCGACAACCATCGCTTCGTCGCGTGACACGGCCCATAAAATTGCAGTGGCAAGCCGAGGTGTCTCTGCGAAGGCTTGCAAAAGATCACTCACCAGAACCTCGGCGGCTTCGATTTCAACAATCGTCTCAATGCCATGGTCTGACGTGTGCAGCAAAACGCTGCGTAGCCCAAGGAAATCCCCTGGAATCTGGAAATCGACGATTTGGCGTGATCCGTCAGGCTGAATCTAATATGAAACAACCCAGCCTGCGGCGAGGATATAGGCAGCCTGTTCCGATTGTCCCTGATGAACAAGATCACGGCCAGCCTCAAAGGTTCTCCTCCGCTGGTGCAATTGTTCCAAAACGGCCAGTTCCGCCTCTGCCAAGGCAACAAATGCCGAGAGTTTCTGTGTTAGCGGGCTGGTGTTGGTGTTCATCGTTGGATTTCCCCGAGCCTGCAAAGACTCTACGAAGAATTTGGTATTGAGGCTACTTTCGATCAGTCCAAAATACCAAAACTCATGTGACAATAGAAAAACCATCACCACCTCGCCTGGTCACGAATCCAATGACTATAAAAGGAATGACCCCAATGTCAGACCACCAAGATCCCGCAGGCATGGCTGCACTCTCGATCTGCGAGGCTCTTCTACTTGCCTTAAACGATCTCAATCTTCTTCAGGAACGTGAGATCGTCGGGGTTTTGCGCGATGCTGCCGTGACCCACGAGTGTGCCAATGGTTCGGAATTAGAGCTAGAAACCCATTCGGCAGTCGCCAAATTGATCAACGAGATTATTGTCAGCGGTAACTTCTCGCGCCGATCTTAGATCACGCGGCCAGGTACTTGTACGTCCTGTTGTTCGTGTTTCTGCCGACGATGCTCCGCGCTGCAATTGCTGGCATGTGGTTCTTTTACCTGCAGCACCAGTTCGAGGATACCAGTTGGCAGCGGGAAAATGATTGGAGCATTCAGGATGCGGCGCTTGAAGGCAGTTCACACTATGCACTGCCCGGAATGCTGAGCTGGATCGCCGGGAAAGTCGGAGTTCACCATGTTCATCATCTGGCCAGCCGCATCCCGTTCTATCGTCTTCCGGAAGTCCTTCGAGGTCATGACGTCCTTGCCAACACCCGGCGCATCACTCTCCGCGATAGCTTGCGCTTCTCAAGCCTCGCGCTCTGGGACGAAACCGAACGCATCGTTATAGTGAGTTATGAATCAATCCGGGTATAGATCAGAAACTTCGGAAACCAAATTGCGAAGCATGCCAAAGCGGCGCTCCAATGGCCTTCGGACACCATGGGCCGGAGTTGCGGCTATTGCCCATGTCTCCATCCCTTCCTGACGACGCGAATCCTGCACGCTCCGCCTTGGTTGCAATCTTCATCCTGCGACTATGAAAATTACTTTTTCTTACTCCCTATCTTGACCGGCTTCTGACCCTTTGAGAAGTCGGCCGTCGCCACGATTTTTTCCTTTGCTTTCTTTGGCTTTTTAACTTCGCGGTTGCCGCGCCTCTTGTCACCTTTCGACATCTGAGTTCCTTTCAGGTTGGTTTCTCTTAATACGTTTGCATGTTACAGATCGACCGACTGCATTGAGGTGGTCCCGTCGTTGGGTCAAAAGACCTGCGTCACGCCCTCAAGGGTCCCAAATCTGATGCAGTTCCAGACCTGTAGGGTTTTTGTGCGACCATCGCCTCGGTTGTGATCAGAAGGCTTGCAATCGACGCCGCATCTTCCAGAGCAACCCGGACAACTTTGGTGGGGTCAATGATCCCCGCTGTCAGCATGTCGACATAAGTTTCCGTTTGAGCGTCGAACCCGAAGGATGGGTTTTCGCTTTCGATGATCTTTGCCGCGACGACCGATCCGTCCACGCCGGCATTTTCGACAATCTGACGCAGCGGTGCCTGGATTGATCGCCGGACGATCCTGATGCCGGCATCTTGGTCGGAGTTGGCACCTTCAAGGGTCGCAAGCGCTTTGTCTGAATGGAGCAGCGCAACACCACCGCCTGGAACAACACCTTCCTGAACCGCCGCGCGAGTGGCGTTCAACGCGTCGTCAACCCGGTCTTTGCGTTCCGTTACCTCAATCTCCGTGGCCCCTCCGACCCGGATGATGGCGACCCCGCCTGTCAGTTTAGCAAGACGACTCTGCAGCTTTTCCCGTTCGTAGTCGGTCGTCGTATCTTCGATTTGGGAGCGAATCTGGGCGACCCGTGAAGTGATTTCTGATCTGTCGCCCGCGCCATCAATGACGGTCGTATCGTCCTTGGAGACGACGACTTTCTTTGCGGCACCGAGCATGTCCAGCGTGACGGTTTCAAGTTTGGTCCCCAAATCGGTCGAGATCACTTGACCGCCCGTCAGGATCGCGAGATCCTCCAGCATCTCCCTGCGGCTATCCCCAAACCCAGGCGCCTTCACGGCGGCAACTTTCAATCCACCACGAAGCTTGTTGACCACAAGCATGGCCAGCGCATCGCCCTCCACGTCCTCGGCAACAACCAGAAGCTGCTTTTCGGCTTCCATGACTGCTTCGAGCAACGGCACCATGTCGGCAAGAGACGACAACTTGCTCTCGTGGAACAGGATAACGCAGTCTTCCAGCTCTACGCTCATCTTGACCACATTTGTTATGAAATATGGGCTAAGGTAACCGCGATCGAAATTCATGCCTTCGACCACTTCGGTTTCGGTCTCCAATCCCTTGCTCTCTTCAACCGTGATTACGCCTTCAGTTCCGACCGCAGCCATCGCATGGGCGATCTGACGGCCAATCGCTACATCCCCGTTGGCGGAGATGGCCCCTACCTTCGCAATTTCAGCACTGTCGCCAACCGGTCGGGACAGGTCCTTGATCTTTGCGACGACGACCCGGACGGCTTGTTCAATACCTCGCTTCAGATCCATCGGGTTCATGCCAGCGGCAACGGCCTTCATCCCTTCCTTGACGATCGCCTGAGCCAGAACGGTAGCAGTGGTTGTTCCGTCGCCAGCCTCGTCGTTGGTGCGGGACGCAACTTCCTTCACCATCTGGGCTCCCATGTTTTCAAAGTGATCCGGAAGCTCGAATTCTTTGGCAACAGTAACGCCGTCCTTGGTGATACGCGGGGCACCGTGGGATCTGTCCAAAATGACGTTACGACCTTTGGGACCAAGAGTGATCCTGACGGTGTTCGCCAGCATGTTGATCCCTGTTAGCATTCGGGTGCGCGCATCAGCACTGAATTTGACGTCTTTGGCGGACATGTCGGGAACTCCCTGAGACAAGAATTGGATGATGGTCTGCCGCGTCGGAAAAGACCGACTGGTCCATGGTCTTTTCGTCTTCGTCGAAAAGGCGACGTCGAGTGAATGGCCTCGAAGCGCTCCTTTTTAAGGTTTGCCGAGCAGACCAGCACTGGACGGAGGCGTGCTGATCGGGCGGGTTTCATTCGGGCGGGAGCGGTGGCGGTTTCTTTTTCGGATCCACTTCAAAGGTCGGGGAGCCAAACCACTACCGCGCGGTGTCACAAAAATCGAACCGTGTTTTTGGTGACTATGATCGCGTTAATCAAATCAGCAACGGCCTGATGGCGTTTTGTTTCCAATCCTATTGTTGGAGCGTTTTCGTGAGCCATCGCCGCGGCGCGTAATACCCTCGCGGCTTGGCGTTGCGGAAGCAATTTTTTGATTATTCAAGGAGAGCGACGGTGCCTCGCTGGTCGAGAGTGCCGCCATTCCTGCAAACTCTGTTGGGTCAGACATCATGGGCCGTTCCTGTTGCATGAATTCATCAGGATCAGAATTGGGCCCGATGAATTCAACCATCGTTGCAGAATTTGCTGCATGTTGGACTGATTGAAAGCAGTTTCGCGTCGAATTTTCTTATGAAATTTTCGTCGCACTTGGAGTACCCAATAAAAACAAGCAAAAACAGTCCTCTCACTCGAAAACTATCTGCATTCGTCGCTCTTTCGGGTGCTGAACGGTTGTGTTGCAAACTTTTAAAACGGCCAGAGTTAACGACATGCTGGACACATTTATCCAGCGATCACAGCAAACAACCGAAAGACCGAAGTTGAAGCGCTAGAGAACTGCTTCATTCAGATCATTTGGACGAGTTCGATGCCATCCAGCTTAGCGGACGCGGATGCGGATGCGGATGCGAAGGATCCGAACACACACATGCGCCGAAACGCAGTTGTGTTTAGTCCATGCGGCAGGAATTCAGCGCAGGGCGCCTTTTCGATTATGCTCGCGCGGCGATCATCGGCGAATATTTGGGAGCCTATCTATTCAATGTGCCATAATCTACGCGCATGACCGACCGCTCTGCAGACTAAGCGAACATAACATGCTCCTTCAACTTGTGCGATTGCCATGGAGTGTAGTCTATTCGTGGAAGCATTGGAGGACGTCACATTGTGGGTGTCATTGCTTGACCGCCTTTTGAACAAGATCATCCAGGAAGGTGAGCTTGCGTTGACTTGGCCGGATGGGCGTTGCAGCACCTATGGCCGCGGAAAAGGGCCCAGTTCAGCCATAACCCTCCACGACAAAGCGCTTCCGCGCAAATTGGTAATGAACGGCGATCTCGCATTGGGCGAAGCCTATATGGATGAGACTCTAACAATTTCGCAAAACGATTTACGCGGCTTTGTTTCGCTAATTGTGCGCAATGCGAACAACTATGGTGGTGGGCGTTACGGCACGTCGGTCACAGGGCTGCGCAAGTCACTTAGACGTATCGCACAGTATAATCCCGTTCATATCGCGCGCAGAAATGTCGAACATCATTATGACCTTTCCGCTGATCTCTATGAACTTTTTCTTGACCAGGACCTTCAATATACTTGCGCCTTTTTCTCAGACCCGGGGCAAAGCATCGAAGAGGCCCAGGAAGCAAAGAAGGCGCACATAGCCAAGAAGCTCTTAATCGAACCAGGAATGACAGTGATGGATATCGGCTGTGGTTGGGGCGGCATGTCAATTACCTTGGCGCGAGACTATGGAGCGAAGGTGGTTGGCGTGACCTTGTCCAAAGTGCAGTTGGAATATGCAAGAAGCAGAGCCGAAGCGGCAGGTGTCGGGAATATGGTCGAATTCCGCCTGATCGACTATCGGGACGTCAACGAAGAATTTGACCGTATCGTTGTGGTCGGAATGATGGAGCATGTTGGTCGGCCCCAATATCCAACATTTTTTCGCAAACTGCGTGAGAATCTGAAACCGGATGGCGTCGCATTGGTGCATACAATCGGTCGATCCACCGCACCCGGTCGAACGTCGCCATGGATTCACAAATACATTTTTCCCGGCGGATATGCACCATCAATGTCCGAAGCCATGAAGGAGATTGAAAAGCAGGACTTGGTGACCACAGATGTTGAAGTCTGGCGCGGCCACTACGCGCGAACGCTTCAATGTTGGCAGGAAAAGTTCGAGGCCAATCTGGAATCGATCCGCGACCTCTACGATGATCGGTTTCTGCGAATGTGGCGATACTATCTGATCGTATCCGAGATGGCCTTTTCGGAACAGGGCTTGGTTGTATTTCAGTTTCAGCTAAGCCGAGGTCAGATGGTTGTTCCTGTAACCAGAGATTATCTGTGCAAAACGTCTAATCACTCGGGCTGAGGGTCGTGGGAGTCAGCGGTTCCAAAATACGGCGAAGGAGCCTGTGCGGGCATCGAGAACAATAGAACTTAACGTGAAAACATCGAGAAAAAGGGTTCCGCTTTGGGCTTAGAGCGGTCATCGACAGGCAGTACAACTTCACTTTTTTCAGACAAAACCTGACTGTCGCGCTGCGGCCCAGTGCCGACATTGATGGCCCTGTCCCTAGCTGTGGCTCAACTCCCCCAAACCGGACGTTCATCGTTGACGCAGCATTTTCGTTGTTCGGGACCGAACGTTACAGACAACACGTAAGTGGTGGCTGTCCTTTCCATCATCGGTGGTATCTCTCAGGCGCTGAGTTACAATCCATGGCGGTTACTCTGAATTAGCCTTACAAGGATGCAATGGGAACGCAGTCAAGCCTCTTGGCAACTGCGAAACAGGAGTTGCGCCCGTGGTAGAGCCAGAAACATTTGCGTTCCTTGCGGATCTCGGAATGAACAACCGCAAAGCCTGGATGGACGAGCATCGCGAAGAACGCGATGACGCCTTGCGCAATTTCGCTGGTATCGCAATGACACTGCACGACTATGCTGATCGCTTTGATCCTTTCGTGGCTGAGGCGGGGATCAAACCGAAGCGAAGCTTCACCAAATTCTTTCAGGAACCACGAGACCGCATCGGGCGTGCTCTATACCGCTCGAACGTGGATGTTTTTGCCAATGCTGGTGATCCCGAAGAAAGCTTCGGATACTATCTCCACATCGAGCCAGAAAATTGCTACGCAGGAGGTGCACTTTTCAAACCCTCCAAGGACGCGCTCGTCCGAATGCAGACGCGTTTGATCAATGATCCGAGCGGCCTGACAGCCATCTTGGACGACCCTGAGTTTAAGAAGATTTTCCCGGACGGAATTGTCACGCGAAAGGCGTTGGGTACTGTGTCGGAAGGCTTTGCAAGTAACGACCCCGCCGCGCCCTATCTGAAAATGGCTGGCCTGGGATGCCGCAAAGATCTGCCAGACGCTCTGCTGCTTGACGACGAGGTAATCGATCTGCTGATTGAGATCTTCCGCGCCGCCCGCCCGCTGGTGCACTACTTCGACTGACTCTGCGCAGAGAGAATTATGCGAGTGGGGTGTTTTCGTGGGATGGCGCTTCATCCGTGAACACAGTCTGCGTTCTCGGCTATGCAAAACGCGTGCCGCAGGAAGCTAATTTGTAGCGCTCTCATGTCAAATAGCCCATTGAAACGTAATACCCCCGCTGCCATCGGACAACGGGGGCTGTTTTTCAGCGTCGAGGAATGATTACATCATCCTTCGCGTTCCAACTTCTTACGTGCCAGCTTTCTGGCGCGGCGGATCGCTTCAGCTTTCTGGCGCGCGTTTTTCTCAGATGGCTTCTCGAAATGTTGCTTGAGCTTCATTTCACGGAAAACGCCTTCCCTCTGGAGTTTTTTCTTAAGAACCCGAAGGGCCTGATCAACATTGTTGTCGCGTACACTAACCTGCATGTGGTTTACACCACCTTTCTGGTCTGAAGTTTGCAATATTGCAGGAATAGACCAAATAGCAATCTTGTCCTAGATTGTACAGCATACCGGTTGCAGGTGGGGCCGGAAGTAATCGTCATGCTCACAGCATCGGCCATTTAGGCTAGATGACATTGAATTCGCACACGGCCCTTAGGGGATGAGGTGGATGGCTCCTGCTCCACCGGCATCGAACGTGCCAAAGTGCAGTTGTTATCGACTGCTAGGAAAGGAG
>NZ_JBXWMF010000053.1:0-10412 GCF_059609725.1 Ruegeria sp. YTSC199
CTGTCATATGTGGCTAGAGTTTTCCGCTATGACTTCTTGGTTGGAAAAAGGAACGAAGTTGATAAAAGCACCGAGGTGCACGTACGCACAGAATGCGTTCATCATCAAACAAGGCGACGATGGAAAGGTCGTTGCCAAGATTTGTCGAGTTGCAATCTGAACCCGTATCATGTTGGCGGCAATTCTAGAGTTCACTATTCGAAAGACCTAGACGCACTGCCCCAAAACCCCAAGTTGGCTCGGCGCCCTAATGCTGTCGACGGAAGCCTCGAAGCACAATTCTCTGCGGGACGGGTTCATCACCTTCCGCATCGAAGGGCTCGAGATCAGACGTTGTATCGATGGAGATAGGTTCGTGCTCTTCCGCCTTTTGCAGTCTGAGACGACGACCCAACCGCCCTAGCGGGTATCCAGTCATTATGGCGACGATGGCTGGCATAGATGGGGTCACGTCGCTGTGATCCAGCCCCCAGCCTTCTGCCAGCCTTGCTAGAACACGGTCCGTGTCCTGCTCCCAAGCAGGGAAGCATTCTTCCACGAAGGACCATTGTTCCAAGAATGCCGCGCTAAGGTGGACGGTGGCTATGGCCAAGTTTTTCTCAACGAACACTTCGCGAAGGAACTTCAACAATTTGGTCTCAGTCATCTTAATGCTGACACCGAGCCCTCCCAATCTAGCTGCGAGTTCCTCAGTCGTAGGCCGATCCCCTAGGCGAACTGCTGTCCGCTCGCTAAAAATCGCCGCAGCACGGCTAGAGAGCTGTCTGGAATTGAGGACACTCACAGATGTCGGAATGATGCAGTCGAGGAATTTACGAGGATCATTTACATCTTCGATCGGTAAGAATGGAACGTCTGACAGTTCGGCATATCTCCACCAATCCACCAATCCATTGCGGTCGGTACACTTTGCCAGTAAACGAATGTTTTCATGCACTTTCCGCGTGTGAGAGCTATCTGAAAGGCCGATCCGCCCGGTCGTGACGGCCCTGATAAAACTGTCAACGGTTCCGATCCCCTGCTGCCCCATTGCTGCCGCCGACTTGTTAAGTTGCAACATACGTAGCTGAAGCCTCGCGACCGGAAACTCTCCTTTTCTGAAGTGAGAAGTGTCAAACAGTATGGCTGAGCGGAAGTCTTCACCGGATGGCAATTCGCCCGAGATGATAGCTGTGATCAAAGGAAGGACAGCCGCAAAGTCGCGCCGTGGAATGCTCCACGCTTTTTCAAGCCCATGCACAAAGTCATTGAACGATATGTCGTCCGCGTGCGCTGAAAAGAATGCTGCCGCCACCTTCCAAGGCTGTGTAAATTCTCTGCGGAAGCGGTACGGCGCCTTTGCGTAGTCATCGTTTACCAAGGCTCTTGCCAACCGAGAAAGTATCTTGGCCTCTTTCTGCCTAACCCTTTCGCGGGTGACCTTGGCTTCAAAGAGCTCGCTGACTGCCTCCAGTGTCAGTCTCTCTTTGGGTGCGGCCATAATTCGCTTTGTGAGGATAAGATGGTCCTCGACGCTTTCGCAGGTCCCGAACGCTTCGCCGAGCACCTCAGGAAGACGTCCAAGCACATTGGCAAAGTCAGACGAATACTCGTTCTTGGGAAACAGCCGTACCCCAATCGCACCGCAAAACTCGTCCCAATTGATTGTGCCATTGTCTTCTTGAGCCGCCAAAATCGCTGAAAGCGCATTGTCAATTCGGACGACGCTCCGCCTCCCCATTCCCGGGATGTTGAGCAGCGTTGAGTTCGAGGCCGAAGCAAGCTTTCCCACTGTGTCATACCCTGCCTCGATTAGCTTTTTCGATTTAGCTCCAAGATGAAGGTTGCTAATGGCAAGGTTTCTTGCCTCAATCATCAAAGCATCAAAGCGACTGGTGCCGTCGCTCGCGGCGTCATCGGGGCAAGCTGTGTCTATGGGATATTGTTTTGCCAGAACGTCCAGCGACAGCTCACCATCTCGCAGCCCGTTTGCCATTGCAATCAGTCGGTTGAAGAATTCTTGTTGCTTAATTCTGCCCAAGCCAGCTGGCGGTTGATCAATACCGCTTCGTAATGCCGACAGCAGCGCTCCAAAAGTCGACAATCCAGCTCGCTCGAACATTGCTCCTGCGTTACCAAAAGACCTCCGGTTAACGGCAAAACCGGGATTGTCTTCGGACAGCCCGTCAAGTTCAGGACACAAGAAATAGAGTTCTCTGAGCCCACCGTTAATCTGGGAATAGTACCCCAACCAATCTACGCTTTCTTGCTTTGCAGAGGCGACGAGTTTTCGGAGGCTGGCAACAACTTCTTCTCTTATCTCCTCGTCGAAATCTGGCGCAGCAAGCGCTGCCTCAAGACTTTCAAGATTTTGGCATCCCTTGCTTTCGAGGTACGAGCTCGTTCCTAGGTTTAGGTGCAAGTGACGATGGCTTGTCCTCGGCGGTATGACCATTTCGAATATTCTCGGATCGCCGGTTTTTGAAAATGAATTCACTAATGCACCCTTCTCCACCCACGAAGTACAACGCGATTGGGAAGCGTGGACGGCAACTCATTTGATTGAGAGTTCGTCACTAATCTAATGCGAAAATTGGAGTGGTCGTCAGCTCTGGACAGCTCAATCTCATCTCCAGCTTTTGCACCTCTGCGCTTTAGATACCCGGTAAGGTGCGTGAGCCTATATTCATTTCGCGTTCCACGTTCATCATGGAGCTTGTTGTTATAATAGATATATTGCAGCTCGATTGGCTGGTCATCTTCATCGACGCACTTGATAGTACGTCTTGGGTTCTTAACGCTCGGGTCCAAGAAGCCCAAAAAATCCCTGAACTCGTTATCCCCTTTGGGGATTAGCATACCAGCCTGGTGGCTCTTCGTTTCGCCTGCGTCATTGGCGCTCAGCACTTTTCGGAACGCCGTAGTCATTTTTGGCTCGGATCGATTTGCATTGCTTTTGAAAGGTCCTCTTTGTCCCTAGTCGCAATAGGCGCTATTTCATTTCCCATTTCATTCTTCCACTCTGAACGGTCGAGCATGATCCTCTCCACTGTATTTTCGTAGAACAGATGATAGATCGTAACTGGCATGGTCTGTCCTCGACGGTGAGCCCTTGCGCTCGCTTGGGCTTCCAATGCCGGGTTCCAAACCGGGGTCATGTGAACAACAACAGTTGCGGCAGTGATGTTTAGTCCCGCTCCTGCTGCCTTCGGGTTGAGAACCAATATCGCGGGGCCTTCCTGGCTGGAGAACTCGTCGATAATACCTTGCCGTTCTTCTTGCGGCGTTGATCCGTTGATGGCGCCCCAATATGCGCATGAAAGCTCCGGCGCTGCCGTCTTCAACAAATCTCCCAGCCGGTTGAAAAGCGAAAAAACAAGGATCTTTCTGCCACCTGAAGATGCCACTCGTATTAGCCGAACGGCAGTTTCCATCTTGGAGTTGACTAGGGGAAGCGCCTCTGCAGGAATAATTTCTGCATTTTCCACTTCGTCGCTGGAACCGTCTTGCAAGCGGAGCCATGGATGAGCGCAAACCAACTGCAGTTGCAACGTAGCCACTAACGCTCCCGCGACCGGATACCTTGCAAGAGTGGCCTCACGGACCATGTTATAATGGTCAACAAGCTCGGGCTCCATTTCCAGCGGTATCTTGATGTCTATGCGTTCCGGTAGGTCGCCTGCGACTTCAGCCACCCGGCGTTTTAGCATAACCGGTTCTACAACTCTCGCCAGTTCAGATGCTGTTTCAATCCCATCTGGGTAGTTGACTTCAAAGCTGGCAAGGTCTCCGAGCAACCCAGGTATCGCAAAATCGGTCAAGGACCACAGATCGACTAAGCTATTCTCAACTGGCGTTCCGGTCATTGGCACTGTGCGAGCACGGGGAATGGTCGAGATTGCCTTTCTACGCGCTGAAGCCGGGTTCTTTATCGCCTGTGCCTCGTCACAAACAACCCACGACCATTCAAATGCTGAGAAGATCGCAATGTCGTTTACCATCGTATCGTAGGTTGTGATGACCACATGAGCAGTTTGAAGGCCGCTAAAGACGCCCGTTCTATATGGGCCTCTATGCACAAGTACGGTGAGGGAAGGCGCAAATTTCTCAATCTCACGTACCCAATTTGCGATAAGGCTTGTGGGGCAAACAACCAATGCTGGGGCATCGGAATCAGGGGGGGCCAATAACAATAAGGCGATGATCTGTAGTGTTTTTCCGAGGCCCATCTCGTCGGCAAGGATTAGGCCCCTTTGAGCATTTGCTGTTTCCCTCATCCAAGCGATGCCCTTTGCTTGATAAGGATAAAGCGTTGCCTGAAGTCCTGGCACCTCAAGATGTTCGGAGAAGTCAAGCGCAGCGCTTGATCCTGGCTGAAGCACAGCCTCGGTGGTCCTTATCTTCAGCTCGCTGTCCGCATCATTGAGTTGTTGCAATACTCTATCGTACGCAACAACTTGATTGTCGTTTGGATGGAGGGCTGAGGCGAGAGCATCAACGGCGTCGTAAGGCAACGGTCTTATTGTTGTATCATCGAGAATCCAGTTGAACTCGTTGCCAAACGCGAGGACCACACGTTCTTCGCCTTTAACAATTCGACGTCCCGCCAACTTTGCGACGAGCCGCCCATCTTCTTTGTCGATAATGGCCATCGGCTCGACAACCCGTTCTGACATCCTGATGCCCTCGGGCAAAACCTCGGGCAGGTCCGAAAATTTGGACGGAAGTGATTTCAGATCGCTACTCATCGTGTTGCAAGGACTCTCTCAATTCTTCGACTGAAAACGGAATAGGCTTTCTGGTGTGAATAGCTCTGTGGCAATTCGGGCAAAGCGGAACCAAATCCAGCGCTGGGTCATATTCTCGCGGAACAGATAGATTGGATAACGGCTGGATATGATGTACTTCAAGTATTCCGCCTGCTTCCCCGTATCGTTGCTTTGGATCCAGACCACAGCATTTGCAGACGAAACCGTGTATTCTAAGGCTGAGAAGACGGTTTCTCCGATTGCGCTCGCGCCGCTTGATGAGAGCAAATGAGATGGCTCCTTCCATCTCGCCATCTGCTACATCGTCGTCTACCTCGTCATAGCCAATCAATTCTGCCATTGACGCCATGATTGGAACTATCAGCTCTCTGCATGTAGATACGATTGCCTCATCTTGTGACAAATCCGATGAATGTCGCAGTGAGGCATGAATGGTAAATTTTCCGTCCCTTATCAACCAGTTGTCTGGATTTTGCCCCGGAATGCTCAAACTTGAATGTTCACTGACGCTAGCCAACAAAGCACGTGCTAACCGAACGTCCTCAAGCGGGGCTTCCGAGATTAGCTGCAAAGTCTGGCGAGAAAAATTACCAAAGCGCAAGTTGACTGCGTGTGTTCGAAGGCCATGAGGGCGCAGCTCAATCACTGGTCCGGCGCGTTTCTTCAAGTCCTCAAACCAAATCTCCAATCCTGATCGTGCGCCATTTGAAACGACGCCCAATGCGATCGCAGCACCTGTCCCTTCTCGAAGTTCCTCTTCAATTAACGCTGTTTGGTCTTTCAACATGATAAGGCACTACGAGCTTTCCAAATCGTCGCTTGTCGGCGTAGCGATGTCCCTCAGTAGCTTCCTAAGGTTGGATGAAATCTCTTCCCGTATATCCGAAAAAATTGGGTCAAGCTCTTCATTCGTGTTGTTCTGTTCCGCAGCCGTAAAGGCCCAAAGCAGGAGGTCCATTCCTTGTACCGAGTAGCCGCTGGTCGCTGCTCGAAGGTAAATCTTTTGATAATAGTCATGGTGTTTGTTAAGCAAGACCGCTCCCACATGACCCTCGTCACCCGCGCTTCTATAGCTAGGCTCCCATAGGTCGCCAGAAGTGATTGTGTCGACAGCCTCAATGTACAAACTTCCTGGATCGACATTGTTTTCAACTTTTTGCCGGATCTTTATTTTTGGTCCGCGATTGTTGGACACTACCGCACTTTGGGTGTTTGGGTCGGCGCCCTCGATTGAAGCCTGGCGGGTGTTTTTAGTTGCCTCCACGGTTCGATTTGCGGATGTATGATCCACTTTTGCCTGTGAAGCCGCCTGCTGTGTTTTTTTCCTGTATCTGAGGTTTGCCTCGCGACGTGCGGGGCCCAAAAGTTTCTCGAGATATTCCGAAAGCGCAGGGTCAAATAAAACCCTCGATTTCTTGACGTCGATATGGAACGCTTCGTCCAACTCGAAACCAAAATCAAACTCGACTCGCAACAACGACATATGCGGATCGAGACCACCGAAAACGCTGAGCCAGCCGCCACTACTTATTAGCCTACCCTCGCGGTAGATATAGAAGCCCTGACCCCTGTTCGTGATCCTAGCGCTTGATTTCTCGTCCTCGTTCAGATCGTCGCTGTGAGGTAGAATCCAAGCCGCTACAGACGCGTTATGAGTACTGCCGTCCTCTACTTGGACTTCCATCGCTTGCTGTTGTGCAGCAAGTACTTGGTCAGAGCGATCCTTGAAAAATGGATCCCATGGATCAACTGCTATTCCGTCGACAGAGATAGAAATGTCCCGTTCGCGGTTATCGTTACGATCCAGAAATCTATGGTAGATTTCGCTGACATGTTTCTGAAGGTTTGTTGAGAGGCGAGCAATGGCCGCCTTTTCCTTGGCCCCCCCGGGCTCGTCATAGTTCTTGGTTAGAATGCGGTCGCATTTTGCCCAGATCACAAGTGTGCCACTGCCGTCACCACAAAGCTCTTCGAAGACTTCTTCGTCATCGGGCGTTACAGGCTCTCTGCTCATCTCCCACTTGCCTGAGCTCTCTACGTGATCAAGGTCCCAAGCCAGTTTATTCAATTCTAGATCCGGTGATTTTCGCGAAATCAGCGTGAACTTTCTACAAACGGAGCTTGAGGCAGTCTTCAGGCCGAGCCCAAATTTGCCTAGGCTTTCTGGGTTGTCGCGTTCTGGAGCACCATACCGCATCGCCTTGAAGACGCCTTCAGCATCCATTCCAGTGCCATTGTCGCCGAAGTACACCAGCTTTCTGCCATCTTGCATCAGGTCGATCCTTACGTTGATCGCCTCGGCGCCTGCAGCAACTGAGTTGTCAATTATGTCGGCGGAAGCCGTTCGGAAATCATAGCCTGTGTCACGAAGGCCGTTGATAAGTCTGGGTGCATCGGGTTCGTTAATCAGTTCATTTTCAATCATTTCTAAAATGCTCGACTTTCTTATTTGCTTTATGTTGCCTTCGCGGAGTTTCCGGACAATTCAAAAAAGGATCGATCCGATAGCAACCATTTGCTAACTGTGTCGATGACCCTATCGGTGGGAAGCTTCCTTGTCGCGCATTCCCAAACGATCATAACCCGCCACCCGCTTTCTTTAAGTCTCACTAGCGATAGCTGGTCTCTATCGCGATTGCCCCGTAGCTTTTCTTGCCAGAATGCCGCATTAGACTTGGGTAACTTGAAGAACTGGCAATTTTCATGAGCGTGCCAGAAGCATCCGTGGACAAAGATCACTGCTCGATATTTGGAAAACACAATGTCCGGCTTCCCAGGCAGTTCTCGATTGTGCAGGCGATAGCGATATCCAAGAGCGTGAAGACCGCGCCTAACAACCAGCTCGGGCTTTGTATCTTTGGAGCCAATCCGAGACATCATCTCGGACCTGCTCATTGTCGCCGCAGATTTAGGCACATCCACCTTTCCTGGATCTAATCGCAACAGTGTTTGTAAGCCAAGGTGCCATTGCTGACGCAACGGCGGTGGCCACCGGTGCGGCGACCGCATTCCCGAATTGTCGATAAGCTTGGGTGTCAGAAACCGGGATGACCCACGGACGGTTGCTTCCTGTGCGATCAAAACCCATCAGCCGAGCGCATTCTCTTGGCGTCAGCCGTCGTGGTATTCCGTCACCTTGTTCGATAAGAATTTCCGATCCGTCTTTATAGTACCGGGCCGAAAGTGTCCTGGCGACGTCATTGGGTCCCCTAAGACCAAATCCGAAACCATTTCCCGCAGCTTTGTGCTTTGCCGCATACCTTTGGAGGTAATCCCATAGTTTCGGTGTCAGAGTGTACTTGTCCGCAACCTTTGCATTCTGACCGACAGTGAACGGCGGTTCTGCAACTTCGCTGCCGTCTTCCGGATGAAGTATGTCCCTCAGCACGTGCTTTCTACCTAGAGGAACTTCTACATCCTCCATAGTGAAATTTGTTGGAATGTCGCGACGAAAACCGGAGATGAAAATCCGTTCCCGGTGTTGCGGCACCCAATTTTGCGCATCGATCACGCGGTAGTCGACTTCGTAACCCAACTCGTCAAGCGCATGCAGTATTACACGCATCGTATTGCCCTTGTCGTGGCTGAGAAGGTTCTTAACATTTTCCAGCAAGAAGGCTCTGGGTTGATGATGCCTTAGGATGCGCACGACATCGAAGAACAGTGTGCCCTGAGTTTCATCTGCGAACCCGTGAGCCCTTCCGAGTGCGTTCTTTTTTGATACCCCTGCTATCGAAAAGGGTTGGCATGGGAAACCTGCCAGCAGAACGTCATGCTCTGGAACTTTGGCCTCGTCTATCAGAGTAATGTCACCGGCAATTTCGTGATCATCATCGGGAAAGTTTGCCTTATAGGTCTCTCGCGAGAACTTGTTCCATTCTGATGTAAAGACACAGACGCCACCGATCGCTTCAAACCCGATCCTAAGGCCTCCGATGCCCGCAAAAAGATCGATGAAGCGAAAGCGGTGTGTGTTGCTGCTCATTCTGGCTTCCTTTGGGTCCAGTCAAACTTGAAACCTCGTGAAGCCATTCCTGCTCGATGTGCGCCGCGTGGTTTTTCTTGGCACTATGAGACAGCTGGTGCTTCCGGACAACTACAATTGTATTTTCCCATGTTAGAAATCCGTGTCTGCCTGGGGCCTACTAAGAGGGCGCCTACACGCCAAAGTGCACGACCTCGTTATGTGTTCGACGCCTATGACGGTGGCAGAGAGAGCATATAGGCACCCGATTAGCCGAATTAAGTGACACCATCGCAAGTAGAGCTTTTGTGAGGCCGGCAACTTCGGTCGAGCAAAGTGTAATCGCTTGTGATCGCCGGAGACGGCAGAAGCCACTCCTAGACCAAGCACTCCCTTAGTTCCGTTTAAAGGCGAAGAACGCCACCGGGACTACCAACCATGGAAAACACGATGTATCACCCGAAGATCACAACCTTCGAAGGCTGCCGCGAGCAAGAAGGAAATCTCGAACGCCCCTTCAACCCCTTCAGGCAACCAGCGACTGAAATTGCGACCGCTTTTGTCTGCACTACCGCCACCGAAATAGAGGGCTACGAAACCCGCCACGGACTACGAAAAAGGCGTCGACGTTCTGCCGACCAAGAAACCTTCTTCTCTGCAACTCAGGCCGTTGTTTGCGACCTCGCCATCAATGCATTGCGCGAGGGTGGAAATGGCGTTTTTGCATCGCGGTCTAATCGGGACCTTGCCACTAAGACCCGGTATGATAACCCGGCAAACACACGGCAGCTCCGAAACATACTAGATGCACTTGCCTCCAGCTCATTGTCGATGGCCAGACAAGAGCTTGGAGGTGACGTTGAGGACGGGATGCGCCGCCGCACTGTGATCCGGCCCGGTCCTAAACTCTTGAGCTTGATTGAGCGCCTCGATCTACGACAAACGGACTTCAAGATCGCTCCCGGGGGAGAGACAATTGTATTGAAGCGACCTCGGCACGACTACTGGGATGACGGTGGCTATCTTGAATACAGCGACACTGACCTGACCCAAACTCTGAGAGAAGAACTGAAGCAGATCAATTCTTGGCTCGCCTGTGCCAACGTGGGCGTGGTTGGTGGCGCCCGCGATGACGTAGACCTAACTGACCGTCAAATGCGTCGCGTCTTTACGCAGGGACGATTTGATTGTGGCGGGCGCTTGTTCGGCGGTTTCTGGCAGCCGATGCCCAAACAAGATCGCTTGCGTTCCCTGCTGATCGATGGCGAGGCGATCTTGGAGGTGGACTATGGTCAAATCATGCCCCGGCTCGTCTACGCCATGTGCGGCGTCAAACCTCCCATGGAAGACCTTTATACGATCCCGGGTTTCGAGCGGCACCGCGATGGTATCAAGAAAGTCATGTGTTCAATGATGTTCAATCGCGGTCCAGTTACGAGGATGCCGAAGGGGACCCGTCACTTCTTTCCGAAGAACGTAAAGATCGGCGAAGTCGTCGGCGCTATCGAAGCCGCGCACCCTGCCATCAAGGCTGCGTTTGGCTCCGGCGTCGGTCATCGTTGTCAGTTTAAGGAGAGCCAGATCCTGATGTCGGTCCTTGTGCGTCTTTGTCAGCAGGGTAGTACGGCACTTCCCATCCATGACGCCGTACTTGTCCCTGCCTCCACCGCCGATGTTACACAACAGGTCATGCTTGATGT
>NZ_JBXWMF010000054.1:0-9678 GCF_059609725.1 Ruegeria sp. YTSC199
GTAGATTGAAACTACAGCGAGCCTGATCCTCCTAAGCCAATCAAACGCTCGTGTTCCAAATCATTCGATGACGGACACTGGCATTCGCCTTGTGTATCGGCAAATTCGTAGCCACTTTTGTAACCTTCTTAGTATGCCACTCTGAAGCCGACATTCGCTGCATCACAGAAAACATGTAGTGAGGGCTCGCTGCTGAAGTTCTCTGCACCACGTAGCAGCGACCGGTGGCAGCCCGAAGCGGTCGTTGGATTTAAATCGCCCAAGCTGAATTTAGCGGTGCGAAGCCTTGGGGGCCATATTATTAGCTTCAAAAAATTATCTCCGCGATGGAACAGCAAACGTTCAAGGGGGCACAAACGTAGACCTTGCGGGTCGTTGCCTCTAACGTAACTTGCGCGGAGGGCTGACAGTGAAGCGGAAACTTGTAGCGATTTTGGCAGCCGATGTTGCTGGCTTCTCACGCCTCATGGGGGGTGATGAAGAAAACACGCTACTACGCCTAAACCTTTTACTATCTGAATTGGTTCAACCCCAAATACGCGAGGCAAGAGGGCGAATAGTCAAGTTGATGGGCGATGGTTTGTTGGCCGAATTCACCAGTGTGGTCGGCGCGGCAGACTGCGCTATTGCCATTCAACGAGCAATGCAGGACCGAGAACCCGACGTGCCCCGCGCACAACGCATTCAATTGCGGATCGGTATTCATCTGGGAGATGTAATTTCTGAAGGTTCAGATGTTTTTGGGGAAGGCGTCAACGTAGCCGCAAGATTGGAAGCAATTGCAGAACCCGGAAGCGTCTGCATTTCCGAGGATGTATACCGTCAAATCAAAGGAAAGGTCTCCGGCAGCTTCAAGAATCTGGGTGAACAAGATCTAAAAAACATCGAGCATAGGATTGGCGCCTACAGCATCGATCTCGACCCGGCGCGCCTGTCACCTGAGTTCTACGAAGTTCTAACGGGTGAGCAGTTGGAGTTGCCGGACCAACCGTCAATCGCTGTCCTGCCATTTCAAAACATGTCAGGCGACCCAGAGCAGGAATACTTCGCGGACGGAATTACCGAAGACATTATCACTGCCTTGTCGCATATCAATGGCCTCATCGTGATGGCGCGCAATTCGACCTTTGCCTACAAAGGAAGGTCTGTCGATGTGAGACAGGTCGGGCGGGAATTAGGCGTTCGTTTCGTCCTTGAAGGGAGTATTCGAAAGGCGGGGCAGCGGGTTCGCATCACCGGGCAGCTTATTGAGTGCCAAACCGGGTCGCATTTGTGGGCCGACCGGTATGACCGTCAGATTGAAGACATATTTGCCGTTCAAGATGAAATCACACGCGAAATTTCCATCTCATTGGCGGTCAACCTTACACACGGACAAGAGCTCAGGCTTTGGGCTGATCAAGCGCCTAACTTTGAGGCATGGGACTTGATGATGCGTGGCATCAGTGAACAATACAAATTTACAAAAGAAGGGAATCTCTCTGCGATTCAGCTCTACCGCAAAGCGGTTGAACTTGACCCCGAGAACTCCTCATTCAGAACGGGCCTGGGCTGGGCGTTGCAAGCCGGTGCCCGCCTTGGGTTTCATCAAGATCCGAAGGCATCAACTGACGAGGCCCAGTCAATTTGCGACGCATTGTTGGCTATGAAAAATGTCCCGGCTGATGTCTATGCGCTGCAAGGGTATATTTTCACCAACCAATCTCGTTTTGATGAAGCCAAAGCCTTCTGCAATGAAGCTATCGAACGGCAACCCAGTGTCTCGCTTTCTCACGCCATGCTGGCAATTGCGTACAATAGTTGTGGTGAATTTGAGGAAAGCCTGAATAGCATGCGAAAGGCCATTCGGCTGTCGCCCTACAGCCCGGACTGGTATTTCAGCCATTTGGGGGATGCCTATCGCGGGTTAGGTCAGCTGGAGCAAGCAAGAACAGTTTACCGGCACTTGGAAACCCGCTTGCCAGGCACCTTGTTGTGCCAAATCCGTTTGGCAGCGATCCACGCTGATCTTGATGACACCGAAAATGCTACGAAAGCAGTAGACGCAGTTCTTTCAATCGATCCTCAATTTTCAGTGCAAACCTATACCGGGCACATGGTCTACAAAACTGAAGCCCTGCGCAAATTCTGGGCGGATGCTATGCTAAAGGCCGGTCTACCAGAGTAGCGCCACAGTATTGTATTAGTTTTCCGAGATCAGAAGATTGTTTTGATTGCCACGAATTTGCTTAGCGCTTTAATACTTAAATCGAAAATTCGGATCAGGCACAGTATCGACTAAGATAGCTGTCAGCCGATAGTGTTGAAAAACTCGGAATTTTCTCGCTCTCGTATTTTCACCAAATTCCTGTGTAACATGAAAGTCAGTCCTGTTTGCGTTTGACAGGTTGAAAGAGCCGCTCACATGGCCACACCCATGTTTTGGCCGACCCCTTGGCGAAATTGTGCAACCGACCTTCTACGGGCGAATTTTTCATTGGTTTTCTGCAAAATGGGAGTTTTTCAACACTATCAGCCCAAACCGGACATTCATTACTGAGCTTTGGAAGTCCTTGGAGCGGACAAATCGGCCTTTTGCCCACGCAGCTATTGCTGACTCAGAAAGTCGTCGCTGCTGCGGGCCAAAAGTTCGGCAACGCAGCGGTTTTCACCGAACCAGTCCTTCACCCGCGTTGATTGCGCGGAATTTCGTACGGACCTATCGCAGCGTTCAGCTTCGACAATCGAGACGCGCAACAAATCCGCCTTTTACCCACGCAACTTTCTCTCACACAGAAAACCTTTGCGCTTGCGCTTGCGATCATTCGGCGGGCGGCAGATTTTCCCAGGCCGGTCGTTTAATCCAGCGGACTTCGGCTAAATCCAAGCCAGTCTTCCGCCGCGATCTGGCCCTACAATCCAAGAGCAGATAACGCGGACCCTTGCCGAATGATCGGCAAAAGGTTCTTCACCACAAGTATGTGGGCTTTGCCGATTTCTCAAACCCAGTTTGGCAAGAATTGCTTCTCGCAGGTTACTCCTGGCCAAGGTCGAGTCGGCCTGCGTTGAGCCAATCTGACAATTCTGTTCGTTCACTTGGGTCAGGTGGCCCGGCGGGTGTCGGGGGGGCAACTGGCAACGGATTGTCTGACCCTATAACTTCTCGAACGGTTACTGACTCCGCCGAAATGTTCCAGACGAGCATATCTTGAGCCAAGGTAAGCGGCCCATCATAGGTCATTCGAATTGCCGCAATTGTATCGGGGGCGATGTCGAAGTCGGCAAATGTATGATAGGCAATCGCGTGCCGAGGCTCGATAGCCGAAAATAGCTTGCCGCACGCATCCGGTGGTGTGTGAACTACCGTTGCAACCAAACGAGCACGTTCGGGATCGTAGTTCTTTATATCGATAAATTGTTGTACCGTTAGGTAACATTCATGGATGACGAGATCAGCCTCTTTGGCGTTTTCTACGAACCACTTGTTTGGGTTGGTGTCACCCGAATAGACAAACTTAAGCCCGTTCCATTCCACGCTGTATGACACGGAACCGTCAATGCCGTGTATCGCGGGCCAGGAGCGTATGACCACACCATCGTTCTCATAAACCACCTGCGTCTTCGAATAGTCGAACTCAGTTACCTTTAGATGGCCTCCCGCGGAGGGCATGTTTCCGCGACGTCCAGCCACGTCCCACGCTAGCATTTTTTGAAGCCCGTCCATTGCCGCCGCGGTTCCATACTCTGGTTCCAGTCCACTTGGCCCCCAGACCTGTAATGGCACAGTCCGGTTGGAAACCCATCCGCCGACAAATAGCGCATCCAGGTCTCCGATATGATCTACGTGCAGGTGACTGATGAACACTTTGTCGAGATACGTGTACGGAATCTCCAAGGCTGCCAAATTGGCTAACGAACCAGTCCCGACATCGAATAGAAATTTATCGCCGTTCCCAAGTTCGACCAACCATGATGCAGACGCCTGGGAGTGTCGAAAATTGGGCGTTCCAGTACCCAGCGAGACAACGCGCATCTCCGCTTCACCAAGTGGTTCAGTATTCGGATAATAGAACTTTCGCGCCTCCAGCGCACTGTCAGAAGCCGCAGTTGAGCATATCGAAGCAAATGCCAAGCCTAGAGTTGATATCAGATTCAATCGCACACTTAGTCCCCCCAAAAATTTTTGATTTCGATAAGGATACTACGAAATACCATCAGCCCGAAATCGATAGCCATTGGACACGGAACGGACCCGCAGGAGCCCAGCGTGTGACACCAATGTGTACAAAATCAACGCTTCAATCAGCTCGGAGACAAAAGCTGCAAAATTGATCGAAAATGACGTTGTTCAACCCAATCGGTGGGAAACTATTTGTCCACCAAAACTCGCCAGTGCCGGTCAATTACACTCGGCCAGTTTTCTTGCAGTTTCAGATCGTTCGTTGTCTCACCCATCAGGGTCATGACCATCATCCGGCCTCGAATCTCAGCATCAGGGGGTGCAAAACCGAGCTCTTGGAACAGCCATGTAGAAAATTCAAATCGTCGTTTAATAGCACGCTTATAGCATTGTGCGGCATCGGCATCGGATTTTGCCCAGACCGCGATAGCTCCATCCGGCCTGGAAGCGTCTTCGCGGATAACCTGATGCATCAATACCCTTATCCGCTCTTCCGGCGGTCCCTGGAACTGAAGTGCGTCTTCGATGATATGACCAGTTAGAGCGTCTTCCCAAAATAGCAGAACCGAGTCGAGAAGATCCTTTAAGTTCCGAAAATGCCAATAGAAACTTCCACTGGTCAGGCCAAGCCTGCGGGCAATTGCAACAACTTTCACACCTTCGATTCCCCGCTCCCTCAGAACGTCCAGTGTCGCAAGCAGCCAATCTTCCCGTGACGCCTTTTCCCGTTTTTCAATTATCCTTGGCTCAGCTTCCATAGGCACCTCTATTGACATAGAGCAGTCTATGGACCTACCGTAGAGATGTCTACGGAGAATGGGGAGCTCACGAATTTGTGTGCTGAATGACTATTTCAGAATGGAGGGGGAACTATGAATAGCTTGCTCAATTCCGCAACGGCTTTGGTTTTTGCAATGGGGATCGCGGTAGCTGGAACCGCCACAGCGCAGAATATGTTGCCCACGGGTCGAACGGCTGCCCCCATTGAAGATGGTGTTTATCCGGCATCCTATTTCCCCAATACTGAAATTCTCGGCGAAGATGAGATGCGGATAACCGCGTTAGGGACAGGTATGCCAAACCAGACAAAGGCCGCCGTTTCAATTTCGTTTTATGTGGAATTGGGCAACGGTGATGTCTTTCTGTTCGACGTCGGCACCGGATCAACGGGTAACTTGTTCTCGCTGCGCCCGGATTTTTCGAAGATCGACAAAGTTTTCTTCAGCCACCTGCATGTTGATCATGTTGGGGACTTTATGGGGCTGCACGTTGGTGGATGGTTATCAGGTCGTTATACACCGCTTCACATCTATGGCCCCACGGGATCAGAAGATGAACTTGGAACAAAAGCCTACGTTGAGGGTATGTCAAAAGCCTATGCGTGGGACCTTGCTACGCGAACGGGCGCGTTGCCGGATGAGGGCGCCAAGCTCGAAGTCACCGAGTTCGACTACATGCAGGAAAACGAGATCGTTTATCAAGACAACGGTGTCACCATTCGTTCCTGGCCTGCGATCCATAGCCTCGACGGTTCCGTCAGCTATTCCCTTGAGTGGAATGGGCTGAAATACGTTTTTGGCGGAGATACCTACCCGAACAAGTGGTATGTCGAATATGCCAAAGGAGCCGATCTTGCTTCCCACGAGGCTTTCCTGCCACCTGATGCGCTGGCACCGTATTTTGGCTGGGACATGACGCAAGCGACATATGTCGCCACGCGCGTCCATTCCGAGCCAGCGGCATTCGGAAAGGTCATGTCTGCCGTCCAACCGCGTATGGCCTTGGGATATCACTCCGTGCTTTCACCAGAAAACTACCAGGCGATTCTGGAGGGGGTGCGGTCGACTTACGATGGGCCACTCACGCTGGCACGTGATCTTCAGGTGATCAACGTAACCAAAGACCAGATTGTCGTACGCGAGGCGAGCGTGGATGACTATGCGTTGCCGCCCGCAGTAAGCGACGAATACATCGATGCACAGCGTTCAAAAGAAAAAGAACCGTCGGACAAGGTCCAAGCAGGTAAATGGGACGGTTACACGCCACCGCCTATGCCGGATCAAAACTGACGTAATGACACGTTTTGGTGCGGCTCGATAATGAGCTGCACAAGACGGAAATGACAAAGTTTCTGTACTTAGTTTGACGCCGCGAAGGACGCTGGCCAAATTGCTGATCCAATTCCGATGCCTTCTGACGTTGTTCGCCGCTTTGGTGATAGGCAGCTCTGCAATAGGTGACGTCATTCCGTATAGCGGGGCGGAGGTCGCCAGAAACATCGCAGTCTTTCAGGTGGAAAACGACGGCGTTCGACTTGAGCTGGAAGTCTATCCCGAGGATTTTGAAGGTTTTGCGTCGTTTTTGCCTAGCGAGATATTGCAGGACCTCCACCCGACAGTTGCTACACATCAAGCTGCGTTTGGCAGTGAATCCGAAGGCATTTCGGTAAGCCGCGCCGACAGATCACCTTTGTCGTTCAAATTTGTGACTGCCGAGAACCGTGAGAGAATTGACCGCGCATCCCCCTTGGCCGGAAGAACCGATCCCATTACCGGGCGCATAATTCCTGCTCCTCCTGAAGATCCGCAAGTTATCTACATCGAAGCTTTCTTCGGTTTTGACGGCGCGCGCCCCGAGACCCTGATTTTTCGCCCTCCGACACCCAAGGAGGATAAGCCCGCCACATCAATTGGCTTCATGGTTTTTGATCGTGCCGTCCCTGTCACCAAATTCAGTTACTTCGATAGTGACGCACGACTTGAGATTGACTGGTCCGACCCATGGTTCACCGCGTTCACCAATGCGAACCTCAATCGGTCAGCTCAAAGCGGCACAACGTCTTTTCTGTACGTTGCGCCACGCGAGGTTCGCCACGAGATCCTTATCCGGCTGCGGGAACTTGCGCCCTGGATAGACATGGACCTTGGTACGGGTTCCAAACTGAACCCATCTCAGCAGGAAACAATACTCGACGCTGCGCTGGACGCATTCGAAACCCGTAATCCGGTCATTATCGGGGGGGATCCAGTTCAGCCCACCTCTGTCAGGGGCGCATTTCTGACGCTGGGCGAAACAGGAGTTCAAGTCGTTGAGGGCTCTCCGACGCTTCTGACCGACACGACTTTTGCAGGCTTGATATTGTCCTATCCGATTTCGACTCTGCCCGAAGAGGCGACTGTCACATGGGATATGTTCGACCAAACCATTCAGCATGTGCCTGTGACGTTGACAGATGTTGCCGGTCCCTTTCTGGATTGGGCTACTCCTGAAGATCCAGAGGTAAGTTGGATCAACCATTTGAAACGCTACGTCGACCCTGAAGTTACGCGGGTACAGGCGACGGGAGTTTTCTTTCTGCCGATTTGGACTGCACTGGCTGTCGCTGTTGCGCTTGGTGCAGGCGTGGGCGCGCTCTTGTCGACCCTAAAAAGTCGGCGGATCGGGTTCGTCCTGCTGTCGGCTGGCAGTTTAGTTGCAGGGGTCGCCTTTCGGCACGAAATGCAAATTCCATTTCAAAATCCAATAGCCGGTCCATCCAGAGAACAGATGGCTTCTGAAATTTTTTCCCTACTTTTGGCGAACTCGTATGTGGCCGCGCTTGAGGTCTCACCAGAAGCACGTCGCAAAGCGCTAGAGCCAATTGTCAGGAACACGGCCCTCACAGACGTCGCTGCTGAACTCGAAACAAACCTTGCCATTCATGTGCCTGGCGGAAGCCGCGCACAGATCGCCGAAGTGACCGATGTCGCAATCATGGAAGGCGACAATAAGATAACCGGTGCTTTCGAAGGGGTTGCCAAGTGGATTGTAGACGCCCGAGCGGGTCACTGGGGCCATGATCATCGTCGTCGGGTGGAATATCGGGCAAGGGTCGAGTTCCGTCCCGAAAGAGGCGTTTGGAAGCTTACGGGTATCACTGTAATGGAGGCGCGCGCACCGGATGTTTAACCGACTGAACAAGGTGTTGTTGATTTGGATAACGACCTGTTTGATCTTGGCTGCGGTCGCCAGCCAGGCGCATTTCCTGCTGAACCTCAATGTTCGTATTTTTCACGTAGAACACACAAGCGACGGTCTGCGCATCTATTTGCGAACGCCCATGCCATATCTAGTGGCGGACAAAATCGGCAAAAAGGGTGAGGATGGTCTTCCTGAAGCGGCTCCTTTCACGACAAATGCGCTTGAGGATGGTCAGGTGGTTCATTTTGTCGACTCCTCACAAATCGCTGAAAACCCGCTTGGCCTTGGGCGCATCGCGGAAACCGGTACGATCATCGAAATCACTGGTACGCGGGTTCTGGGCGACGTTGAATCCGTGACCATTCACAAAGTAGGTGAGGAGCCGGGTTTTGCGACGCTGAGCGAAGCCCAGCAATCTGTGTCAGCGGGAACGACCATACAGGATGACCCGCCAGTTTATGTTGGTGACGTTATTGTGGATGTCACGCTCTGGTATGAATTGGGAAATGCGCCGATCTCCTATGCCATCTCCAGTTCTTTGGACCCAGGCCTGCCCGATCAGGAAATGACCGCCAATCTCATTCTGGACTATGGATCAAGCGATCCGCTAGTCTTTCGAACCCGAGGCCTGATGGAAGAACCGGTGCAGGTTTCCAGGTCCCGGCTCTCAGGGATCGTAACTTTCGTTTGGGAAGGCCTGCGACACATCCTGGAAGGCATCGACCACGTGTTATTTGTTATCTGCCTGGTGATTGGTGCCCCCGGTCTAAGCGCACTTCTGTGGCGAGTCACCGGCTTTACGGTAGGCCATAGCGTAACTCTGTCCCTTGGATTTTTCGGGTATGTGCCGTCAGGAGCCTGGTTTGTGCCATTTGTCGAAACCGGGATTGCCTTGTCCATCGTCTACGCGGCCTTTCTGGCCGTTAGACGGGACAAGTTGGAAAGGAACTCTAACAAAAAGGTCTTTGTCGTAACGGTACTTATGGGTCTTCTTCATGGCTTGGGCTTCAGTTTCGTTTTACATGAAATACTTCAGGTGACGTCGCCTAACATCTGGCAGAGCCTGCTGGCGTTTAATGTTGGTGTTGAAGTTGGTCAGCTCGCTATTGTTCTTGTGATCTGGCCATTGCTGCACTTCTTCGCGAAACTAGGTCCGACACCCGAAATGTCGTTGAGAGTTTCGATTGCAATTGTATGTGCAGCTATCGCAAGTTGGTGGACTTTCGAACGCGGAATAGATTTTCTATCATTGATTACGATTTAGAAAGGACTACTGCTTCCAACCCAGTGACAGCGTTCGGTTCGGTCTTTTTTCAGATGCTGCCGCGATTTCGGGCACGGTTGGTTTCGGAAAGCGAACGGCGCATAGGTAACGTACTGTAGTATCTACCTTCGTATGACGAAGCAGAAGCTGAACCGCAGAAGGGTTAGGGCCGCACGCCGGACTTTGCAAAGTCTGCTTTCTGCGCATTGCGGCCGTGCGCATTAGATTTCGTTTCTCCTACCTCCAAAAAATCAACCTCTCAATCTCACTTGAGTTAGTGGTAAATTTCCCGGTT
>NZ_JBXWMF010000055.1:0-7775 GCF_059609725.1 Ruegeria sp. YTSC199
AAGTCGTTGAGGAAGCAAAATCCAACATCTAAATTTATCCTGACAACATGGGAGCAGCTGCTAATGCACCAAAGAAGTAATCAAACGGCGTCCCGGATAAATCCGCGACGTAAGGTATTTAGGATGTAAAACAAACTGTGGGTTAAAAAACCCAAGTACTTACACAATGGTTGCGCAGTTGCAGCGGTTCGTAGCCGGAGGCATAGCATACACTTCGTCGTTATACAATCGAAGGTTGAGTTCCGGAGATTAAGTTGACTGTGACTGAGGTTAGAAAGGCGAACCGCAATAAACCGCACTCTGTGCACGAATGGGAAGCCGTTGACTTGCGCACCGGAACGATTCGGATTCGAACGACAGTATGCGAGCATTCCAATCGACAAAGCTCGGATCCGGTTGGCCGAGACTTTCAATGCGACAACTTGTGGAATGGTCGTGACACAGGCAGTTCCGACCCAACGGAAGACATTGTTCGGCAGAACTGACCGGAATTGCCCTGTGGGCATGAAGTTGGAGTCGTTTTTCGATTTTCGAGTTTTGTTGGTTCAGCCACGACTGGGTGCGGTGTGGGTGGTCGCAACGCATGGCGTCTTTTCGTCAAACATCCGCCAACGCAACGTCTCTGGCGGGGCAGGGATGATTTGTGACGCCGCAGTTCAATCTGAACAGGCCGGACTGTTGCCTAACAAGAATTCAACGAATTTCGCAAAATATCTCGGCTGACCGAAAAATCGCGGGCGGCGGCTTTTCCTCTTTGAGGCGTCCTTGCTCGGATGACTAAGGCATTTCGGCAAACAGAGGACGGTTCCGGAGTGATCGGCACACCGGTGAGAGCGACTGAAGCTATTATCCAATTGGAGAACTAAGAACATGGCCCAAAGGCCAAACATTTTCCGGGTTGGAATGCCTGGTACCGCGGAACGGATGGGATGCACAGTCCTGAAAATACAATGGGGTGAATCAGCATGATAGATCTTGGCCTTTCCACGACAACACTGGCGGTTCGGACCAAACATGGTGGGATAGGTTGCCTTGGCCCGTTGGTGTGGTGCGACCCATCCGACCTTTCGGTGCTGTTTCAGGACGCAGAGGGCACCGTGCCGGTGACGTCTGCGGGCGATCCCGTTCGACGTCTGAACAACAAGGGCAATTTGGGGGGCTACTTTCTGGCTCCTAATATGGCGGCTGCACCAACCTATCAGACCGACGGCACCCATCAATGGCTGGAAAGCGACGGTGTGGATGACCTGTTGGAGTTTCAGGGCGCCGTGCCGTTCTCGGTGGATTTGTTCGAAGCCGTTGCCTTTCGGACGATCAGCATCAACCGTGCATTTGCCCATATCGTAAGCAACAATGGCGGAAAGCGGCAACCGCTGATTTCGACGCCACAGTCGCAGCCCCGGCGGGTGACGGTTGCTTTTGGAGGTGCACCGACCAATGTGGACGCGCCTGCGTCGCTGATTGGCGTTGATGTGGTGGTCACTGCAACGCATGACACGGCCCGGAGATCTGCCAATGTGAACGGGCAGATTGTTACCGGGAGCGGTGTCGCGCTGGTGGATGACGGAACTGATCCTTACCTGTTTTTCGGCCCCAATGCCTCGAACATCCGAAACTATGGCAGCATTCATTTGAACCGGGTTCCCAGCCCGGCAGAACAAATGCTTGTTCGCAAATTTTACGCAAAGAAATCGGGTGGCACTGCCTGAGCAACAACATCTGACACGCAGCATGGATCACGCCTGACGTTCGGATTCAGGTTGCGCACCGCAGAGCCTTGGTCCTGATCAGGGGAGGTTGTCATCCGACATCGAAACCCCAAAACCGGTCGGCGGATCATCGACGGCTAACACTGACAGGCTGAAGCCCTCTCGCTTTCGTCCGGTAACTGGCCTATAGGGGGGCGGAGCGAAAATGCCGGGCATGTTCAATCGTATTTTTGGTGTGTAGTCGAATGGACATTGATCACTCGACGACGAAGAAAATCAAAAAAAGGTCAAAAGTCTGAGTAATGGTCGAAGTTTTTGCGGATCGGCGAGAAAACGAGAGAAACACGTACTTGGTAATTGGTGCGGTTCTCCTGTTTGTGGTCTTTCACTTCGCGTTTCAGGCTGCGTTTTTCACCTATGAAAGACGACCGGATGAGATCAAGGCTGTCGAGTATTTTGTAAACATCTTGTCTTTCGAAAATAACGCCCGATTGAACCATGTATGGACCAGCGAGATCTGGACCAGATTGGTTTTGTTCGCATTCAATGTTGGGATAACCTTTATCCTGATCTACTTTAAACTCGTTGACAAGAAGACTGCTGTTCT
Organism: Ruegeria sp. YTSC199; assembly: GCF_059609725.1. Taxonomy (NCBI): domain Bacteria; kingdom Pseudomonadati; phylum Pseudomonadota; class Alphaproteobacteria; order Rhodobacterales; family Roseobacteraceae; genus Ruegeria; species Ruegeria sp. YTSC199. Next base: position 2,317 of record NZ_JBXWMF010000055.1, read on the forward strand.
AGCAGCGATATGGCCGCTTTCTATCTTTCTTTTTTCGAAGATTTACTGGGAGTTTTTCTATTTTCCTCTTTGTTTGATACGCCCCAACCTTTCTTCAAGAGCCGAAGGGGTGGTTATAGCGCTTCTGGCTGCACTGCTCTACGTGACCGGTGAGGCTAACCTCGGAGTTCTTCTGACTTTTCGGGCTGCGTTGTTCCTGCAGAACGCTGGGTTCAAAAGGTCGGTGCCAATCGGCATTGTAGGGTTTGCGGTTTTTCTAGATGCAGCAATGAAAACAGGGGCCGCGTTTTCATTTCCTTGGATAGGCGGGCTGATACAACGGTTCGACTGGACGAGAAACGTTGCCAACCCGGATTACTCTCCGGTGGAAAGTTTATCTGTGTTTTTTGCCAGCTTTCATTTCTTTAGCTTGCACACAGGAGCTTACTGGATAGACGCATTGTTTTCGGTGGTCGTAGCCGTGTTTTTGTATTGCTCGCGTGAATTCAGGCAAAACCTAAGAGATCACCTATGGTTGGTTGCCTGCTTCTTTTCAGTTTACTTTTTCTACACCCACGTCACTTATGCCTTTCAGAACGCTAGGTATTTCTTCTTTTTCATCCCGGTTTTGGCAACGCTCATACCTACAAAGTTGTTTCCGGGTCTGGCGTTTTTGGGTATTTTCCATGTACTGCTCAGAAGCATGGAATTTATGTAGCATTCTGTTTTTTAACGCCTTTTACCTCTGGTTGCTCAACCGGAAATTGTTAGTCGGCGTTATCGGCTTCAGCTTGCAACAGATGAGCCCGACGCCGCCAAACTGCTCAGCAATTGATGCGCACCAATTTGGATCACGGGTATTTGCTGCTCAATATCTGCGGTATTTCGAGCCTGTTTCAGGCGTACGGCATGGTCTGCAATGCGTTCAGGCTTTTCGCTGAACCGCAACAGGTTTTCTGTTTCACCCACGAGAGAGAAATAACCGTCAACCTTGGAATCCCATCGAAAACCGATGGCGGGCGTGCCCACGGCATGTGCCGTTATGCAGGCGTGCAGACGGTGTGAAACGACTAGGTCCATTGCCTTGATAGCCGCAACCAGGTCCCGCGGGGTTTCAGGCCGTGGCAGACGGGATATTCCCTGCCGGGACGGAAGAGACTGCCAGAGTGCATCAAGCATCTCCTCGTCTTCGCCTGCGCCATTCGTGAACAAAGCGGTGTTTTCATTGCGCTGCTGAAGCTCAGTCAGGATCGCCTGATACTGAGACAGGGACTGTTTGAAACTCAGCGTGTCCTGATCGGCGTGGGTGTTGATCGCGGCCGGATGGGCGATCCCGACACCGATGGCACCGACAGCGGCCTCGGGGGCCTGAGGCAGCGCCAGCTCGCTGGCAGTCAGGGCCGGATCGGGAAAAATATGAACCTCGGGCAGGTCAATCCCAAGCGATTTGTAGTGGTGACGCAGATTGTCTGCAGACCCCTGATCGCGCACGGATACGAAACGCAGATTCGGAGACCCAAGCAACGCAGAGAAGAGTTGCCTGCCGCGCGGTGACCAGGATTTTGCAACACCAACCGAATGAATCGCGATTGGCAGGCTACGCTTTTCCGCTTCCTGAACGACTCGGGCAATCTTGAGCGGGAAATTCAGGTTCGCATCCCCCAGCAGCTGCCCGCCACCGATCACCACGGCATCAGCATCCTGAAAGCTATCCGGAATCATTGGCTCGAGGCTGGTGCGGATCTGCCGTTTTACCAACTGTTTTGCCAGTGCTTGCGACAAGCCTTGTGGCAAACGGGTCAACAGAGACAGCAGGAAGGTGCGCGCGCCCTTGGAGGGTGCTGCAAAGGTTCCGCGTCCAGCCAGATCCAACCAGCGAATTTCGACCCTACTGTCCTGATGGCGAAACTGCTCGCTCAAACAATCTGCGATCAGGCCGTCGCCTAGGTTCGGGCTGTGCATCACAGCGGCCAAAACAATCTTCATGCAACCTGCTCCGTTGCCATGAGTTCGGTCAGAATGACCTGATCCGGAGCAAATCGTTCGGTCAACTCTTGCAGTATCTCCGCACCAGGTTCGGCAGGCGCCCGCGCCGGGCTGGATGTGTACAGCGTCCGGGAAACAAGCGGATTGCTTTTCACCTTCGACACCAGGCTTGGCAGCCCCAGACGACGGAGTATCCAACCACCGTTGCGCAATGCCCCGACCAACATTGGATTGCGCGCAGCCTGGGCCTCCAAAATACGCTGCTCATAAGGAAGTGCTTCTGCGAAGGGGATACCAAGGGCGTCGCTCATGGACCGGCCAAAACCAATGGGATCCGTTCTGAGTTTCGCAAAATCAAGGACATGCACCCGTTCGGCCCCCAGATGATGTACCGCGTTTTTCACGTGTTTTCCAAACAGGGAATGCTCAATGATCTGCGGCTGTTGTACCACGGCGTCTTCGAAGCTTGCCAACGTCCGGCCTATTTTTCGCAGGTACTTCCAATGAGAGACACTGCGGGACACCGGCTCGCGCACAGTCACCAGAAACCGGCTGTCCTGCGGCAGATCGCGGGCAATGCGCTCAAGTGCAGGTTCGGAATACAGGTAGTCATGACAGATTTCACCCAGCCGCATGGCCTGAGGTTGTGCGGGAAACTGACGGCGATACCAATCTGGGCCCTTGTCATAGAAACGATCAAAGTAGAAGATCTCTTTTGCGGTGGCCAATGCAACATCGGGATGCTGGTTCAGTATGTGCCAAATCCATGTGGATCCGCACTTGTCGCCACCCAGATACAGAAAATTGACGGGTAGGGTATTGGTGGTCACTGCCTGCGCTCCTTGGTCAGCAAGGCCAGATTCACAAGGCCTGAGGAAATCCCGATTTTTCTGAAGATGTAGATATACGCCGCGACGTTCAGTGCGATGAGATTGCAGCTGATGCAGATTGCGGCACCCATCGGACCCCATAGGGAAACGGCGGCGGGCAAGGCCGCAAGCGAAAGGCCCGTCGTGACAACCAGCATCACGAAATGTATCCGCTCATGCCCGGACATTTCCATGATCTGGGCCGTCGGACCCGCAAAAGCGCTGACCAGATAGCCGAGGCTGATCACGATGAGTTCTGGATGCGCCTTGGCATATCCCGGACCGAACAACTCCAGCACCTGATCGCCCCACAGAACAAAAATCACGAAGCTGGCCAATGTCGGCATCCCCAACATCAGGCTGATGCGGCGGCAGGTGTTTCGTGCGGCGTCAAAGTCTTGATTGCCAAGCTGTGCCGCAAGCAGCGGGGCGGCGACAATGTTGATCGCCATCAGAAACAATTCCAGCACCATGGCCGTACGCAAGGCTGCGAAAATAGCGCCGACAACGGCCGCCGGAAGTAGGCCACCAACAATGACAATCGCTATATTCCTACCCGACGCATTGACCACCGAGTTCCCCCAAATTCCCCACGAGGCGGAAATCCATCGGCTCCTTTGGCTAAAGTCGGTTTCTCCGGCCATCAGCCGCACCGGGTTGGTCAGCGGTACCAGGAAGGACTGGACCAGAAATAACCCGCCCAGAATACCCGACATCAGCAACAATGTTGTGGCCGGGTCGAGCGCCGGGATCATGCCCGATGCGGCCAACATGGCCAAAGCAATGACGGCCAGGCGAAACAAGACATCCCTGGGCAGCAGCGCGCACCAAACAGAGCCCGCAGCCCGTTGCGGGTTGGGCTGAAACTCGGCCAGAGCCAGAACGACGGTAAACACCGCGGTCGCCCAAAGCAGGGTCTGCCGACCTTCGAAAACGGGCAGGATTGCCGCCACGAGCGTCAGCCCCAACGCGGCAGCCGCAGAGCCCAGCAGAACGATCCCATAGCTGAACCGCACGACTGCTCGGGCTTTGGCTTCGTCGTGGTCGTGCAGGTAGAAAGAAGCAAAGCGCAAGACCACATTGCGCTGTCCGACGGTGCCGGCAATCGCGAGGATCGTGGCCAAAGAGAAGGCAAAGCTGAACCGCCCGAAACCGTCGTCACCGAGGCCGCGCGACAAGGCAACGAACATAACGAACGAAAGCCCGGCTGCCGCGCATTTAATGAACAACGCCGCCAGGCTTTTCAGAGCAAATCTCTTGCCGGATTTTGCGATGCTGCCGGTGTTCATGTCGCTCAAGGCCACTATGCGCTGCGCGCGTCTGTTACGGTCAGACCCAGTTCCCGTGTCACCAGTTCCGCAATTTGCGCCTTGAAAACCTGCTGGTCGAAACGGGCCGCGTGCGCTTGTATTTTTTTAGGAGAATTCACAAGTGCCACATCTGCTTCAAGGAGGTCGATCGCCGCGTTCAGCGCATCTACGGTCTGTTCGTGAAAATGCAAACCCGACACGCCGGGCAAGACCGTGTCCAGGGCACCACCCCGGCCATAGGCCACGACCGGCCGCCCCGAGGCCATAACCTCGACCGGAATGATCCCGAAATCTTCTTCGCCGGGAAACACCAGCGCTTTGCAGGTTGCAAACTGGCGTTTCAGTTCGGAAAAGGGAACCCGTCCGAGGAAGGTGATGTTGCTCTTGGCCTTTTGCTCCAGCTCGGCGCGCGTTTCCCCGTCGCCGACAATAACCAGGTTTCGGCCCGAGGCGTTGAACGCATCCACCGCCAGATCAGCCCGTTTGTACGACACCATCTCACCGGCCAGCAGATAATGGTCTCCTACGTCTTCGGAAATACTGAATTCGGCTACATCGACAGGGGGGAAGACGACATCTGCATCCCGTCGGTAGTATTTTTCGATGCGCTGCGCGATAAATCCGGAATTCGCCACGAAACGGTCGACCCTGGCGGCGGCGCTGACATCCCAGATCCGCATTTTGTGCGCCACGAAAGGCATCATGAGCTTTGCCAGACGTCCCGCGGACTCACGGTAGATATGGTAGTGATCCCAGATGTAGCGCATCGGTGAATGGCAATAGCAAAGATGCAAGGCATCGGGCCGTGGGATGATCCCCTTTGCTGGCCCGCTTTCGCTTGAAATGATCACGTCGAACTCGGTCATGTCGATCAGTTCGAGCGCAAGAGGCATCAGTGGCAGATACTTCTGATAGTGCTTCCGAGCGCCGGGGAGCTTGGAGATAAACGTCTCGCGCACGTCCTGCTTGCGAATTTTGTCGCTCACCTTTTCCGGGTCGTACACATGGGTGACAATGACCGCGTTCGGAAACAGGTCGAGCAGGCTTTCGACGACCTTTTCCCCGCCCCGCATTCCGACAAGCCAGTAGTGCACGATTGCGACCCGCAGGCCGGAGAAATCCGTTTTGGCATTTTCCATATTCTGCGAAACAAACTCGTTTACTTCAGTCATGGTAAATCCTTGAGCGCTGTTGCGCACTATTTCCACAGACGGAAGCCGTCAACCAGCCCGCGTCTCGTTCAGCCCTTTGCGCCTTGGCCGCGGGCGTAGACGTCCTCGTATCGGACGATGTCGTCCTCTCCGAGATAGGCTCC
>NZ_JBXWMF010000056.1:0-7491 GCF_059609725.1 Ruegeria sp. YTSC199
GGGATGGAGCAGCCCGGTAGCTCGTCAGGCTCATAACCTGAAGGTCGTAGGTTCAAATCCTACTCCCGCAACCAAAAAAATACAGACCGTTCAATCTATAAACAGTCAAATGGACTGCTTGATTAACACCGACACAGTGTCAGGTGTGGTCCGTGTTTGGATCGGCTTGTTTTCGCTCATGCGACTTGGGCGTGTTCAAATTGGTTCTTTGGTCAACAATTGTTCCACTCGTCCGGACTTGTGGGCTGCTAGCTTCCAGCTTTCGACTTCGATCGGTCAACAAAGCTCGAGACCAGAGGCGAAAACCGAATGTCGCGACCGTTGTTTCCTTGAGAAACTGACTAAGTCTTGAGAATTATGTGTAATTTTATACGCGAATGCTGGTAGTCCCTATATGGACCAGTCCGATGATTCTCTGGGAAGCGCAATGGCGGTCAGCGCGGAAAGGTTTTGGCGGCGCTCTGCTTTCTTACTGGTTGACGGAAAAACCACGCACCTTGTCAATGGCACGATTCAGGCGTAACGCCGCTCATAGATGTTGAATTCTTGGGCCCGTCCTAAAAACTTAGTATCTTTGGAGATTGACACGCTCAGGCAAACAGGTACTCGGTGCCGAAACAATTTTTGAATACAATCTAGGATGGTAAGTCGCGAGCGGCACTGATTTAATTTGGATGTCGTAGCTTATCAAGATCTCGAACTGGGAAAGAAATGCAATCTTCCAAGGACATAGTTGCAAGCCTCTGCGATGTACTGGCTTCAAACGACGATTCCAATACAGCTCGGACTGGCGACACATTTCGTAGTGTGATCAGAACACAGCTCTCAGTTCGCAATGCCAAATCCCCTTCGGTGGTGGCGTCCATTTACAGTGAAGTACTGAAACGCCCGGAAAATTGGCAGGACATGCCCAAGTTTGAAGAAGCCGGAGAAGAATTTGAGCCGGATGCCGCGATAAAGCAGGGTTACTCGCTTGTTACATGCTGCATGAACAGAAATGACCATCTGGTGCAGACCCTTCCGACGTGGTTGGTCCACCAAGATATCGACGAGATTATCATCGTGGACTGGAGTTCCGAAATTCCGGTCGCGATTACCCTCGAACAGACCGGGATTCGCGACCCTCGCGTCCGTATTCTTCGTGTCGAAGATGAAGGGTCCTGGATTCTCTCTCATGCCTACAACGTGGGTTTTCGGGCGACGACCAGAGACAAGATCGTCAAAGTCGACAGTGACATCATCCTTGAACCCGAGTTTTTCAGCCGCAATACCATGGGTGTTGGGAAACTGACCGCAGGAAACTGGCGGCTGGCGAAATCGGGCCAAAGCCACGTTAACGGATTCTTTGTTGTCGGGCGCGAGGACCTGATTGCTGTCAACGGGTTCAACGAACAGATTGTTACCTATGGTTGGGATGACGATGATCTGTATGATCGCCTGACACACTCAGGCGTTGAACGAGTTGATGTTGACCCCGACACCATTCGCCACATTGATCATTCCGACACAAGGCGCATCGACCGCCCCAAAAGCAAACCGGTCACCGGCTGGGATGAGGTGCAGGCTTTCCCGCAGTTTTGGATAGCCCTGAATCGGCAAACAGCTTCGTCATCGGCGCCTTGGGACAGCAGTTGCCCAATGGCCGGCTTCCAACAGTTGGGCAATTCTGAGGGCAATGTCCGGTTGCGGCGGAGCCACCCGTTTGGCGTTGACACAAACTTGATCGGGACAAGATCGGAACGCGCCGAAGCCGCAGTCGGTGCAATACAGGACGTTTTCGAGGGCGTTAAGATCACTGCGTCTTGCGAGGCCGTGGACTATGCGCTGATGACCCGTTCCCTTAAAGACGCGGTCGCGGCTATCGGCAGCGGGCCCTTGCAATCCGTTAAGAAAAATACCGAAATAACGGTTCCGATCGGTCACACCCAAGGCAGGCCGAAACTTATCGTCGATGCCCAGCATGGACTGGGCAATCGTTTGCGCGCGATTGCCTCCGGGGCTGCATTTGCAAAAGTCCATGATCGGGACCTGATTGTCCGGTGGGTACCAGATGAGCATTGTGATTGCAGTTTTTCGTCGCTGTTTGATTTCGACGGCGCCATCGAGGACACCAGCGACAACAACCCGGAAAACGTGTTGGAGGTCGATCTGATGAGCAAGGCATTTCGGGATGCCTTTGATTCCAGTTCGCTTGTTCACGCCAATCGTGACGTTCTCGTTCAGTCCGCCTACAGGTTCACCTTTGGAGCGCCTTACGACGAGATTGAAAAAGATTTCCTGCGCGCTCTGAAGCCAAGTGCGGATGTTCAGGACATGGTTGATTCCGTCAGAAGTCCGAACGATATCGCTGTCCACGTCCGTATGAATGGTGGCGCCGCCACGGATCCTCATGGGGACGTTCCCGGTGACTGGTCCAAATCGGAAGACGAGATTGCCAGACGCGCCCGAACCAGATCTCATTACGGCTTTTTCTTTAAGCGCATCGACGAGTTGCTGGAGTCTTCCGCCAATTCGACGATTTTCCTGGCTTCGGACAACTCGGAATCCTATGGCGCATTTGCCGCAAAGTACAAAGATCGCGTGTCCAGCCTGCCACGGACGGTGTACGACCGCTCGGAAATGCAGCTCAAATACGCGCTTGCCGATGTGATTTTGCTGTCCCGCGCGCCGCTATTGCTTGGCAGCAACTGGAGCTCATTCACCGAAATCGCCCATTCAATGTCTCAAAATCAGAAGCTAGAGATATCGGGGCAACATTTTTAATGTCGCTTCAAACGTTCGGACATGCGTCCAAGTCGAAATACATACGTAATAAATCCGCCAGAGTGTAAACCTGAATGAATGACAGTGAAACAAGGAGCTTAGCCGTTGAGAGCGTCATTTCAGCGTGCAAGCAACAAGTAAGTGAAGTTATCGTTCTGGGCGGCCGGACACACTCCGACTGGTGCGATGCATACAGGTTGAACGGTGTCGCGCAGGTCACCCATACAACGTTTGGAAAACTTGCGCAGTGCCATAAGACCGCTGAAGGTCTTCGCATCGTCCACGTCGCAAAGGGGCTGCCCGCAGCCAGTCTGAGCGAAGCGGAACACAGTGTCAGCCTGATCACGGAGATCGCGGATATCGTGGTATTCACACCGGTTTCGGCGACAGAACAGGACGTACAGGATCTTTTGATCGCCTGGCCTAGCTTTTGGGCGATGCTGTTTCTTGCCGAAGGGTTTATGTTACGCGATGTCGTGCGCCCGGCGATCTGGAACAGTTTTTTCAGCGATTGGGAATCCTTGCAGAGCACGGTTGTTTTCACAAATACCGAGTTGGGTGACGCCTGGGCGGACGCCGGCGGCAATAGTGTCGGTCCGGTCATCGACTATGTGCACCCCTCGACGCTTGAGGTGAATTTGAAACGTCTGCTGGCGATGCAAACCGCGGCAATGCTGGTGCCCAACAATTCCGGCAGCTCTGCCGACGCTCAGAATCTCGCCCCCAAAATCCATATTGCGTTGCCCAAGCGCTATTTGAAAAAGGATTATGAAAACAAGCTGTTTCAAGAGCAGCGCAAGTGGTGGAAGGTAGCCCTGAGCGCGCCCTGGAAGACGTCTTACTGGAGAGATCTTTGGCGGTTGCAACGACGAACCAAGCGTCAAATGAAATCCACCTAATCAAGAACAGCGTGCCCGCCGGGCAAAGCCCGCAGCCGTAAACCCCCTGGGTTTCGCGCCGGATCATGGTGCATTTCAGCGCCAATTTGGTTCAGAGCGCATCATTTTAAGCTCACTGCGAGTTTGGACCTCTGCGTGCCTTGCTAACTGTCGCTTGAGTTCTCGGTCGGCAAGGCCTCCGACACGTCGTCCGATGCCAGCAGTATGAATGTGCCGCGTAGGTTATCGGGCCTGAACCCGGAGACCCCCAAGTATCAAGTAAGATAAGAGGTTGGACTACTCAAGTAGATGCTTGCATGCTTGATAGTTCGCCCGCCTCAACTCGTAGAGCACGGGAGTTTTTGCCTCCCTCAACATGCGTCTAAATCCCGGATAATTGGATATTGCTTCCCTCTTCAACTTTGCATTCAATTTGGTTCCGATTGCCTCTTCCTCGCATACGCAAAGCTGCGGCAAATAGGGTTTCAGGGTGCTTATCTCATACATCGAGTCATGCCAGCATGCTTCAGACATGCTGCCGAAGTTCCTGCCCGTCGGTTCAGGACTGGATTCTGAGTGAGATATTTGGCTGTCAAAATCATTGAATTCTTGTGCCGTTCTCCCACCGCCGAGAGCAGCCAAAAGGTTCATGTCGAACTGCCGAACCGCGTTACTGTCACAACCGGACAACGCAATAAACGTGCCCGCATCGACGATAGGAGAACGGATCACCGTCGGCACTTCAAAGATTCCAGAGAAATCCCCGCTCTGGATTCTCCCTAGATGTTCGAGGGTCGCCGTCATCCCAGAAGGATTCACACTGAAACGCGCATTGCGCACAAAAGGCGCAAAATGTGACCTGACTCTTACTTTGTCAGTCTCAACATGCTGCGACCTAACAACACCAAAACCATTTCTGACAGTGACCAAGGTCTGGTCTTCAATCTCGTGGTAGTTATCAACAAGTAGATGGCTGCATTGCGCTTCAAATGCTGAAACCCAAGCCAGCATTATCCCGTCAAGATCTTGGCCAGAACCGCCACCGTTGAAAATACTCGCCATAAACGTCGGGTTTTCGAAGTAAACCCAAAAACCGTATCCTTTATAGACTGTTCCTTTAGCGGTCGCATCCGCGTAAATTGTGCGCTGTTTTGAAACCTTCTCCTGCGCCTTGGCATCTCGTTTCTTTGCTCTTTCTTGGCTCTCCGATTTCTTTCGTTGTTCTACCACCACCAGTGCATTCGACCTTTTTCCAGCGGTCATGCCACCTGGGTCAATGCGTTCTGCGGTCACTTCCGAGGCAAGCCCTCCCGAGCCATCCGGTTTTACATGGATCTTAAAGTTCCCTTGTTGGATTGTTGTCAGCTTGCCAGGGTCTTGTGGTATTCGGGCCCTGAAAACCACATGGTGCATTTCCACGTACAAAATTGTGCCTACGCGTCTAAGATTGGCTACATCAATTCGATTCTCTTTCAGAAATTCTGTGTAGTCTGTTTCCAAAAACCGCTTGTAAGCAGGGTCTCCGGCGACGACCAAATAATCAGCTGGATTGTCGTCAGGTCCAGGTGTGTGCAACATGACAACTACAAGTCGGCCATCTCTATTGTGTGCCTCAGCGACTACCATCTTCGAGTCTGAATGGACCATATTGAAGAAACTAAGGGCGTAATGCTTGAGCTCGGCAGAGACATCATCTTCGTTTATGTTGTCTGCCGCGGTTTTTGAGGCATGAAGGCCAAATAGAGAAACCAGAAATATCAAAATCAATCGATAAACAGCATTCCTAATCATAATGGATCGCTCCCAAGAACATCCCTCAGTCTCGCGGAAAGCTATGATTCTGGCAAATTTGGGGCACGAAGCACCACGCGTCAGGATCACAACTAAAGGGCTCTGGTCGCCATTTTTTAACTTGGCTCTCTGCCTCAACCCTTAGACGTTTTCGTCTGCCAAGTCTGAATAACCCGGTCCGGCCGCCGAACAGGAACCTACATCGATCTGGCAAAGGGCGGATTCGATATAACCATCAGGATTTGTGCGCGAGCAAAAACGCGGGTCACGGTGTAGGCAGCATGCATCAAAACCAACGATAACCCATAGACCTACTTGATCCTGGGAAGCGCTTCCGCGCAGGCAATCCTGCGCACGCACAGGGAGCGGAAATTTTTCGTAAAAACTCCATTAAAACATTGATTTAAGACCAAGATTCGCCACAGGCAGCACACAGCTGAGGCAACGCAACTCTCTAGTCCTGATCCAGAAAGTTCTGGAACTGGAGAAATGACGATGCCGAGCCTGTTTGACTGTTCTATCACGGCACCGCTGCGTGCCGGAACATCCTCCACCCGTGGTGCCGCTCGGTTTTTAACGGCGTTGTTGGCAGTTGCTACGCTGATATCGGCCGTAAGTGCTCCGTCACGCGTCGAGGCACAGCAACTGTTAGTAGTGGGCAGCGACCGCGGTGGGTATTTGCATGACCGTCTGGCTGAGCTGGAAAACCTTGAGCGCAACGGCATCCAGGTCGAAATACGCGGGCGCGTCTGTTATTCGACATGCACGATGTTTCTGGGGCTGCCCGGTACATGTGTTGATCCCGATACGACCTTTGGATTTCATGGCCCGTCGCGTAGTGGCCGTAGGTTAGCGCCCGAGGACTTCGACTATTTCAGCAAGGTTATGGCGGACTACTATCCGGAACCATTGAAATCATGGTTTATGACCACTGCGCGCAATCGCATCAACGGTGTCCACAAGGTGAAAGGCAGAGAACTTATACGCATGGGCGTGCCGGCCTGCCGGACCGCCTGAGGCTGGGCTTGCCCAGAGTTCAGCGCAGGGGTATCACGACCGGATCAAAAAACCGACGCCAGATTACCCAAACGGGACCTAATGCGGCCAACCAGTCAGGAGACCAGCGCATCGTGCTGACAACGCTTTTCAAACGGCTCGGGCGGCGTGAACCCTTCCTGCTTCCGAACCCGGACAGTCCGCTTTGCGTGATCGGAGATGTGCACGGCTGTATCGTCCAGCTGGAAAAATTGCTGTCCGATGTCCCTCAGAACTATCGAACTATTTTGGTGGGCGATTATGTCGACCGCGGCGAGCACAGCGCCGAGGTATTGCGCCTGATCAGCGCCCGCCCGGACCTGACCTGTCTGATGGGCAACCACGAAGAGATGTTGTTGCAGTTCCTGCGGGATCCGAAAGGGCAAGGCCCGCGCTGGCTGCGCAATGGCGGTTTGCAGACCCTGGCCTCATTCGGTGTGCGCGGGGCCCGATCCGAGATGAGCGGTGACGAATTGACGGACTGTCGCGACAAGCTGCGGGAGGCGATGGGCGGCGCGCTCTGCCAGTGGGTCTCTGAACTGCAGACCTGGGATATGTCCGGCAATGTGCTTGTTGTCCACGCTGGTGCCGATCCAGATACCCCGCCCGAGGCGCAATCGGACAAGGCCCTTGTCTGGGGTCACCCGTCGTTTCAGTCAAAGGTTAGGCGCGATGGTGTATGGGTTGTGCATGGGCACACAATCGTTGGAACTGCCGGAACGCAACAGGGGCGCATTTCCATTGATACTGGCGCATTTGCGACAGGTGTACTGAGCGCGGTCTGCCTGGACGGAACCGAGCCCAAGTTCCTGACGGCGCGTCCCTGAAGCTCTGACCGCAAAAAAGGCAGCATTGGACCTTTTTCAGACGGCTACTGTGCAAAACGTTGTCATGGCAAGTCACATTGAATAGAACCGATCCAAATTAGATCGGATTTAGAGCATGCGATGTTGATTACGCCCATCCTCCTTTGCGGGGGTTCTGGAACCCGTTTGTGGCCCTTGTCGCGTAAGAGCTATCCTAA
>NZ_JBXWMF010000057.1:0-7345 GCF_059609725.1 Ruegeria sp. YTSC199
AATCAAACCAACCAGATGCGCCAGATCCTCTCTTAGCTCAGGCAGCCATCTGTCCCAAAATCCCTGACAACGGACACTTTCATCCGCCATGCACAATGTGGGAGCCATCGCTGCCAGTGTAATCAATGTGATAGTCTTCATTCTGTAAGTCCGTTCTCGTGTTTGTATGGACAAGGGTATCTGCTCGTCGGCCACACCTTTTGTGCCGGCGGGGACAGCAATGCGTTCGTCGAGGGTATTGGATTTCTACCGGCCCTTTGCAGGTCGGTAGTGATCCGATCCCCTGATCAAAGGATGGGTTTGGGCTTGCTGGTCAATTGCAGCAGTTTTCCCGAGTTGTCATAACGTGCGGTGACGAATACCCGACGCGCATGGGCCACTTCCAACGGACCGCCGACAACCTCCCAGAGCCCGAAGGTAAAGAGATCCAGCGTTCCGTGACCCGCCGCCCGAGCCAGACTTGGCTTTGTTCGGGGTTCAACATCGTAGACGGCCACCCAATCCCCATTGGCTTGTTGCTGCAGCTGTTCGGGTGAACCCAACTGCCGCTCAACATCCATCCGGGTGGCTTCCTGGCTGACGACGCTCAGGTCCGGTCCATCACTGCCTTTTGCGGCCATGTTGGCAGCACACCCGCTCAGCGCGACGCCAATGGTAAGCGCGACCATCATTGACCGCACGGGCTGAGCACAGCCTGCAATGCATTGAGCTGGAGTGTTTCGGTTGCGGAGTGATCCAGAAGAATTGGGATCGTCCGATCCCAGTGATTGCCAGTGTTTTGTCATAGTGTTGCCGTGTCCTGGTTGAATTGAGTGTTGTGCCGGCGCAATGATCGATTGAGGTGCATCGCAGGTCTGGAACCGGTTGACGGTCGGCTTGTTTGTTCGTCTGCCTCAAAGTTGATGACAATCCGGCCTCTTGTCCGATGGGACGTCAATGTTCGGATTGCAGACTGGATTTGCAGCAGATCGAAGGGAATCTCAGCTTCAATGGGAGAGCGTATGTTGTGCTTTGCGATGCTCAGCATTGCTGCATAGGCGTTGTTCCGAGGCAGGGAGGCACAAAAACGATACCGAGGACCGCGGAACCGTGTCGCTATACTGCGGCAAACAATGTGCCCGACACCCAGAAGAAACTCGACCCTGGACAGCTTACGTTCACCAATGTGGCGTACCGGGCCAACAATCGTGACGAACCGGCCTTTGCGTTTTAGCATTCGGAACGCTGCAATCTCGACGTCCCGGCCACCTATGAGATCAAAGACCTTATCGTAGGTACTTTTGCCCTGAGACCCAATATCGCTGACCTTATAGTCAATCGTGTGATCCGCACCCAGCATGCGTACCAGATCAGCGTTTGCACCACTGCAAACTCCGGTCACGATTGCGCCCTTTGTTTTGAGGAACTGGACCATCAGAGATCCGACGGCACCCGATGCCCCAATAACCATGCAATGGTCACCTTTTTCGACGCGTGCGGCGTTGATCGCACCCCACGCAACGCAACCAGATAGTGTCGCGGCTGCCGCCTCGATATGAGACAAGGCTCGGGGTTTGAGCATCAGATAGTCCTGCGACACGCATCTGTAAGTTGCCCAAGATCCGTTTTCGCCCAGCTCATTGGGTATGACGATCACTTCGTCGCCGACATTGAAACGGTTCGCGTCCTGACCAGTAGCTACAACGACCCCCGACACCGAAGTCCCCATGACATATGGGGCATTGGCAGTGACGCGCTTGGGCCCGAAAAAACGACCAAGAGCGGTGCCCTGAGCCGCATAAATCTCATCGACATGCATTGAGGAAGCAATCAACTGAATCGCGACCTGGTGACGTGACGGCCTCGGCGCGGGCACGCTCACCAGTTGCAATGCATCCGCAACACCCCCAAGCTCCGGCAAATCCGTCAAGGCGATTGCCTTCATGTTTTCGGTCGCGCGGTAAATCGCGGATAGAGCTCTTACATTGTCCAGCATGTTTCTCTCCTGAGAAGCTCCGATCAATTGGGGAAAAACTGACTTGCGAACCTACTATGGGGGCACGTTCCAGCCTGAGATTGCCGGGCTGCGCCCCGAGCGAGGAACCACCTGACCAAAAGCTCAAGCAAATCCCGAATTCCTGCCAACCGGGATGCTCGGCGCAGCGCCGATATTGGAGCATCCCCCCGGATAAAAGTGTTCATGGCGTTCAATCCTGTGTAGTGGACACAACTCAACCGGGTGCGCAAAGCGTTATTGCTTGCGGCATTGGGCTGCATCAGCGCATCATTTGGTTCGGAGCGGCAGGTAAATCACATTGCCCTGCCAGGTGAGTCGGAATATAAACCGACCGTGGGTCTGTAATTGCAGACCGCCGGTCGGTTTGCAAGGAAAAATGCATGAAACCTACGAAGCGGAAGAATATGCAGCCAGAGGAGCGGCGCGCACAATTACTGGGATGTGCGCAAATGTTGTTCTTTTCGAAAGGTTTCGAAGATACGACCATTCAGGATGTTCTGGATCTGGCCGGTGTTTCGAAAGGTGGCTTCTATCACCACTTCAAATCCAAGGATGAGCTGTTGTTCGGGGTATTGGATGGCATGGCCGAAGGCGTATTCGCGCAGATGTCCGTTGTCGCCTCTGACGAGGAATCCTCGGCGCTCGATCTGTTGCATAATTTCACGCATCTACGGGCGAACTACCTGCGTGAGCATGACTACCCAGGCCAGGTCGAGATGTTCAAGATCATGAACCAGGACAAAAACCTGTTCCTGCTCGAACAATTCAAGCGCAGGGTCAGAACTGGCGCCATGCCGGTTCTGACCAAAATCATCCAGAAGGGTTGTGACGAAGGAACGTTCGCGGTCGCCGATGTCGATACGGCGGCAGAGCTTATTCTCTTCCTTATGAACTTTTTTGATTTTGCATTGCTGCGCGCCATCGATGCCCGGGGAACTGACATTGCAGATCAAGCAGCGCACAAATTACAGGCGGCAATCGATATGCAATTTCTCACACTCGACCGGATTCTGGGCCTACCGGATGGAACAACGGATTTTGGTTGGCCAGAAGCGGTGGATGTTACGATGGCAACTGCGCCTCCGATCCCTTCCTCAGCCAAGTAACGGACCTTGGCAGCAATCAATCAGTCACGAGACCAATGGCGACAATAATTCTCTTAAACGGAGTAGGAAGCGTTGGTAAAAGTTCTATCGCGAAAGCGCTTCAGAACATTACGAACCAACAGTTCCTTCACATTGAAATGGATGCCTTTCTGGCAATGTTGCCCGACCGGCTTGCTGGTGATCCAGATGGGTTGAGCTTTGAAAAGCGTGTGGAGGACGGGCATGCAGTGACCTTCGCACGTGTCGGGCCCGCGGCAAGTCGCGCACTCTCTGGAATGCGCCGTTCTGTTGCTGCAATGGCGAGCGCCGGGAACAATTTGATTGTTGACGAAGTGTTATTTGGAAACACCGAAGCAGGGTCTGCGAGTGCAGTGGCTGAATACCAAAGCTTACTGGAGCCGTATGATTTTTTCATGGTTGGAGTGTTTGCCTCGCTGGACGTGCTGGAGGCACGTGAACGAAATCGAGGCGACCGGACGCTCGGGCTTTCCAGATGGCAATATAAGCGTGTTCATGATGGGATGACATATGACTATACGGTCGATACGGAAAATGCCTCGCCGCTTGCATGCGCGGAGTTGATAAAAACGAACCTGAACCTGTAGATTGCGAAGACACACAATCCCATCGCTGAGCACGTCAATACAACCACCAGTGCGAACGGTCATCTGGCCCACGCTCAATTAACCCGACGTCTCGACGCATGTGGTCGCACAATAGCGTTGTATTGTTGGGATTTCCTCCTGAGCCATTTCTTTTTCGAAAATCTCGTGAATGTTGCCAAATTCGACGCAGTTGGCGGGCGCAGAACTCCAAAAAACTGCGTGGGGCACGGACGGATTCATAATGCATGTTTCAAGCTTTCGATTTCAGGCACAGCTAATGCGTCCACGAAACGGGTGTCGTGGAGCGACCGGTGTTTTGTTTCAGGTAACTCACGAGGCGAGAGTGCGATCAGGCTTTGATGCATATTCGAATCCATCAAAACAGACTGTTGGTCTGTATATGTAGACCGCCGGTCGGTTTGTAAAGGGGGCTAACCGCTCATCAGGACATTTTTCAGTATGTCATTGGCTATGAACCATAATACTCAGGCCCCATCATTGGGTCAGACCCTTTGTACTTGCTACGCGAATTTCACTGTCGCTTGCTCGGAATAGAAATCGTTATGTCAGCGGCAAGAATTGAGTCGTGCACCGATAGTCAAATCAGTAGGGTTCAATCCGCTTCTGATGTGATCGACGTAAATCGCGTCGCTAGACAGGTCATGGATGCGAAATAGGGCCTGGGACCGAAGCTTGCACGCGAAACCCTGAATTCGGATACCATTTTCCACCGAGTTCAATTCGCCCGTCATCGTTACATTGACGGGCAATCCAACAGCGTCCGTGAATTCTTGAATCAATGCCGTACTTGTCAGCCCCTGAACAAAGAAACCATCTCCGCCGGCTTTTGCATAGGCTGCGCCGCGCTCCAGAGCTTCGACAACAAGTCTTTCATGCGCGACTGGACCAGACTTTAGAAACAAATCCGTTCGGCATTGACAGACAGAGGCTCATTCTCAGCGTTTGCAATCCCTCTGATCGCGGCGATCCGCTCTATTTGAATGGAGATTGGATAAAGGTCCTCGCCCTCAACAATCCGGTTCTCAAGATTGATCTCTATGTCTCCGGCCTTGGAGAGAGCTTTTGCGCCTTCCGCGTTCCGGTTATTGTATAGGATCAAAGGGTCGCCTCGCTTGTGACGAGCTTTAAAGGCATTTGCTTTTTCGATTTGGCTCATGAAAGTGTTTCCAACTCGCCAGGAAGGTATTGCCGTTCAAATTCAAGAAGTTTTTGTTTGCGCCATAGCCCTCCACCGTATCCCGTCAGGGACCCATCGGCGTCGGTGACACGATGGCAGGGAATGACGAGGGAATTTGATTGGCACTGTTAGCACGCGCGACGGCCCGTGTCGCAGAAGGGCAGCTTGTCGCCTTAGCGATGTCAGTGTAGCTACGGGTTTCACCGACTGGTATGGTCTGAAGTTCTTACCAAACAGCCCGCGTAAACTCTGAACCACAGAAAACCAATGGCGTCTGAAAGCTCGCTGAGGAACCGGCAATGAACGCGTGCAGTTCCTCTTAGATTTGCTCAGACATGTCTGTTTTGCCAATGCCGATCCGACCCTTTGTGAACATCTCCAGCTTCGTGAGTTCCGTTCGGAGGGCTTTTCGGTCAAAAAGTTCCAGCAGATGCCACCGAGACCGGCTCGTTACGGTATTCATGTCACCCAGTGTTGTTGGAATCCAATCCGCCTAAAGAAGTGGATCAGAGTCCATTCTACCCGGTGCTCTGCCGATAAGCTTGGCAAAGGCAGTTCGAAACGAACTGGCGGCTTCAAATCCTGCATCCAACTGTGCATTGATGACCTTTCCACCATCGGAAATAGTTTGAAGCCCTTCGTGCAACCAGTTCTGCCTTGCCATTTCAAGAAACGACTTCCCGAACTAACGCTTGAAGCTGCGTCGAATGGTCGAGGGGTCAAACCCCATCCTCACAATATCTGCTTCGCGCCAAGGATACTCGGGGCATTCATCCAGCGCTGCCAGAAGAGCACCAATCGCGGGGTCAGCCGACACCATGGGATTGAGAGGATGACACCGTTTGCACGCACGAAAGCCCGCTTCAACGCACTCACTGACAGTTCCACAGAAAGCACAAATTTCGGCTTTTGGTCTGCGTGCCTGGCAAGTTAAGAGGCAAAATACACCTAAACTTGACACATAGACGTATACCTGCCCGTCATAGGCCGGATCACAGTCGAGAAGGGCTTGGTACAGCGTCGTGCGGTCAGGAAGATTAAAAAACACACGAGCTTTTACCACGCTACATGATGACCGCCGCCGAAATTCGGGCGTCTATTGTTTTTTAGTCAGGTCAAATGTTGGCGTAAATTAAGCACCCAGACACTGGTGTGGTTGCGACAAATGTCCACCCTTTGCGGTTTGGCGACTTCGGGCAACGCGTCGATTTCGCAGGTGCAGCGAATGGCCGGTTCGGTGAGGTTGCACCACGGCGTGGCCTGAAACAGTGAATGACTGTTATGGGCCGACGATACTCCATTGTCGATGGGTCAGGGGGGGTTACGCAGTAGTATATCCGATAACAGTTTCGAGCCCCGAGCGGCAGTCAGCGCGGATATCATGCATTGGAGTCGGAGCTGTGCTAAAACTTGTCCTCTCAATAGTCGAGGGTAATCATGCCGACAGCCAATCTGAACGGAGTAGAACTATTTTTCGAAGATACCGGCGGTGAAGGCGAGCCGGTCGTGTTTTCTCATGGCCTTCTGTTTAGCGGGACCATGTTCGAAATGCAGGTGGCGCAATTGAGCGACCGCTTTCGTTGCATCACCTACGACCATAGGGGGCAGGGGCAAAGCAGTGTTCCTGAAGATGGTTATGATATAGGAACACTGACCGCCGACGCCGCAGAGCTGATCAGAAGCCTGGACGCGGCACCCTGCCATTTTGTCGGCTTAAGCATGGGCGGATTTGTGGGCATGAGATTAGCTGCTCGAGAACCAGACCTTCTGAAATCGCTGACATTGCTTGAAACCAGCGCTGATCCTGAAGAGCCAAAGAACGTTCCCAAGTATCGAATTTTGAACTTTGTAGCGCG
Organism: Ruegeria sp. YTSC199; assembly: GCF_059609725.1. NCBI lineage: Bacteria > Pseudomonadati > Pseudomonadota > Alphaproteobacteria > Rhodobacterales > Roseobacteraceae > Ruegeria > Ruegeria sp. YTSC199. Next base: position 6,762 of record NZ_JBXWMF010000057.1, read on the forward strand.
ATGGATCGGGTTATGGGCTGCCATCAATCAAGTTATGCCGATAATGTTCGGGCGCACATTTCTCAACGATCCTAACCGCGCCGAAGAAAGGAAGAGGTGGTCAAAGGCCATTATGAGCAACCATCGGATCGGGGTTACACGCGCGGTCAATGGGGTGATCAATCGAGAAGGCTGCTCCGAATTGCTTGGAAAGCTACAGATTCCTGTTGGTATCGGCGTCGGAGACGAAGATGTTGCAACGATCCCAGAGAAATCTGACCGAATGCACCGTGCAATCGCAAACTCAGAATTGGTCGTGTTCAAGGAGGCAGGCCATTCCTCCTCGATTGAAACACCGGACCAGGTGACCGCGTTGATAAAGCGCACAATTCTGAGAACTGAGACGCCAAGCGATGGTTAGGTTGAACGGGCAAGTCAATAGTAATAATTTGCGTCGTCCCGCAAATTGTGGGTCCGCTGATTTTGAGGCTTTACACCAGCGGCGATTGTCCGGAAAGCGGGTGCGGTCGCAGCATCTCGGTTGGCTGCTGGATGTCCTGTGTGGATGGCTCCTGCATTGCAAGCGTTTTTTGCGGTTGCGATGG
>NZ_JBXWMF010000058.1:0-6131 GCF_059609725.1 Ruegeria sp. YTSC199
TAATCAAACCAACCAGATGCGCCAGATCCTCTCTTAGCTCAGGCAGCCATCTGTCCCAAAATCCCTGACAACGGACAGCATCACCTTACAAGCGAACTTGTCTCGCCTCAGTCCGTAGAATTAGTGATACTAGCGCGACAATTCCAACCGATAACTCCAAAACTGTGACAAAGAGCAATCCGGGAACCGGTGCACCGTCGACTAGTAAACTCCAAACCCGCCCAACGCCAAAGGACGTGTAGATTAGCGCCGTCAGCGCTGTTGCGTAGTTACGCCAACGAGAAATCTTCAGCGTTGCCAGCACAAATAAGCCGGAGAATAGCAAAAATGCCCCAGGAGCTCGGATTTCACTTAACAGGTTTGGGTTAGTCCCAATATCAACGCCATTCTTTGCGTGTAGTACGTCAGGAGCGAGTAACATTGTCCCTCCTGCACCGACTATCATAGCGCCAGCGACCAACAAAAAGGCGGATTCAGCAATAGGTTTCATTTTCATATCAAACTCCGTTCAATTCAGCAGGTGGTGGGTCCGTCAGTGAAGAAATAGCTGCCCCACCAATCTTTGCTGAAAACACGTAGAGGTTTGAAATATCGGCGAAAAGAAGTAAGATCGCGCATAGGGTGCGCATTTTTTAAACGCCGGAAGAATGCGACTTAGCCAACTGAATAAACGCTTGGACTTTCGCCGTACGATGCATGTCCACGTGCGTGACCAGCCAAGTCGCCTCATGCCAATCTTCCTTCGGCTCAACAAGTTGCTTGAGGGAAGCCTCCTCGGCGCGGAGAGACGGGAGAAAACCAGCACCTAACCCACTTCGTACAGCAGCCCAGAGCACCGGCAACCTGTTGCTTCGGAAACCAACTGCCCGACTTGGAACGCCGGCAGCTAGCCATTCAAAGTAAGGAGACTTAGGCGCATGAATTGTTGGCCCCACCAAGCAGTTGTCTGGCAGCTGATTTAAATCTTCCGGCCAGTCTGTTTCTTGCTGCGCAAAAAGACCCATCCTAATTTTCACAAAAGGTATCACCACGTTGTCTGGGTGTTGGGGCTTTGGGCCGATGCGCAGAGCAATGTCTGCCTCGCCATATTCCAAGCGCAGTTTTTGGTCGGATCCAATAACTTCAATTTTCATTCCTGGATTGGTAGCCTGGAATGACTTTATGACCGGGAGTATTAGCGGTGCTAGATCATCCACCAACGTGATTTTTAGCGTCCCTTCCAGCCTTTTCCCTTGAGCATTGGCCCGCAATGAAAGCTCGTTGAAGTGAGCTTCGGTAGCATCCGCCATATTCAGGAGTTCTTGTGCCAATGGCGTTGCGGTGAACCCGTTGGGGTGCCTAAGAAACAGTTTTGCACCCAGTTGCTTTTCAAGTGCATCAATGTGCCTGACCACGGTAGCTCTATGCAAACCGAGCGCTTCTGCAGCAGCACTTACTGTGCCCAATCGAGCTACAAAAGCGGCGGTTCGAATGTCGTTCCAGTTTTTCATCAAATTTCTCTTGCCTTAGCAGACAATTGCAGGGTTGTTGTTTTGTTTCCACTTTGCGGTTCCGGCACTTCAGAAGAGTCGCAAGCGGTCCTTTGGCACCCGAAGTTTGGTTCGAGCAAAAGAGGTAAGTTATGCAGCCTGAGTTTTGGAAATTGCAATGCACTATGTGGCATCGTTCAGGCGTATCGTTTCCCACTCTTGACTTGATAGCATGCGATGCCCGCTTTTTAAAAAGTGGTGTCTTGAAGCGACTTTGGACTATGCCACTAGGCTCTGGTTCATAGTTCTCGGCGTCCACCCTCATAGGCCAACAATTTGGCGATGATCAATTTCCGCGCAGGCGCTGCGCGTCATAGAGCCTCGTTTGCAGTTTTTTTACTGCCATATCTCCGGAGCACTCGGGTGCGTAACTTGGATGGCTTTGAGGGAAACGGGGCACGGATCATTGATCCAACAGTGCAACTCGGATCAATCAAAGCAACCATCAGCCTAATAAGGAAAATCAAATGCCAAGACGATCGAAAACTGCTGCTCTGTCAACGGTTGCTTGCCTACTAGCGCCGGCAATGGCAACGGCAGGAGAACTGAAATTCTATGATCTTACACAACCTATTCCTACCTTCGAACCTCTTGCCAGCGACCCGTTGAAGCCTGACCTGTCGAAACCGGTAGGAGATAGCAAACCAATTGCAGGCTTCTATCACCAGGCAATTTTGTACCCTGCTGATATTTGGCCCACCAATGAAGGTGAGTTCCTTTCGGCAGCCATACTTATTCAAGAACACAATGGTACGAGCTTTAACAGCCCAAACCACTATTTGAACAACAGTGACAGCCTATCAAAAGGCAGTATTGCAAATGATCAGAGGCGCGCCACAGAGGAGTTAACAGCTGAAGACCTAACCGGCAAAGTGGTCATGATAGATGTCTCTGATCGCGTGGCAGCGGAATTGCAGAAAAACGATGGGCTCCCGCACCTTGACAAGTCGATTACTGATTTCTCTGACACTTCGCAAGCGACCGTGCGTGCAGCGGACATCGACAATGTTGCCGATCAAATTGTAGACGGCGCTTGGGTCGTGGCCAATCTTGGCTGGGGACAATTCTACGGAATGGGCGGCGAAGATTGGGAAGCGGCGGGGTACGTCAACGGTCTCAACCATCCTGGCTTCACAGAAGAAGCGCTCGATCGACTCATCGAGATTATGGATGAAAAAGGTGTCCGCATATCAGGCATCGCTACTGACAGTCTGAGTGGAGACTCCGGCGATGGAGTCCGCGGGTCTTCCGACGACTGGTCAGACTCTTGGCCCGCGCATGTCAAGCTATACCAACGTGATATCTTACTGGTTGAGAACCTTGCAAATGTAGACGAACTTTCAGCAGCCTCTAAGAAAGGTGACTGTTCGCTCATCGTCGGCGCCTTGAACCATGTTGGCGGGACAGGCGGCCCCGCTCGAGTTTTTGGCGTCTGCGACAGTGACAAAAACGGTTAACCCCTACTCCATAATGGATTTCCCGATCAGCAAAATAGTCGTGCGGTCCTCAGCCTAGCTGATCAACGACACTCATGTGTCACTAATTCCGAACCACTATAAATCTCGCTTCTCAAGCGTAAGTTAGGAGAATGTATGTCTCAGAAAGCGGTAGAGCTCGCGGAAATAAAGCTCAAAGATGGTATTAGGGTCGAAGACCTAATGGCGGCATCTCAGAGACTACAGGTAGAGTTTCTGGATATGATGAAGGGCTTTATCAAGCGTGAACTTTTGCAACTAAATGAAAGGGAATACGCCGACCTTGTATATTGGGAAAGCCAAGAAGATGCTCAAGCGGCCTTCAATTTGTTCACTGGATCTCCTGCCTGCCTTGAGTTTTTGGCCTTGATGGAATTTGATGAAAGTGACCCAGCTGCCGGTGTTTCACTTTATAGGTCTATAGAGTCTTACGGCACCGTTTGATCCGCTGTGCCAAGTCACTCCACATAGAAGCTGAGATATCCGTCGCTCGTTTCGAGCGGCGGTTTTCTATGCCAGAGAGCTTCACCAATGCTCTGGTTTTATTTGTTTTGGACAGTACTTACTCATTAAATTTGAACGACTTTTTACAAGCGCAGAAAGCAATCCGTTCGAAACAGTTTACAGTTACTGCGCGTGCTTTGGCTTAGAGTAGCACAGGAACTTTACTTTCACTTTGACTGCCTTTTCATCTCATTCTTTAGGTAATCTACAAAGACTCGGACTTTTGGCGGTAAAAATTTTGAACTGCTGTAGAGCACTGAAATATCCAGCGTACTATTGATTGCGTCGGGCAAAATTTGCACCAGATCACCACTCTCAATGTCATCCTCCACAGAATAGAGAGGGCATTTTGCGACGCCCCCACCAGCAAGCGCATACTTTCTCGCTGCCTCCGCGCTATTCACGGATATCTGCTCAGGTAAACGTAGATGAATGGTGTCACCCCCTACATTAAAAGTCCAAGTTCCGTTGTCGCGAAAATTAGTATCGATAACGCACTTGTGCTCTCTGAGATCTGACGGATGATTGAGTCTTGGAGCGCCAGATAGATAACCAGGAGAGGCGCAAAGCACTACTGCAGTCGAAGCAATCTTGCTGGCAATCAAGCCTGAGTCTGCTAGGCGCCCAATTCTAATCGCTAGATCAAATCCCTCTTCTACTATCCCTTCATAATGATCACTGAGACTTAAATTTATCAAAATGTGGGGATATCGTGTCTGAAACTCAACAAAATGCGGCATCAAGCACTTTTCGGTGAAGGTCGTAGGTGCGCTAATACGTAATCGGCCCGAAGGAGACTCACTGTCTGGATGCACCAAAGCCTCAAGTTCATCAACGCTTGCCACTAAGGAGATACACCCTTCGTAGTAAGTAGTACCCGCCTCAGTTAAACTCACTGCTCGTGTTGTTCGATGCAGCAAGCGAACACCTAAATGCTCCTCTAACTTGGCAACTTGCTTTGACACAAGTTTGCTCGACAGGTTCAAACGTGCTGCGGCCTCCTTGAATGAACCAGCAGCCACCACGTTCACGAAGCACCGCATGGCCTGCAGTGTGTCCACGATTACCTCCAAAAAAACCGGTACTGAAACGCCCAAAGTAGCCATTATCTCAGTCGGTGACGAGTGCTAGTTCGTCAGTTGCACAAGCAAGGAGACAGGCATGATAGACAAGGACTTGGCACCGTATGCGGCGTTACTTCTTCGGGTCACATTGGGGGTCCTATTTCTAGCACACGCGGCAACTAAAATATTAGTCATTACTCCAGAAGGTACGGCTCAATTCTTCATAAGCATCGGACTACCAGGCCCCCTAGCGTACATTGTAATAATTGCCGAGATAATCGGCGGCATTGCTCTGGTACTTGGCTACCATTCCCGGATCGCAGCGATGGCTTTGCTTCCAATACTCCTTGGTGCAATCTTGTTCGCTCACGGTGCAAATGGATGGCTCTTTTCAAACCCTCACGGGGGTTGGGAGTATCCTGCATTTTGGGCAGCTGCGCTGGTTGTGCACGCAATGACCGGAGAGGGGGTTTTTTCAATCCGGTCTTGTAAATTGAAGTTCTCTCCGAGCCGAGCGAGCTAGTTACCCGGCTTTGCTTAGCCGGCTCCTCCTAAAATTCAGGGCAAAGCCAATGAACAGTGCATCCGCCATAAGTCACTGGAATGAAATTCGAACCGCTGCAAGTGTAGCTAAACTTGGCACGGTCAGTGCTGCTTCGTCACAGCTAAATGTCCATAGAGCCACGATAACTCGCCACATTGATAGTTTGGAGGCGTCATTGGGGGTTCGGTTATTTTTACGGCACCGTAGTGGGTACACAGCGACCAAGATAGGACAAGAGTTGCTTCGCATCGCCGAAACCACAAGCATGCAAGTTGATCGCGTCAAGAGAATGGTTGAAAGTGAAATAGCTGGGCATTTGGGCACTATTACTATTTCCACGGTCGAAACACTAAGCCCGCTTTTGCTACAGCTAATCGGTGATTTAAAAGCAAATCACTCCGGTTTGGGTATTTCCATCATCTTGACTGACGAAATTTTAAAGTTGGAAAAAGGCGAAGCGGATGCAGTTCTGAGGATAGGTCCCAAGCCAACTGATCCGGACAATGTTGTGATTTTCGTAAGAAAACTGGAAGTCGGTTTCTTTGCACCTTTATCTATGGGAACTGGCTGGGGACTAGAGGATTTACCTGATGGTTGTGTTGCGGGTGCCTCAGATAATGCACCGTCTGTTCCCTATTTGAACTGGCTCGAAGAAAATATTCCCTCAAAGTTAATCGGGATGCGTAGTAGAAGTATTCCAGTCCTTTGGGATTTAGTGCGAACTGGAAAGGCCGTTGGTTTTTTACCACGCGAATTGGCAGACCCGGCTCTCTTGACTGAAGTTTGTGCAACACAAGATTCCTGGCAGGAGGACATTTGGTTTGTGACGCATGTGGATATGCACCGATCCACACAAATTCAAGAAGTCGTCAGACTGCTAAAAGCGAGATTGCGCGAAAACGGTTTCGCCCTAGTTGCTCCAGTCTGATTAGCTTGAATGTCCGTCATCGAATGATTTGGAACACGAGCGTTTGATTGGCTTAGGAGGATCAGGCTCGCTGTAGTTTCAATCTAC
>NZ_JBXWMF010000059.1:0-5992 GCF_059609725.1 Ruegeria sp. YTSC199
TGGTTGCGGGAGTAGGATTTGAACCTACGACCTTCAGGTTATGAGCCTGACGAGCTACCGGGCTGCTCCATCCCGCGACACTTAGCGTTGGTCTACCGCCTATTCGGCTACTTGAGACCGGGTAGTGTTCTTTTCATCGTTTAGAGAGGTTGGGATTTTTCTAGGTTTGGCGGTGACCTACTCTCCCGGGGCTTAAGCCCAAGTACCATTGGCGCGGCAGTGCTTAACTTCCGGGTTCGGGATGGGACCGGGTGTTTCACTTGCGCTATGACCACCAAACCGAGGAAAATCCCCACGTCGCGATTTGCGGAGCAAACGCGACGGGTGGCAGGCAGCGTCTTTTGCTTACAAAAGGCGCGTTGCCACTCGGTTGTTATGTCAATCAACAGTGTCGCTTGGCGCGACACAGCTATCCAACTCAAGGTCAGTGTATGCTTTTGGTGATTTGTCTTTCCATTACTGGATCAAATCAAGCCTATCGGGCGATTAGTACCGGTCAACTGAACGCATTACTGCGCTTACATCTCCGGCCTATTGACGTGGTGGTCTTCCACGGCCCTCAGGGAGACCTTGTTTTGAGGGGGGCTTCCCGCTTAGATGCCTTCAGCGGTTATCCTGTCCGATCATAGCTACCCAGCACTGCCGTTGGCACGACAACTGGTCCACCAGTGGATCGTTCACCCCGGTCCTCTCGTACTAGGGGCAACTCCTCTCAAGTCTCCTACACCCACGGCAGATAGGGACCGAACTGTCTCACGACGTTCTAAACCCAGCTCACGTACCTCTTTAAACGGCGAACAGCCGTACCCTTGGGACCTGCTCCAGCCCCAGGATGAGATGAGCCGACATCGAGGTGCCAAACACTGCCGTCGATATGGACTCTTGGGCAGTATCAGCCTGTTATCCCCGGCGTACCTTTTATCCGTTGAGCGATGGCCCTTCCACTCGGGACCACCGGATCACTATGGCCGTCTTTCGACTCTGCTCGACTTGTCAGTCTCGCAGTCAGGCTGGCTTCTGCCATTGCACTCAACGAGCGATTTCCGACCGCTCTGAGCCAACCTTCGCGCGCCTCCGTTACGCTTTAGGAGGCGACCGCCCCAGTCAAACTACCCGCCACGCAGGGTCCCGGATCCGGATAACGGACCGCGGTTAGACATCAAGAGTGCGAAGGGTGGTATCTCAAGGGTGGCTCCACAGGTACTTGCGTTCCTGCTTCAAAGCCCACCACCTATCCTGCACATCACAATCCTGATGCCAGTGCGAAGCTGTAGTAAAGGTGCACGGGGTCTTTCCGTCTAACCGCGGGAAGCCTGCATCTTGACAGGCAATTCAATTTCGCTGAGTCGATGTTGGAGACAGCGGGGAAGTCGTTACGCCATTCGTGCAGGTCGGAACTTACCCGACAAGGAATTTCGCTACCTTAGGACCGTTATAGTTACGGCCGCCGTTTACCTGGGCTTCAATTCAAGGCTCTCACCTCTCCTTTTAACCTTCAGGCACCGGGCAGGCGTCAGACCCTATACGTCGTCTTGCGACTTCGCAGAGCCCTGTGTTTTTAATAAACAGTCGCCACCCCCTGGTTTGTGCCCCCAGCCCCTAGTTGCCTAGGAACCGGGCCTCCTTCTCGCGAACTTACGGAGGTATTTTGCCGAGTTCCTTCAACATCGTTCTCTCAAGCGCCTTGGTATTCTCTACCAGTCCACCTGTGTCGGTTTAGGGTACGGTCTTATAGGAGGGCTATTTCCAGGAACCACTCAGCAGCCCAATCAATCCGATAAGATTGAACTACACCTGTGATCCGTCACCACTCCACGGCCTAGGAATATTAACCTAGTTCCCATCGCCTACGCCTTTCGGCCTCGGCTTAGGGGCCGGCTTACCCTGCTCAGATTAGCTTTAAGCAGGAACCCTTGGACTTTCGGCGAGAGTGTCTCTCACACTCTTTGTCGCTACTCATGTCATCATTCTCACTAGTGATCTCTCCACCGGATCGCTCACGCGCCGGCTTCATCGAAAAGACTCGATCCTCCAAGGTGCCCCGAAGGACACTAAAGAGGATAAGTCTTATGTCACACTACGCTCTGCTACCATGCCTTACGGCATCCTAAGCTTCGGCTCATGGCTTGAGCCCCGTTACATCTTCGCCGCAGGACAACTTATTTAGACCAGTGAGCTGTTACGCTATCTTTAAAGGATGGCTGCTTCTAAGCCAACCTCCTGGTTGTTTTGGTCGTCCCACCTGCTTTCCCACTTAGCCATGAATTGGGGGCCTTAGCTGTAGGTCAGGGTTGTTTCCCTCTCCACTACGGACGTTAGCATCCGCAGTGTGTCTGCCATCTAGTACTCCCGGGTATTCGGAGTTTGGTTAGGATCAGTAAGCCTGTGGGGCCCCATTACCCATCCAGTGCTCTACCCCCCGGGGTATTCGGATGACGCTCTACCTAAATAGATTTCGCAGAGAACCAGCTATCTCCGAGTTTGATTGGCCTTTCACCCCTAGGCACAGCTCATCCCGATCCTTTTCAACGGATGTGGGTTCGGTCCTCCAGTAAGTGTTACCTTACCTTCAACCTGGCCATGCCTAGATCACTCGGTTTCGGGTCTGATCCCACGAACTCATACGCCCTATTAAGACTCGCTTTCGCTACGCCTACACCTAACGGCTTAAGCTTGCTCGTGAGACCAAGTCGATGACCCATTATACAAAAGGTACGCCGTCACCCCGCAAGGAGGCTCCGACTGATTGTAGGCGTTCGGTTTCAGGTACTGTTTCACTCCCCTCGTCGGGGTGCTTTTCACCTTTCCCTCACGGTACTGGTTCACTATCGGTCAGCAAGGAGTACTTAGCCTTCGAAGGTGGTCCTCCGATCTTCAGACAGAATTTCACGTGTTCCGCCCTACTTAATACGTCCGTCAAAGCTTAGAATACGGGGCTGTCACCCGCTATGGCCATGCTTCCCAACATGTTCTTCTCACTTATCCGGCTCGGCTGGTCCCCGTTCGCTCGCCGCTACTAGGGGAGTATCAATTGATTTCCTTTCCTCCGGGTACTTAGATGTTTCAGTTCCCCGGGTTTGCTCTTAAAACCCTATGTATTCAGGTCTTAAGTACCTGTTTAAGCAACATATTGATTATCAAAGATAACAATATGAAGCTTTCAGGTGGGTTGCCCCATTCAGAAATCCATGGATCAAAGCTTATTCTCAGCTCCCCATGGCTTATCGCAGAGTATCACGTCTTTCATCGCCTCTTGCTGCCAAGGCATTCACCAAACGCCCTTCTCGCGCTTGATTTGATCCAGAAAGAGAAAGACACACGTCCTTCACGGCAAACCCAGCTGGTAACTAAAGGCCGCCTCTGTTTCTGAACCAAAAACATACATTTCCCGCCCCCGCCACTTGGACGAGGACAATTGAGCAACCCCATGTGGTCTCTCAGCCGTGCAGCTGATCAACGCAGGTCGCTCGGGTTAGTATATTTGACTTGGACAACTCTGTTCGTTTCAGTCGCGATACGCATTCCAGGCCGGCTAGACCCAAACTGCGCCGCTCATCCCCTATGCGTCCTACCGCCTATTCGGCTACTTGAGGACGAAGATGAGAACGACCGAGATCAGTGCCACACTCGGCACGATCAAACAGTGTTGATTGATTTCTCTCTATACGATGTCAAAGCTTCCGAAGAAGCGACGTCCGATTGGACGGTAAAGAACCAAAATGGTGCTTAACGATCAAATCGAAGGTAAATGGTGGAGCCTAGGAGGATCGAACTCCTGACCTCCTGAATGCAAATCAGGCGCTCTCCCAGCTGAGCTAAGGCCCCATAAAAGTCGCTCCCGTGACCTTCGCTACGCGAAGACACTGCCACGACAACGCCCTTTGCTCCGCAAAAGGCTTGGTGGGTCGAGGAGGACTTGAACCTCCGACCTCACGCTTATCAGGCGTGCGCTCTAACCACCTGAGCTACCGACCCAGACAGGCCGGTCGGCCTGATGTGTTCTGAAGAGATATGAGGACGGCTCGGTCCATGAGTTTGATCAACTTTGTTTGTTGATCTTCTGCTAAGTGTTCCACGATCAAGAGCAAGCTCAAGATGCCAGGAACATCCTTAGAAAGGAGGTGATCCAGCCGCAGGTTCCCCTACGGCTACCTTGTTACGACTTCACCCCAGTCGCTGATCCTACCGTGGCCGCCTGCCCCCCGAAGGTTAGCGCAGCGTCGTCGGGTAGAACCAACTCCCATGGTGTGACGGGCGGTGTGTACAAGGCCCGGGAACGTATTCACCGCGTCATGCTGTTACGCGATTACTAGCGATTCCGACTTCATGGGGTCGAGTTGCAGACCCCAATCCGAACTGAGACAGTTTTTTGGGATTAACCCATTGTCACTGCCATTGTAGCACGTGTGTAGCCCAACCCGTAAGGGCCATGAGGACTTGACGTCATCCACACCTTCCTCCCGCTTATCACGGGCAGTTTCCCTAGAGTGCCCAGCCGAACTGCTGGCAACTAAGGATGTGGGTTGCGCTCGTTGCCGGACTTAACCGAACATCTCACGACACGAGCTGACGACAGCCATGCAGCACCTGTCACTAGGTCACCGAAGTGAAAGACCCATCTCTGGGCCGGTCCTAGGATGTCAAGGGTTGGTAAGGTTCTGCGCGTTGCTTCGAATTAAACCACATGCTCCACCGCTTGTGCGGGCCCCCGTCAATTCCTTTGAGTTTTAATCTTGCGACCGTACTCCCCAGGCGGAATGCTTAATCCGTTAGGTGTGTCACCGAATAGCATGCTACCCGACGACTGGCATTCATCGTTTACGGTGTGGACTACCAGGGTATCTAATCCTGTTTGCTCCCCACACTTTCGCACCTCAGCGTCAGTATCGAGCCAGTGAGCCGCCTTCGCCACTGGTGTTCCTCCGAATATCTACGAATTTCACCTCTACACTCGGAATTCCACTCACCTCTCTCGAACTCTAGACTGATAGTTTTGGAGGCAGTTCCAGGGTTGAGCCCTGGGATTTCACCCCCAACTTTCCAGTCCGCCTACGTGCGCTTTACGCCCAGTAATTCCGAACAACGCTAACCCCCTCCGTATTACCGCGGCTGCTGGCACGGAGTTAGCCGGGGTTTCTTTACCTGCTACCGTCATTATCTTCACAGGCGAAAGAGCTTTACGACCCTAGGGCCTTCATCACTCACGCGGCATGGCTGGATCAGGGTTGCCCCCATTGTCCAAGATTCCCCACTGCTGCCTCCCGTAGGAGTCTGGGCCGTGTCTCAGTCCCAGTGTTGCTGATCATCCTCTAAAACCAGCTATAGATCGTAGGCTTGGTAGGCCATTACCCCACCAACTACCTAATCTAACGCGGGCTAATCCTTTGGCGATAAATCTTTCCCCCGAAGGGCTCATACGGTATTACTCTCCGTTTCCAGAGGCTATTCCGTACCAAAGGGTATATTCCCACGCGTTACTAACCCGTCCGCCGCTCACCCCGAAAGGCGCGCTCGACTTGCATGTGTTAGGCCTGCCGCCAGCGTTCGTTCTGAGCCAGGATCAAACTCTCAAGTTGAAAGGCTATTGCTAACCTATCCTTGACGTTCGAACCTCTGCACATCTCATCAGGAGGCTAATCCTGATGAAGTCTTCTGTCTGTATGTGCTTCTGGTTTCATCAGAAACCGAAAGCCGTACAAACAGTGAAGCTGACACTGGATCATCGGAGCGAACCCCTACCAGCGCGATATACAGACATTCAATCCGTCGAAACGAACCAAACCGCCCACATATCTCTTCAGTTATCCATCAATGTCAAAGAACAGAACACCAAGAGCCAAAAACCAGACCGTTGCGCCAAAACATCAGCGCGCCCGCCTAACTCATTCCCTAAGATGCCCCCAGTCTCTCCTGAGCGTCTCAACCGTCTTTCCAGTCCGTCAGGCCGTCTCTCCAACCCGTCAGCACCGCCTCAGCAGCGCCGGTGAAGGGG
>NZ_JBXWMF010000060.1:0-4798 GCF_059609725.1 Ruegeria sp. YTSC199
GCCGTTAATTTGCTGCGGCGTTGATTGGTGTTGTTATGAGTGAGGGGGTGATTTGAGAGATTGTTCTTCCCCATCGTGTTACGGGGTTTTCTGCGATGAAGATGATGTCGTTTGAGCGCAGTTCGAACTGTGCGGCGAGGGTGAGGTGTGCGGCGTTTGTGGTATCGAGGTGCCAGGCGGTGACGGCGCCGAACTCGCGGGGGTCCTGGGCGGCGCGCAGGACGTAGACCTCGGAGGCGTCACCGGTTTCCTTGGCGACCCCGCCGCCGGTGTCATAGAGCGCGTCGGCCAGGGTGGCCGAGTGGTTGAAGGGCAGGGCATAGCGGCCCTGGGTGCGGACCTCGCCGCTGAGGTAGACGTAATCGCGGTCGATCGCGTCCAGTTCGATGGACTGGACGAAGTTGTCGCGGCGCTCATCCAGGTCGGCGCGGCGCAGGTTGACGGCGACATTCAGTTCCTGCAGCGCGGTCTGGCGGCCTTCGAGCACGGTCTCGCGCAGGGCGATCTGCTGGGCGAAGTAGCGCTCGGCGCGGTCGAGATCATAGTCGGTATCGACAAAGACCGAGTCATCGGCGATCAGGTTGAGGTTCTGCAGCTCGGTGCGGGAATAGAGGTCTTCCAGCGGGATCTGGTAGACATTGCCGTCGCGGTAGATGCGCACCGAGGAGTTGTCGATATCGCTGACCGAGACGGAACCGGCGGCCGAGATCGCCTCGCCCAGGGTCAGCCGGGTCAGGGTGATGGGTTGCACGCCGGGCTGGCCGACGGCGCCGCCGACCGAGACGCGGCGGGAATTGAACTCGGTAATCTCGAGGCTGAAGGTGGGGTCGATCTGGTTCTCGACCAGGCGCTGGAACAGCAGCGCCTCGGCCTCGTCCACGGTCAGGCCGACCAGCCGGACGCGGCCGACATCGGGGATGTTGATCGAGCCGTCATCCTGCACGGTATAGCCGTTGCGGCTGTTCTGCGCCGCCAGCAGGCCCGACAGCTCTCCGGCGGTGCCCTGGGTGGACGGCGTGGACAGCACCAGCACGTCGCCGATGCCGATGGTATAGGGGCCGGGATTGACCTGCGGCGGCGGGTCCAGCTGCAGCCCGGCGCGCGACCCGTCCTGGGTCGAGGGCGCCTCGGGCAGGGGGCCGGTGCCGCGCAGGCTGGCGGAGGAACCCGATCCGGCCGACAGCGCGAAGACCGAGGGCAGGGTCTTGGGCGAATAGGGCGAGCGATTGGCGACCAGCACGGTCTCGGGCGTGACCGGCACCACGCGGACCTTGCCGGCATCCGACACGCCCGCGGTCACCGAGGGGCTGCGGTAGATGGTCGAGCATCCGGCGATCAGGCCGGTCAGGGCCAGTGCACTGAGCAAAAGGGAAGTATGACGCACGAGCTGTCCTCCGCGGTTCAAAATCTTAACTATCATCGGGCACCCGTTTTATGAACATGTTGCCCAGGAAATCGCCGGTCCATTGCGAGGACTGGACGATGCGGCCGGTGCTGGTCTGCACCCAGTAAATGTTGGTAAAGCGTTCGGCCAGCCCATAGCAGTCTTCCTGCTGTTTTTGCGTGGCGACGGGGGTGCCGCCCAGCACGACCGCGTCCGCGCCCAGCGGGGTGATCCGGCATTTATAGGCGTGCAGCTCGACCTCGTCATTGCCGTTGAGAAAGCTGTGGAAGCGTTCGACCTGGCCTTCCCCTCCATTCAGGATCAGCGCGGCGCTCTGGCGGATATCCGAGCCGGCCAGCCCGCCGCCGAAGCCCTTGGCCGAGGTCAGCATCCCCCGCTCCAGCGTGATGGTGGCGCCGTCCGCGGTCAGCCAGGTCTGCACCCCGTCGCGCTCGGTTTCCAATAGCATCACACCGGCCAGATCGCGGGCGGGAAAGCCGACCTCGAGCCGGGGCGGGATCGGGCGGCGCGCGGCCAGCGCCTCGGCGCGCGGATGGAACCGGGGCGCGTTGGGACGCAGCGCGCCTTTCAGCAGATCGACATCCTCCTGCGCTTCGCCGCAGGAGATCAGCAACAGGGCCAGCAGGGCCAACGGGGCAGGGCGTCGCAGGGCCTTCATCGCCAGAACCTCCCCCAGCCGCGGGACAGGTCCTGGGCGCGGGCCTCGCGGGTGACGCCGTAAAGCCGGTTGCGCACGTTCAGCCGCGCGCCGCCGTCCCGCAGGACCGGGCGGATGGTCTGGGCGATCTTGTTGCGCGACGGACGCCCGGTCAGCCACGAGATGGGGATTTCGATCCGGATGCCCTTGTCGAACGAGCCTTCGCCGAACTCTTCCGAGCTGACATTGGTCAGGGTAAAGAAGGCCCCGACCTTGAAGCCGTTGTTGAACTCGCGATCCAGGGTGAAGGTGGCGCCATAGTCGCCGGCCAGGTAACGCCCGACATCGACCTGCGCGTGATAGTCGCCGGGCAGGTCGTAATAGGCCGAGGCATGGCCGGTGGCGACAGTGTAGTCCTGAAAGCCGAACAGCACGTCGAAGTCGCGTTGGGCGACGTAATTGGCCTCGACCCCGAGGGCCAGGCGGCTGTTGGTGGGGTACCACAGCAGCTCGGACGAGAACCCGCCGAACATGGTCTCGAGATACCCCAGCGTGGTGCGGGCATAGAGGTTCTTGCCCGGCCGCCACATGTACTCGGCGGTCATGTGTTCGACGCGCAGGTTGGATTCGCGGGCATAGATCGCCCAATCCGAGCGCACATGCGGCAGCGGCGAGTCCGAGACGCGGGTGCTGTCATCCAGCGTGCTGAGGATCGGCTGGCGCAGTTCGGTCGACAGGGTGAACCCGCGTACCAGGGTGTAATCCAGCCCCAGCGCGACCCCCAGCTCGTATCGCAGCGGGTCGTCGGGGTCGAAGAACGAGAAGTTCAGATAGGGCCCGAACCGGTAGGAAAAATGCGGATAGGCATCGCTGAGGATGCCGCCCTGCAGCAGCGGGATCGTGTCGGACACCTCGGCGCGGGCAAAGCTGCGCCAGGCATTGTCGGGATCGTGCTCCAGCTCGTAGAGGTCGTCGCGATTGACCCGCACTGCGCTGAGCGGCACGCCGTTCGACATCAGCGCGATGTCGAAATGTTCGGTCTGCGGCGGTTCTTCGTTGGCCAGCACGCGGGCGGTGCGCCCCAGCGCCTGGGCGGCCTGCCCATAACGGTTGTTCTCGATCCCGACCCGGACGGTGTCGCCGCTGTCCGACAGGTAGACCAGCCGCAGCCCTTCCTGCTCCAGCGCGCCTTGCAGCTGCGCCCGGATGTCGCCGGGGGCGCGATCCGGGGCGGCGGCGGTCCGGGGTGCGGGGTGCAGCGGCGGCGGTGCGGCGCCCTGCCCGCCGGGGGTCACCGCTTTGCGCGGATCGACGAAATAGCTGAAAGTCAGCCCCAGCGTGGTGCCATAGAGATAGGAGGCGGTCAGCTGGGTGCCGTTTTTGAACCGGTACTGGGCGCCGACATTGATGGGCGAGCGGACCTCGAACCCGGTGCGTTCGCGTTCTTCGGTGTACAGGTCCGGCGAGTATTCCGCCAGCAGCGTCAGGCGATCATTATAGGCCCAGCTGGCGCCGCCGAAAAAAGCCGCATCACCACGGAACCAATTGCCGGCATCAAGCTGCCCGGTGCTGCCGATGCCGCCCTCTTCCCGGGCCGGGCGGGTTTTGAGGCTGTCGGAGAAGATGCCCAGAGGGTTCGTGAAAGCGCCGCGTCCGGCCATGCGCCCCCAGCCGATGCCGCCGGTCAGCTTGAACCGGTCCTGAATGGTTTTTGTGGCCACGAAATACTCCGCGGCATAGATGCCGGTGCCGCCGAAATCGCGCAGCCCCATCACGATGGCCGGGCTGTGCTTGCTTTCCTCGCGCAGCCGGAAATGGACGTCGAAGCTGCGGTCGTAGAAGGTGCTGGGGGGATTGGTGTTGGTGTTGAACCCATCAAGCACCGCATAGCGGAAGCTGCCATGCACCCAGGGCAGAAACTGGAAGGTCATCGTGCCCCGCCCGGTCTTTCTGAACCCCGAGGCGGTGAAGACCAGCGTACCGTCATCGAACATCTCGGCGGTCGGAATCTCGATCAGGCCGGGCGTGCCATAGGTCGAGACAGACTGCGCCTGCGCCATACCGGTCGCAACCGCACACACCAATGCCACCAGGCCTTTCCGCCTTGCTGATACCGCTCGAATCTTCACGTCAGGTTATCACTTTTTTTTTGGCGTCTGATTAACGGGTTTTGCCTGTGGCGTCTTGTGTCAATTCGCTGCTGCGGGGTTTCCAGCGGGTTTTTGACTGAACTGCAAGCCAGCCGGGCGGCTGCATAGTTTTTAAGCACGGTGCGGCAAACGCCCGGCAGCGGCGGCGATCCGGGCGGGCGCCGCGGAAAGGCGCTGAAAAACAGGACTTTCCCGGCAAATTCGTGCATTTTCTGCGGATGCGGCATTCTCAGGTCCGGCCCGTTGTGATAGCCTTCGTCCAAGACTTGTTTAAGGAGATTCACGATGATTAGAACAACACTCCTGATTGTGGCGCTTTCGGCCACCGGTGCATATGCCCAGGACGCCTCGGACGCCGCGAATGCAGGCCAGACTGATGCGGCGCGCGCCGCTGCCGCGGCCGCTGAAGGCGGCGTAACCGGCTTCGTTCCGCTCGTCGCACCCGCCCTCGGTGTGGCCGCAGCCGCAATCGGCGTCGCCGCAGCAGGCGGCGGTGGCGGCGGCTCAACAAACAGCACAACAAGCACCGTCAGCACAAACTGATACGCATAAAACCCACAAAAACGGCGCGCTTGCCTGGCGCGCCAACCCCTCCAATAAAATCGG
>NZ_JBXWMF010000061.1:0-4459 GCF_059609725.1 Ruegeria sp. YTSC199
ACTGATTTTTTATTCTGCGGCGTCTTGGTATGCGTCCATTGGGGGGCATGTGCAGACGAGGTTTCGGTCTCCGTATGCGTTGTCGACGCGGTTGACTGGGGACCAGTATTTGTCGACGCCCATGGAGCCCGGCGGGAAGCAGGCCTGTTCGCGGGTGTAGGGGCGGTCCCAGTCGCCGACCAGATCGCGCACCGTGTGGGGGGCGTTTTTCAGCGGGTTGTTCTCCGCGTCGATCTTGCCGTCGATGATGTCCTGCGCCTCGGCCCGGATGGACAGCATGGCCTCGCAGAAGCGGTCGAGTTCCGCCATGGGTTCCGATTCCGTGGGTTCCACCATCAGGGTGCCCGCCACTGGCCAGGACATGGTCGGCGCGTGGAAGCCTGAATCGACCAGACGCTTGGCGATATCGTCGACGCTGACCTGCGCTGCCTCATCCAGCGGGCGGGTGTCGAGGATGCATTCATGCGCCACACGGCCTGTCTCGGAGGTGTAGAGGATCGGGTAGGCCTCGCTCAGGCGCGCCGCGATGTAGTTGGCGTTCAGGATTGCCACCTTGGTCGCCTGCGTCAGACCCGCACCGCCCATCAGCAGCACATAGGCCCAGCTGACCGGCAGGATCGACGGCGAGCCAAACGGTGCCGCCGAGACCGGACCCACGGCGGTGCCGTATTCCGGGTGGCCGGGCAGGTGTTCCTCCAGATGCGCCTTGACGCCGATCGGACCCATGCCGGGGCCGCCGCCGCCATGCGGAATGCAGAAGGTCTTGTGCAGGTTCAGGTGGCTGACGTCACCGCCAATATCACCGGGGCGCGACAGGCCGACCATGGCGTTCATGTTGGCGCCGTCGATATAGACCTGACCGCCGTGATCATGGGTGATCTGGCAGACCTCCTGCACGGTGGTCTCGAACACGCCATGGGTAGACGGATAGGTGATCATGCAGGCGGCGAGATGATCGGAATGCTTTTCCGCCTTGGCGCGGAAGTCAGCCAGATCAATGTTGCCCTTGTCATCGGCCTGCACCGGCACAACCTGCCAGCCCACCATCTGGGCCGAGGCCGGGTTGGTGCCATGCGCCGAGGTCGGGATCAGGCAGACATTGCGGTGCCCTTCGCCGCGGGCGAAGTGATAGTTGCGGATGGTCAGCAGGCCCGCATATTCGCCCTGCGCACCCGAGTTGGGCTGCTGCGAGATCGCGTCATAGCCGGTGATCTGGCACAGCTTGTCGTTCAGGTCGGCAATCATCTCGTGATAGCCCTGCGCCTGATCTTGCGGCACAAACGGGTGCAGGTTGCCGAACTCGGGCCAGGTGACCGGGATCATCTCGATCGTGGCGTTCAGCTTCATGGTGCACGATCCCAGCGGGATCATCGCCCGATCCAGCGCCAGGTCACGGTCGGCCAGACGGCGCATGTACCGCGTGATCTCGGCCTCGGCCCGGTTCTGGTGGAAGATCGGGTGGGTCAGATAGGCGCTTTCGCGCAGCGCATAATCCGGCAGGCGGTATTGCTTGTTCGAGCTGTCATCCTTGCGGTCGATGCCGAAGGCCCCCCAGACGGCCTCGATGGTCTCGGGGCGGGTCTGTTCGTCCAGGCTGATGCCCACCTTGCTGTCGCCGACCTTGCGCAGGTTAACGCCCCGGGCCACGGCGGCCTCCATCACGACGTTCTGCAGATGGCCGACCTCAACCGTGATGGTGTCGAAGAACACCTCCGGCTCGACGGCAAAGCCCGCCTCTTCCAGACCGGCCGCCATGCGCGAGGTCTTGCGGTGCACCGATTGCGCGATGGCCTTGATGCCGTCGGGGCCGTGATAGACCGCATACATCGAGGCGATCACCGCCAGCAGTGCCTGCGCGGTGCAGACGTTCGAGTTGGCTTTCTCGCGGCGGATATGCTGCTCGCGGGTCTGCAGCGACAGGCGGTAAGCCTTGTTGCCACGGCTGTCGATCGACACGCCGATGATCCGGCCGGGCATCGCGCGCTTCAGCTTGTCGGTGGTGGCCATATAGGCGGCGTGCGGGCCACCATAGCCCATCGGCACGCCAAAGCGCTGGGTCGAGCCGATGGCGATATCCGCGCCCATCTCACCCGGTGACTTCAGCAGCGCCAGCGACAGGATGTCGGCGGCGACGATGGCAATCGCTTTATGTTCATGCAGCGCCGCGATTTCCGATGTGAAGTCGCGCACGTGGCCGTGGGTGCCGGGATACTGGAAGATGGCGCCAAAGACGGCGCCCGCGTCCAGCGTATCGGGATCGGCCACCTGCACGTCGATGCCCAGGGGCTCGGCGCGGGTCTTGATCACCGCGATGGTCTGCGGGTGGCAGTTCTTGTCGACGAAGAAGGCCGCGTTGTTGGCCTTGGACCGGCCGCCGCGCTTGGCCATCGCCATCGCCTCAGCCGCAGCCGTGGCTTCGTCCAGCAAGGACGCGTTGGCCACGTCCAGCCCGGTCAGGTCGCTGACCATGGTCTGGAAGTTCAGCAGCGCCTCAAGCCGGCCCTGGCTGATCTCGGGCTGATAGGGCGTATAGGCGGTGTACCAAGCCGGGTTTTCCAGGATGTTGCGCAGGATCGGCGCCGGCGTGGTGGTGCCGTAATAGCCCTGACCGATCAGCGAGGTCAGAACCTTGTTCTTGCCCGCCACCTCGCGCATGTGGAACAGCGCATCACGCTCGGTCATCGCCGGACCCCAGTCCAGCGGCTCCTTCTGGCGGATCGCGGGCGGAACGGTGGCGTCGATCAGCTCGTCCAGCGTCTTGAAGCCGATCACCTTGAGCATGTCGCGCATCTCGGTCGGGCTGGGCCCGATATGGCGGCGATTGGCAAAGTCATAGGCTTCGTAGTCGGTCAGTTTGAAGGCCATTGCAGCGCTCCTATGAATAAGTCAGGTCCGGCGGAGGCCGCGAGAGCCTCCGGGTAGAATGCGGGCCGGGTTGGCCCGAACGGGTGGGGGTCCGGTTCAGGACCCCTGCAGAGGCTCAGCCGATGAAGGCCTTGTAGCCGTCCAGATCCATCAGGTCTTCCAGCTGCGACGCATCCGTGATCTTGATCTTGTAGATCCAGGCCTCGCCCTCGGGGTCTTCGTTCAGCGCGCCGGGGTTGTCGGCCAGCGCCTCGTTGACCTCGACGATCTCGCCATCGACCGGCGCATAAAGCTCGGACGCGGCCTTGACGGATTCGATCACGCCGATCTCACCGTCCTTGGCAAATTCCTCACCCACGTCCTGCTGCTCGACAAAGACCACCTCGCCCAGCTGCTCGGCGGCATGTTTGGTGATGCCCAGAGTGGCCGTGTCGCCCTCAACGGTCAGCCATTCATGCTCTTCGGAATAATAGGTTGCCATGTCTTTCTCTCCTGACTTCAACGCTTGTAATTCTGTTTGACGAAGGGCAGCGCCACGATCTGCGCCGGTTGTGCCTTGCCCCGGATGATCAGGTTCACCGTCTCGCCCGGCTCGCCATGGCCCGCGGACACATAGCCCATCGCCACCGGCCCGCCGACCGTCGGACCAAAGCTGCCCGAGGTGATCTGACCGATGGTGTTGCCTTCAGCGCATTGGATTTCCACGCCCTGGCGTGCCGGTGCACGACCTTCGGGCTTGATGCCCACCAACTTGCGGGCCGGTCCTTCGGCCAGTTCCTTTTGCACCCGGTCGGCCCCCGGAAAGCCACCTTCTTCCTTGCGGCGTTTCTGGATCGCCCAGCCAAGGCTGGCCTCGATCGGCGAGGTGCTCTGGTCGATGTCATTGCCATAAAGGCACAGCCCCGCCTCCAGCCGCAGGCTGTCGCGCGCGCCCAGACCCGCCGGTTCGCAATCCTCATGCGCCAGGAAGGCGCGGGTCACTTCGATGGCTTTGTCCTCGGGGATCGAGATCTCATAACCGTCCTCGCCGGTGTAACCCAACCGCGAGATGCGGCATTCGACACCGTTGATGTCGGCAATCGTGGTTTCCATGAACTTCAGATCGCGCGCTTCGGGGCACAGCGCACCCACCACGTCCTCGGCCTTGGGGCCCTGCACGGCCACCAGCGCGCGGTCGAAAATCTCGGTCACTTCGACGCCGTCAAGGTTATCGCGCATATGCGGAATGTCCTGATCACGCAGCGCCGCATTCACAACGACGAAATAATGATCGCCCGCATTCGACACGATCAGGTCATCCATGATCCCGCCTTCCGCATTGGTAAAGAACCCGTACCGCGCCTTGCCTTCTTTCAAAGTCGCATAGGCCTGCGGGCACAAAGCTTCCAGCTTCTCACCCACATTCTCACCGCGCAGGATAACCTGACCCATATGGCTCACATCAAAAACCGCCGCCTTCTCACGGCACTGCTTATGCTCGCCCATGATCCCCATCGGATACTGAACAGGCATCTCCCATCCAGCAAAATCAACCATCTTGCCACCCAACTCAACATGCAATGAATACAACGGTGTGCGATTAATCTCGGTCATG
>NZ_JBXWMF010000062.1:0-4240 GCF_059609725.1 Ruegeria sp. YTSC199
GCTTTCCATTCTTTCCATCTGAGGAGTGTATTTGCGCCGATTTCTCGGAAGGGTTGGGGTGGCAGGCGTTTGGGTTGGTCTTCGGTTTCAAAATGGCGGGTGATATCGGAGCTGTGACCGCAGGCCAGTTCCGCCGCTGCGATGCCGGTGAGGGTCCCGCGCGCGGTGCCCAGGCCGTTCTGGACGCAGCCGGAATAGATGCCGTGGTCGATCTGGCGCGTGACCGAGACGCCGTTCAGGCTCAGGCACAGGTGCCCGGCCCAATGGTATTGCATCTCCATCCCCGCCAATTGCGGGAACCGCTGGTCGAACTTGCGCTGCATCACCCGGGATGCGCGCGCCAGATCGCCCGCCGTCGCCGCCATGCCGGGCCGCAGTGCCGCGCAGGTGCGGGTGATGATGCGATTGCCGCCCTGACCGGTATCAATGCGCCGCATCGTGGTGCCCATCGGATCGGACGGGGTGACCCCCCAGCGGGGCTGGCCGCCCAGCCTGGCCAGCGCGGCGCTGTCCAGTTCCGGCGTCATCGCCGCAAACAGGAACAGCTGCATCAGCCGGTTGCGCTCGATGCCGAAGCTTTCCAGGTGGCCATTGACCGTCAGGATGACTGCGCCGGTGCTGACCGCGCCGCGCCGGGTTTTCACCTGCCACGCGCCGCCTTGCTTTTCGAACCCGGTTACGGCGGAATTCTCGTACAGCGCCACGCCGTCCCCGACCAGTCCGGCAGCCAGTCCGCGAATATAGCCTGCGGGTTGCAACATGACCGTTCCGGATGTGTAGAGGCCCGACCGGTAGTGGCGCGAGCCGGTCAGGTCGTGCATCTGCTGGGAATCCAGCATCTCGCTGGTTTCGCCCAACGTCTCGAGGTGCTGTGCATAGCTGACGTTATGGGCATGCCCCGCCGCGCTGGCGGCACCATTCACTTTGCCCGCCGGATCAAAGAAGCTCGGGTCGATCCGATATTGCTCGACCGCCGCGCGGGCAAAGGCAATCGCTTTCCGGTTCAGGCCGATCATTTTGCGGTCGTCACCGGACCCGGCATAATCATCCGAAGCCAGATCATGCGGCAGGTCGATCATGAAGCCGGAATTGCGGCCCGCTGCACCTTCGGCCACGCGCCCGGCCTCCAGCACCACCACTTTCGCATCGGGCTGCAACTGGTGCAGACGCCGCGCGGCCGACAGGCCGGCAAAGCCCGCGCCGACGATGACAAAGTCGGCGGTGGTGTCACTCTCCAGCGCAACCGCCGGGGGCTGGGCGCCAAGAATGGCGCTCCAGGCGGCCGGTCCGCGGTGGACCGGCAGGGTTCTGGCGCTGTACCGGGTCAATCAACCGCCTCGTCGGCGTCATCGGCCAGATCGATCCAGATGGTTTTCAGCTGGGTGTATTGATCATGCGCATGGACCGAGTTGTCGCGGCCCCCAAAGCCCGATTGCTTGAATCCGCCAAACGGGGTCGAGATGTCGCCCTCGCCAAAGCTGTTGACCGTCACGGTACCGGCCCGCAGGGCGCGGGCGCCGCGGATGGCGCGTTTGGCATTGGCGGTGAAGATCGACGCGCACAGGCCGTATTCGGTGTCATTGCCGACCGCGATCGCCTCGTCGAAGCCGGAGACCTCGATTACCGACAGGACCGGGCCAAAGATCTCTTCGCGGGCCAGCAGGGCATTGTTGTCCGCGACCTCGACCACGGTCGCCTCGACAAAGCCCCCGGCGGTCTTGCCGCCAGATTGAACAGGGTCGGTCTTGCCACCGATCACCACGTTCTCGGCCTGATCCAGATAGCCGCAAACCTTGGTGTAATGCCCTTCGCTGACCAGCGCGCCCATGCGGGTTTCCGGGTCCAGCGGGTCGCCGGTATTCCACTGCCTGGCGTGATGGGCGATGCGCTCCAGCAACTTGGCCTTGACGTCCTTGTGCACGATCAGGCGCGAACTGGCCGAGCAGTTCTCGCCCATGTTCCAGAACGCCCCGTTGACCAGGTGCTGGGCCACGCGGTCCAGGTTCTCGGCATCGTCCATGACGATGGCCGGGTTCTTGCCGCCCATCTCAAGCACAACCTCCTTGGCGTTGCTTTCCGCCGAGTAGGTCAGGAATTTCTTGCCGGTCACGGTCGAGCCGGTGAAGGACACCATGTCGATATCCATGTGACGGCCGATGGGCTCGCCCACGTCGCCGCCGCCGCCGGGCAGGATGTTCAGAACACCGGCGGGCAGTCCGGCTTCGGCAGCCAGTTCGGCCACGCGCAGGGCGGTGAGGTTGGTTTCCTTGGCCGGTTTGACGACCAGCGAGCAACCAGCAGCCAGAGCCGGGCCGATCTTCCACGCCAGCATCAGCAGCGGGAAGTTCCATGGCAGCACCAGGCCGACAACGCCGATCGGCTCGCGCACGACCATGGCGATGTGATCATCGCTGGCAGGGCTCACCTGATCATAGATCTTGTCGATCGCCTCGGCGTGCCACTTCAGGCAGTGGATGGTCTCGGGCACGTCCACGGTCTCGCAGTCAAAGATGGTCTTGCCGCTGTCGAGGCTCTCCATCACCGCCAGTTCACGCCGCTGGCGGGTCATCAGCTTGCACAGCCGGATCAGCACGTCCTTGCGCTCGGACGGGTGCAGTTTCGACCAGCGGCCATCGTCAAACGTCTCGCGCGCCTTTTCGACGGCAAAGTCCACATCCTCGGCACCACACGCGGCAATCTCGGCCAGCTTTTCGCCCGTGGCCGGGTTGACGCTGATGAAGGTCTCGCCGGATGCCGCTGGCCGGTAACCGCCGTCGATGAAGGCGCCGGTGGGCAGGTTCAGCCCCGCAGCGATGGATTTGTATTCGTCCTGTGTCAGCAGATCCATGTCTCTTACCCTTCTGCCACGATGTCGGCGATTTTGCGTTTCAATACGCGCGTAACCTGTTCCAGCGCGCGCTTGTCATCCTTGTTCAGACCCTTCAGAGGCGCGCGCATGACGCCCGCGTCGATCCCGTTCATGGTCACGCCGTGCTTGATGGTCTGGATGAACTTGCCGCCCTGTTCCAGCACATGCATCAGCGGCAGCATCGCGCTCATGATGCGGCGGCCCTTGTCAAAGTTGCCTTCCACCACGCAGGCATTGTACAGCGCCACATGTTCCGCCGGCAGGAAGTTCGACCCGCCACAAACCCAGAACGGGGCGCCCCAGGCAAAAAACTCCAGCGCCTGGTCGTCCATGCCGCAGCCCAGCTGGATGTGCGGATAGTCGCGCGCCAGCAGATGCACCCGGTTGATATCGCCCGAGCTTTCCTTGATGCCGCAGAAGTTGCGGCTGCGGCCGACGCGGTCCAGGAACTCCGCGCCCATCATGGTGCCGGTGCGGTGCGGATAGTTGTACAGCATCACCGGCAGATCCGCCGCCTTGTCGATGGCCAATGCGTTCAGCGCGTTCTCGCGGTCGGTCGGCACCGAATAGGCCGGGCTGGCCAGCAGGATCGCATCCGCCCCGATCTCGCGCGCGCCGGTGGCCAACGCAATCGAATCCGGCGTCATCATCGCCCCTGTGCCCACCACCAGCGGCAGGCGGCCCTTCAGGCGCTCGTGGGTGAACCTGGCCAGTTCCAGACGTTCCGCCACGGTCTGGGCATAGTTCTCGCCGGTCGAACCGCCCGAGATCAGGCCATGTACACAGTTCTCGATCAGGTGTTCGATCACGTCGGACAGTGCGTCCCAGTTCACGCTGCCATCGGCGTAATAGGGGGTCACGACAGGGGTGTAGATCCCTTCAAAATTGAAAATAGGGGTCATTCAGGTCCTCATGCAGGGGTTTTACGCGCCATCGTCCCCAGCGGCAGGTCAAGCCCGGCAGGCATGACGAACAGCTCGATCTGGTCGCGCGACAGGTTCCAATGATCGATGGCCAGCTGCGAGGCAGCCGCTTCATCGCCCGCTTCGATGGCGGCGATGATGGCGTCATGCTGGGCACTGGCCTCGGACAGGTTTTCCGCCATCTGGCGGTCCTGAGGGCGGTAGAAGGTCATCCCGATCCGGGCATGATCGATCAATAACCGCTGAAAGGAGGGCACAAGATAGATGTTGTCCGCCATCTCGCCCGTAATCTCGTGAAAGCGGTTGTTGGCCATGGCCCGCTCGGCGCTCGAGCCACCCCGAAGCGCCGCCTTGAACGCCTCCTGCGCCTCCTTGAGCGCTCCAACCTGAACACACGTCGCATTCTTCGCCGCCAACTGCAAAACAGCACCATAAATCATCGGGGCCG
>NZ_JBXWMF010000063.1:0-3903 GCF_059609725.1 Ruegeria sp. YTSC199
TAGCAGTCGATAACAACTGCACTTTGGCACGTTCGATGCCGGTGGAGCAGGAGCCATCCACCTCATCCGCAATGGGCCGTCCTCAAATGCGCAAGCCAACGTAGAAGCATACATGCTGCATTGGCTCCGATGACGGCTCTGAGCCCAAATTGACTGATGCTGCGCGAAGCTCCAATGACAGCAATGTGCAGAAAGCGGCCTTTGCAAAGTTTAACGAACGGCCCAAAGCGTGGTAGGCCTGTTGCGTTGAGAACCGCTGAAATGAACCCAAAGCGGACGACGAAAGGATGGCCAATCGGTATCGGGTTTCTATTGCGTTTCCCATCCAGCGGCTACTCAATTGCCGTGCGAAATGTTGCGGTAAGCCGTTTGTTCAAACCGTGATGAGGTTCGGCTGAAGAACCGTAGTGCAACTCCGCCAAAGCAGCGATGTCATTGAAAATGACTACGGAGCCGGCTTCTTCATTCCCGTAAACCAGTAGTTTTTGGCAAAAGGCATCCAAACCAATTGCCGGAAAGCCCGCCATAGCCACGCCACCGGGTGCTGGTCCGCCGAACAGTAAGAGAACTGCATCCGGCAGTTCCACCCCCAGTTGGGACGCTTCGGTCGCAAAATCAATTTCCCCAAACCAGACAGTATCGTCCTGCCCCATCACAGCTGTCCTGAGACGTTCGACTGCCTCTGGTACGCTGAGCTGAGATCGTAGTTCGATGACCCCATAGTCGGCAAACAACCCGTTGGTCGGCGCCGGTATTGCATCCAAGTCGTTTAGAACTTCGAGCATCTTGCTCTGAAATTCGCGCAACGAAGAGGCGTCCATGAGCTCATGCCGGACTTTGAGAAACTGGGAGTCCGTGTAGGTAATCTGCGGGCGATTATCCTGATCGAAGGAAAGAACGCGAAAAGGAAGGTCCAGGCCTGCTCGCACGTTCTCTTTCAGAATGGGCGTGTTTATCTCTGGATCAGAGAAAATGAGCACACGGGACGCTGGTGTTTCTACGTCTTCGGCCTTAGCCAGGCGCGCGTGATCTATCGATGCGATTGGAGTAGCTCCCGCTTCGTCAACGGCAGTCTCAAGCTTTAAGAAGTTTTCGTCCACCGCAATCTGGACGGATGACGATTGTGCCAGAGCGGATGTCGACACTGATGAAGTTGCAACCATCGAGAAAACAAAGAAAAACCTCAGCACTTTTCCACTTCCTGTTTTACCGCACTTTTTTCAGAGAAACCGCGGCCAGAGCCGCAAAAACTATCTCGGCCGCTAGGTAAAAGAGCAGTATCCCGTTCGGAACTCCATCGATAAGAATGCTTAGTATGCGTCCAACGGCCAGTCCCGACATAAACAAAAAAAGAACCCAAAGCGCCGGTCGTTGTAAATCTGGTTTCGCCACGGCCGCTAACCAAAACAAAGCGTTTGCCAAGTAAAGACCCATAATCGCTCGGAAGACATGCGTCTGGTTCGTTCCTTCCACCGGAAATCCCAGCAAAACTGGGATCGAACTGCCGGGCAACAGACCGTACGATAATGCGATTGGCACGAGGCCGACGGCAGCCAGGAGAAGGACTAGTCTAGCACTCATGGAGGTTTCCTTTTCGTAGAGGTTTCGCTTATTATTTTTGCAAGATTCCTAATCGGTTTTTTCGGGCATCCGATGATCCGAGCCGGATGCCCACGCTGCGGTGAGAAAGGCGTAATTGTTGCCTCGCTTCCTCTACTGAGAGATGCCGCCTTCGGTTGATGTCTGTTCTTCAACATGGTCTTGATTCGCGACCGGCTTCCCGCGCGGAGGGAACTCCTCAAAAGTAGCGAGATGTGCCTGCACTAATCGGGCGGCTGGGCCGAATGCCCACATTTTCTCACCCATCCAGCGGACGTACATCCCGCTTTCCTCCGCAGCTTTCTCGTAAGGATCGCGGCGAAGGTTGAAAAGCAACGGGGCGACTAACTCTTCCTTCGGGCCCGACCAGCCTTGGTTTTGAACGACAAAATGCGCCTTCCAATCGTTGTAGCGTACTGCTTGGAGATCCGTGCCCTGATAGTAAATCAGCTCGCGGCGGCTACTCTCTTCGTCCTCACCGGTCAAGTAAGATAGCTGGTTGTAGCCATCGAGGTGTACTTTGTACCCTTCATAACCATCTAGGAGTTTTTCTCTTAGGTCTGTGGGGCCTCCAGCCGCAGCCACAAATGTTGGCATCCAGTCCATTCCGCTGAAGATACCGTTTAAGACTTGTCCTTCAGGAATTTTGCCCGGCCAGCGAATAATCGCAGGAACCCTAAAGCCACCTTCCCAGGTAGTACCCTTTTCCCCATGAAACGGGGTCGTACCACCATCGGGCCACGTCAGTGTTTCCGGGCCATTGTCGGCGGTGAACATTACTATGGTGTTATCTGCAACTCCCAGATCCTCAAGATGGCTGAGAACGTTACCAACGTTGTTGTCCAACTCCTTCATGACAACATCCTGAAGCCCGCGCCCATTGCCCAACATAGCTTCGTATTCTGGGCTGAGATGGGTCCAAACATGAGCTCGGGCTGGGGCCATCCAAACAAAGAATGGTGTGTCCGACTCTACTGCTCGAGAAATGAAGTCTTTGGTGTAAGATGTCACTTCGTCGTCCAAAGTCTTTTGGCGCTCCGGAGGGGCAGGCCCGTCATCAATGATGCGCTGCTTCCCGACTTTTCCAAAACGCGGATCGACTGTTTCGTCCTCCTCGTCTGTGGCAAAAGAATGAATGATGTTTCGAGGCGCAAATTGCGCGTTGAACTCTGGATCGTTTGGCCAATCCGGATCAGATGTATATTCCATAGCATTCAAGTGATACAGCCAGCCCCAATACTCGTCGAAACCTTTTGTAGTCGGCAGGAATTCGTTGAGATCGCCCAGGTGGTTTTTTCCGAATTGCCCCGTCGTGTACCCCAACTTTTTTAAGAACATCGGAAGCGTCGGATCACCTGGGTTTAACCCTATCGGATCCCCCGGCAGCCCTACAGTGTGCATCCCAGTCCTAATGGGCAATTGTCCAGTCATGAAAGCTGATCGACCGGCAGTACAACTTGGCTCGGCATAATAATCTGTGAGACGAGCACCCTCTAGCGAGAGACGATCTAAGTTCGGCGTCTCTATACTTTTGACACCCCCATGGTAAACGCCGACGCTCGCCCAGCCCACGTCATCTGCCATGATTACTAGAATGTTGGGCGGCGCATGCTCGTCGGCAAGAGCTCCAGTGAAAGCAAAGCAGACCGCACCCGCTACTGAGATAAGCTTGTTCATTAAGACCTCCCGGCGTGTTTTTTCTTACCCAACGATAGAAAAAACATCGGCTTGGAGGAATAGTGTAATTTGTCAACTTTTAAGGCTCAGCATCTGTAGTGTAAGAAATTTCTTCGACCAAAATGCCCGCCAAGCCGGAATTGCAAAGTCCTGGGTTGAATGTCCGGTTTGGGCTGAGACCGGTCCTCAACAACCATTGAGCCTATGGCAACTTTGTCCCGCGATGTGTGAATTCGTTAGCAGTTAAATTATGCGCTTGCAGCGAATGACCGCAAAGCGGGCTGCGACCGCAGAATCTTGCCTGGGTGCTCAATGCCGGAAAGGGCCGAGATTTCCCAACGCGGGATGCGAAGCCAAAATGATACTTCGCTGGTGGCTGACGACTTATCTAACTGCAAAGCTTCGGAGATCCCGCGCTCCTGATTTCCCGGCCATAGAACATGTGACCGATCCCGGCCCAGAAAGCCGCAGCTTCACACATGGGACATGGCCTAGAAGATGAGTACATGACCGCTCTACTCAAATCTCGGTTATTGAGACGGCGCGCCGCGGGTTCTGTTGCAAACTTTTGACCATTGGAGCTGGGCAGGTTAGGCGGTGGCTGGCCAACCGTATTCACCAGTTGAA
>NZ_JBXWMF010000064.1:0-3030 GCF_059609725.1 Ruegeria sp. YTSC199
GTGAGCGGCACACCGAGCTTGAGGAAGTCAGCAAAACTATACCCCCCGGGTGCAACGACCAATGTGACCACAGGTGTTGAGATCGGAGTCGAAAAGGACGCGGATGCAGCGATCAGAACACACAGCGCAACTGGGTATGGCGAAATCCCAAGTGCTTCGGCGGCTGAAATAGCAATCGGCGCAACAAGTACAGCTGAGGCGGTATTGGAGAGTACTAAGCCCAATAGGGCCGTTAAAACAAAGATCGCCGCCATGACTGCGCGCGGACTGGCTTCTCCAACGAGGTAAAGTAGTTGGTCGACGATTATGTCCGATCCGCCCGTAGCCTGCAGCGCGTCGGCAAGTGGCAACATCCCGGCGATAAGAACGAGGCTTGGAAGCTTCACTGCGCGATACGCGTCTTCGGCGGAAAGAGTGCGAAGTAAGACTGCCGCTACCGCGGCCATCAGTACTGCCGTAGTTATAGAGACGAGTTCTGAGACCGTCAGAGCAACCATCGTGACCATGATGGCAATCGCAGCCCAAAAACCAGTAGCTGTCGGTGGGACGGATGTCCGCTCATTCGGGAAGGACAGCAGCACCAACATATCATGCCTTTCCACAGCACGATCCAAGGCTTCCCACGATCCGGCAAGCATAAGACGATCGCCTGATTGCAAAACCGCAGTGTTGGGGTGTTCGACGGGCTCATTGTTTCTTACCAAGCCCACAATCTCAATCCCTTTGGCTTCGAACCCGGGTGCATCATGCATTTGTCGACCAATCACAGTAGCCTCGGGGTGGATCAAAACATCCGCGAGACCCAACTGGTCGATCCAAATAGCACTTGCTTTCTGAAAACCCAAAGTTTTGGCAAACAACGTATTGGTTGATAACTCCGCCAATGCGTCTTGGGCTCCTCGAATGAAAACAATGTCACCTGGCAGTAATTCCATACCTTCACGAAACATGGCTGCGAGGTATTTTCCTTTGGCGCTGGACCGCAGTCGAACCAGTATTGCCGTGCCACTTCCCGTCAGCTTGTCAACGTCCTCTGAGAGTACATTGCCAGTGACCCTGAAAGTCGCAGAATGCATATCTAACCCAAAGGTTTCCCACATACCCGCAAGCGTCGTTCCGGAAACTGCGAACTCCTGCTCTTCAGGGGCCGACTTGGCCTTCAACCGGTAGCGGCCCCAAAACAAGACAAACAGGA
The DNA here is from genome assembly GCF_059609725.1 of Ruegeria sp. YTSC199. Lineage (NCBI taxonomy): Bacteria > Pseudomonadati > Pseudomonadota > Alphaproteobacteria > Rhodobacterales > Roseobacteraceae > Ruegeria > Ruegeria sp. YTSC199. The sequence continues at coordinate 1,196 of NZ_JBXWMF010000064.1, forward strand.
CTGCAACAACCAGGACCGACGCTCCGATCAGAAAGAAGGAAAACAAACCGAAAGGTTGGTATCCCTGCGCGACCAACTCATCACTCACAACAAGGTTTGGAGGCGTCGCGATCAGTGTCAGCATGCCACTTATCAATGCGGCGTAAGACATCGGCATCAAAAAACGAGCCTTGTCGTTTGCTGTTTCCTGAGCAATTCGCAAAATGACCGGTATGAAAATTGCGACGACGGCTGTTGAACTCATAACGCTTCCCAGAAGCGCCGTGCTGATCATGATGAGCACCAGCAATCCCGTCTCACCACGACCACCGTGCCGCATGATGGCGTCCCCCACTGCGCGAGCGACGCCGGTTCTATCTAACATTTCACCCAGCACAAGAAGACAGGCGACAAGGATTACAACGCTATTCCCAAAGCCCGAGAGGCTTTCGCCAATTGTCAGCGTGCCGCTGAGGGCAAGCGCAAGAACAACTATCAAGGCAACGAAGTCATAGCGAACACGGTTGCTTGCCATCAGCACACCCGCGACGGCAATCAGAGCGAAGACAAATCCGGCTTCATTCGTCATTAAATTACTCCCTTCAAACGATAGGGCGTCTATCCATGCGTGCAAATCTCAGAGGGTCGCGTCAGCCATATCCACGCCTGCTTTCCGAAGCAGTTCAAACTTCACAGCTGTTGCACTGACCTGTCGATAAAAGGCAATCAGCTGCCGCGTTGGGCCCTGAAGACGTGTCAAACCTACGGTGGCGGCGACGACTGTGCCGACATCTGTATTGCCTTCCAGGACCTGCCAACCGCCCACGACAAGAACCCCCACCGTCCCGGCTCCGTTAATGGCGCTCAGTACAAATTTCGAAGACAGCTTCCAGACGAATATCCGAGAACGGGTATCGTAGATCTCGTCAAATTCAGGAGTGATCTCCGCGGCCGGGCGATCAGGGTCAACAAGCCAGTTTGTGGCTTTGCGCAATGTGTGAACTCGGTCTGACACAAGGGAGTTCACGCGCGTCTGGACGAGAAGAACAATAAACACCTGAGGGATAATCATACCAATTGCAATCAGCCCCAGAGAGGGTTGATTGGCCGCAATATACCCAATAATCACAACAAGGGTTCCGGTCTGTACGATGGGTTCAGACAGAGCGCTACCGGAGAACTTTCCTACTTGTTCGGCTTCGGCCGACACCATTGTTGCCTTGGCACCATAGGCAACTTTCTCGGAACCCGCCGGGTTTTCGCGAGACAGATTGCAAATACGCGTGCGCAGCTTACGGATCATGTCCTCGCCAAGGACGCTCGAAAGATACCCCAGCGCCCATTTCAGCGCGAGGCTCAGGGTTATCACCGCGCCCATAGCAACACCAAGCCACAGCAAGCCTCCGGCGCTTATGTTCTTTTCGGTCAGACCGTTCACGATTTCCTTCTGGTAGTTCAGTGGAAACGCCGCCAGGGCGGCAATGGCCAGCGACAGCAAGATGTTGACCACCTGACGATGTCCCGTAGTTCTCAAGATAGATTTATAAAATTCAATCACTCGATCCCCCAAAATCCAAGAGCACCTTTTCTTGAAGGTGCGGGTACAATGTTGTGACTACACCCTAACACTCAATCCAATCTGAATATAAATCCACCTATTCTTCGGTCTAAACGACTACGCTTGAGACGCTCGGATTCAGGAGCAACCATTTGAGTGGAACACATATAGCGGGAATTGAGAGCGACCGCTGAGGTCCAATCCTGGAGAAGCGGAACTGCACTAAATAGACGAGAAATCTCGAGCACGATTTGGTGGATTGGCCGAAGTTAAGGTTGACCAGAACCTGAGATTAGTA
>NZ_JBXWMF010000065.1:0-2981 GCF_059609725.1 Ruegeria sp. YTSC199
CCCAATGAGCTACAAATCCGACATCGAAATCGCCCGCGAAGCGAACAAGAAGCCGATTCAGGAAATCGGTGCCAAGATAGGCATCGATTCTGCCGATCTGCTGCCCTATGGCCACGATAAGGCGAAGGTCAGTCAGGACTTCATCAATTCGGTTCAGGACCGTGAAGACGGCAAGCTGATCCTGGTCACCGCGATCAACCCGACCCCGGCGGGTGAAGGTAAAACCACCACCACCGTTGGTTTGGGCGATGGCCTGAACCGCATCGGCAAGAACGCGATGATCTGTATTCGCGAGGCCTCGCTGGGTCCGAACTTCGGCATGAAGGGCGGCGCTGCAGGTGGCGGCTATGCGCAGGTTGTTCCGATGGAGGAAATGAACCTGCACTTTACCGGCGACTTCCACGCCATCACCTCGGCCCACTCGCTGTTGTCGGCAATGATCGACAACCACATCTATTGGGGCAACGAGTGTGACATCGATATCCGCCGCGTTGCGTGGCGTCGTGTGGTCGACATGAACGACCGTGCTCTGCGTCAGATCACTGCATCGCTGGGTGGCGTGTCGAATGGCTTCCCGCGCGAAGCTGGTTTTGACATCACCGTGGCCTCGGAAGTGATGGCGATCCTGTGCCTGGCCAACGACCTGAAAGACCTTGAAAAGCGTCTGGGTGACATCATCGTCGCCTACCGCCGCGATAAGACTCCGGTCTACTGCCGCGACATCAAGGCCGAAGGCGCGATGACCGTTCTGCTGAAAGACGCCATGCAGCCGAACCTGGTGCAGACGCTGGAAAACAACCCGGCCTTTGTCCACGGTGGCCCGTTCGCGAACATCGCGCATGGCTGTAACTCGGTCATCGCAACCAAGACCGCGCTGAAAGTCGCTGACTACGTTGTGACCGAAGCAGGTTTCGGGGCTGACCTGGGTGCCGAGAAGTTCATGAACATCAAGTGCCGCAAGGCGGGCATCGCACCGTCGGCTGTGGTACTGGTTGCCACTGTGCGCGCGATGAAAATGAACGGCGGCGTTGCCAAGGCCGATCTGGGCGCGGAAAACGTAGACGCGGTTCAGTCGGGCTGTGCCAACCTGGGTCGCCATATCGAGAACGTGAAATCCTTCGGTGTGCCGGTTGTTGTCGCCATCAACCACTTTGTCACCGACACTGATGACGAAGTGCAGGCGGTCAAGGACTACTGCGCCGAGCACGGTGTGGAAGCGATCCTGTCACGGCACTGGGAACTGGGTTCTGACGGTTCCGCTCCGTTGGCCGAGAAAGTTGTTGAAATCGTCGAAAACGGTGCTGCAAACTTTGCACCGATCTACCCTGACGAAATGCCACTGTTCGAAAAGATCGAAACCATTGCCAAGCGCATCTACCGCGCCGACGAGGTTCTGGCCGACAACAAGATCCGCAACCAACTGCGCGAGTGGGAAGAAGCAGGTTACGGCAATCTGCCGGTCTGCATGGCGAAAACCCAATACTCGTTCTCGACCGATCCGTCGCTGCGCGGCGCGCCGACCGGCCACTCGGTTCCGGTGCGTGAGGTTCGCCTGTCTGCCGGTGCCGGGTTCATCGTGGTTGTCTGCGGTGAGATCATGACCATGCCGGGTCTGCCGCGCAAACCGGCTGCCGAAACCATCTGTCTTAACGACGCAGGTGAGATCGAGGGCTTGTTCTAAGCGCCCGAATGAGAGATCTCGTGGTCCGGGGATATCCCCGGGCCACAGGAGATTAAAATGCCCACTCTGACACCGCCGCAAGACTGCCATTCGATGCAGGCATTGCGGGCTCAGATCGACAAGCTCGACCGCCAACTGATCGAATTGTTGGTAACGCGCGCAAGCTACATCGACCGCGCGTCCGAGCTGAAACCCGGCGAGGGCCTGCCAGCCCGCATCCCGGATCGTGTCGAAGATGTGGTGCAGCGTGTGCGTAAGAGTTCCGACGAGCTGGGCATGGACCCTGATCTTGCCGAGAAACTCTGGCGCATCTTGATTGACTGGTCGATTGCCCGCGAAGAACGCGTGCTCGGCCCCGACTGAAGAACCGGGCGCTTTGTGCGCCCGATCCGTTTTTTGAAAGAAGGGATCAAAGGATGGTAGCGCAGGTTATCGACGGTAAGGCCTTTGCGGCGAAAGTGCGCGCGCAAGTGGCCGATCAGGTTGCAAAGCTGAAAGAGGAAAACGGCATCACGCCCGGTCTGGCTGTGGTTCTGGTGGGCGAGGATCCGGCCAGCCAGGTTTATGTCCGCTCCAAGGGCAAGATGACCGTAGAGGTCGGCATGAACTCGTATGAGCACAAGCTGGATGTGGATACATCCGAAGAAGACTTGCTGGCGCTGATCGACAAGCTGAATAACGACCCGGCAGTCCACGGCATTCTGGTGCAACTGCCGCTGCCCAAGCATCTGAACGAGGATCTGGTGATCAACTCGATCGATCCGGCCAAAGATGTCGACGGGTTCCACATCTCGAACGTGGGTCTGTTGGGCACCGGTCAGAAGTCGATGGTGCCCTGTACGCCGCTGGGCTGCCTGATGATGCTGCGCGATCACCATGGTTCGCTGTCGGGCATGGATGCGGTTGTCATTGGCCGCTCGAACATCGTCGGTAAACCGATGGCGCAGCTGCTGCTGGGTGATAGCTGCACCGTGACCATCGCGCATTCGCGTACCAAGGATCTGCCGGACGTCGTCCGCCGCGCCGACATCGTCGTTGCCGCCGTTGGCCGCCCCGAGATGGTGCCGGGCGACTGGATCAAGGAAGGCGCCACCGTGATCGACGTGGGTATTAACCGCATCGAGCGTGACGGCAAGAACAAGCTGGTCGGTGACGTCGACTACGACAGCGCCGCAGCCCGCGCCGGAGCCATCACCCCCGTCCCCGGCGGTGTCGGCCCCATGACCATTGCCTGCCTGCTTGCAAATACCCTCACAGCCGCATGCCGCGCAAACAAACTCCCGGAACCCGAAGGCCTGAC
>NZ_JBXWMF010000066.1:0-2529 GCF_059609725.1 Ruegeria sp. YTSC199
GATGGTTACGATGAGCCTGAAATCCTCCGCTACGCAATCAACCTAGTCTGTTCCATGGGTGCTGATGGCAGACAGGCATGCCATCACCTGAGACGGTGGCGAAAGTCTTCGACAACCTTGATCTGATCAGAGCAACGACGGCTTTCCTGGACGGCATGAAGATCGCTTCGCTTCGGGCTATGTTTCAGGGATACGAAGACTTGGGCGTCAATCCTAATGACGTCGTGATTGCAGAAGACCTGCTGGATGCGCGGTCCATCTGGCTGACGCCCAATACAACCACAATCTACATTGGTTCGAATGTCGATATCTCGGATGGCCCGATGGTGATTGAGGTTCCGGCAGGCCTGCTTGGGTTGCTTGATGACGCCGCGTTTGACTATGTGACGGATATCGGGGCGCTCGGCGCGGATAAGGGAGAAGGTGGCAAGTATCTACTTTTGCACAACGACGATGAAACGCCGGTGCCCGAGGGCTACTTCGAACTACGCACAAAGACATATGAGCACTGGTTGTTGCTGAGACGCTCGCCAGACGCAGACGGAGATACGGCTGGCCCTGTTGCCGAGATCAAGGCGGGTCTGAATATCTATCCGCTTAGTGAAGCGGACAATCCTCCAGCGGAAACTTTCCTGAATATCTCCGGTGTTCAACACAACACTGTTCACGCGAACAACGAAGACTTTTTTGAAGAGATCCACGTCGCGCTCGAAAACAATCCAATTGGTGCGTTCAGTCCGGAAATTGTAGGAACGTTTGCTTCCATAGGGATCAGGAAGGGCGAGCCCTTCGAACCCGATGCCCGTATGCAGGCCATTTTCAAGGAGGCAGCAGCGATAGCAAATGCCACGGCGCGAGCGATTACGTATGCCTCGCGCGATCCGGGAGTTTTCTTTTATGAAGACCGGCAATGGAACTCACCGTTTCAACGTCAGAGCTATCTGTTTCTTGAGGACGGTGCACGCATACTCGATGACCGTTCATACTTTTTCTATATGGCGACGGGCATAACGCCTGCGATGACCTCGCCACCGGTCGGTACGGGGTCTGTCTATGCGATGACGGCGCGAGACAACAACGGACAGTACCTGGATGGCTCAAAAACCTACAAGGTAACGCTCCCGGCACCCGTTCCCGCGAAAAACTTTGCGTCGTTTATGTTGTATAGCGGACAGACACGGTCGATCCTTGAAACTGACCAGCAATCCGGTGGTATCGACTCTAATCGACCGGGGATAAAGCCGAATGAGGATGGGAGTACCAGCATCTATTTTGGCCCGGAAGCCCCAGAAGGTTGGGAGAACAACTGGGCGCAAACCATGCCCGGGCAAAGCTTCAACGTGATGATGCGCCTCTACGGACCGCTCGAGCCTTGGTTCGACAAGACCTGGCGTCCTGGTGATCTGGAACTGGTAGAATAAAGCGACAGCCGCGACTATCGGGCGACGCTACTTTTTGGCGTCGTCTGGCATTTTCTTCGGTGTCGGTTTTGGGCTCAAAGCGGTCGTCGTCGGCGGCGTGTCAGAATGGCGGTCTGGACAGTCTTACAAGGGAGCGTGGTGTGGGGAATGGACTTCTACCGCGGATCTGGACGTACTAGGCAACGCAAGGAGCGTGCCAACGGATCGAAGGCAAATGTTGTGATAGCCGACATGCTTCACGCCTGTCCTAAGCGGCGCTAGTCTCCCGTCATAGCAACGCTGAAAGGAGCCGCCCAATGTCCCTCTTCTGTAAACTCTTCGGTGGTGGTGAAAAGTCGGAGCCGGAGCCAGTCTCTTACAGAGGGTTCGAAATCTTTCCGGACCTGATGCCCGAAGGTGGCAAGTACCGCCTTCTAGCCCGTATCGAAAAGACCATCGGCGGAAATCGCAAGACCCATACAGTGATCCGGGCGGATGTTTTTGAGACCCGAGATCAGGGCGAAAGCTTCAGCATCGCAAAGGCGAAACAGGTGATCGACGAGCAGGGCGAACGCATTTTCGATTAAGCAAACAGACAGCCTAATTTATGCGATGCAATCGACGGATGGTTCCGCAAATTAGACATCCGCCCCGATCTGGCGAAAGAACGCTAAGCAAGCCAAGCAGTCATTGGAAGTCTTAGATGCCCGATACATGCAGCTGCAATCTGGGTCCCAATTTCGTCTATTTTACAGCATGTGCTACCCTGTTGCATTTATCGTATGCAATTGGGGGCTGAAGATATGTGGAACATGGAACAGTTTGTAGCGGACTGCCGGACCGCAGTAGATCAGGACGCGTCTCACAAATCGGTGGCTGAGGTGGTGGACCGGGCGATGCGCGATCCCGCGGGCGTGACGCAAGCCTTGGGAGAGCCGACCGAAAGCGGTATCTTTCCCATTTACAAGTCAGGTGATCTGACAATCGTCAACGTCGTATGGAAGCCAGGAATGACCATAATGCCCCACAATCACGAAATGTGGGCCGTGATCGGTGTCCGTTGTCAGGGATTTTGGGACAGATGGCTGCCTGAGCTAAGAGAGGATCTGGCGCATCTGGTTGGTTTGAT
>NZ_JBXWMF010000067.1:0-2003 GCF_059609725.1 Ruegeria sp. YTSC199
CAACCCAAACGCCTGCCACCCCAACCCTTCCGAGAAATCGGCGCAAATACACTCCTCAGATGGAAAGAATGGAAAGCACGGGAAGAATGATCAGGGCAGGCTCAGCTTGGCCATCCGTCCGCCATCTACCGTGTAAACCTGACCGGTGATGAACCCGGCATCGTCCGACGCCAGAAATGCAACCAATGAGGCTACTTCCTCGGGGCTGCCGGTTCTGGCGACCGGGTGGATCCTGGCAATATCTCGGCGGAACGCGGCGGGGTCTTTCATGCTGTCGATGAAATCGAGGTTCAGATCCGTGTCGATCCACCCCGGCGCAACAGCATTGCACCGTATCCCTTCGGGGCCGTGGTCCACGGCCACCGCGCGGGTCAGACCGTGCAAACCGGCTTTGGATGCGCAATAGGCCGCGTGTCTAGGGTTGCTTCCAAGCCCCTCGATCGAGCCGGTGTTGACGATGCTGCCACGGGTTTTACGCAGATGTGGCAGGGCGGCCTGGATCGTCAGGAACGGTGCCGTCAGATTGACGGTCAGATTGCGCTGCCAATCCTCGAGGCTCATTTCCTCGACACTGGCTTCCTGCATCATCCCGGCGTTGTTAACCAGAACGTCCAGCCGCCTTGCCCGCTGGATAACCGCTTCCACCACCTGCGCCGGACCGGTAGGATTGGTGAAATCTGTAGCTATCCCCTGAAACTCGGAATCTTGCCCGCGTTGAGCGGTAAAGACCTGCGCGCCCTCGTCCCGCAACCGGCGCGCAATGGCCTGCCCGATGCCGCTGCGACCGCCCGTAACCAGCGCGACCTTGCCCTCGAACCGCATCATGACACAGGCTTCCCACCATTGACCTCAACCAGTGTGCCGCAGACATAGCGCGACGCGTCCGAGACCAGGAACATGATCACATCTACAATATCCTCGGGCTCGGCAATGCGGCCCAGTGGAACGGTCTGGCCCAGCTCTTTGACAGCGGTGTCCGGGTCAAACCCGCGCTTCTCAAAGCCCGACCGCAACATGGGGGTGTTCACCTCGTTCGGGCAGACGGCGTTGATGCGAATGCCCTGATGGGCGTGGTCCATCCCCATACATTGCGTCAATGAGGCAATCGCCGCCTTGGTCATGCAATAGACCGCATGGTTGGGACCCGGGCGCAGGCCCCAGCACGAGGCGGTGTTGACGATGGCCCCACCGCCACTTTCAGCCATGAGCGGGATCGCGGACCGGCAGATGCGGAATGGCGCCTCGACATTCACACCCAGCGACAGGAACCAATCGTTATCCGAGGACTCGGTCACTGACCCACGGGTGATGACGCCGGCATTGTTGATGACAATATCCAATCCGCCCAGTTGATCTACCGCTGCCTTCGGCAACGCATCAGCGTAGGTACCGTCAAGCAGATCGCCTGGCAGATGGGCTTCTGCCTCGATACCGCTGACATCTCGGTCAGCAATCGCCACACGGACGCCCTCCTCGCGCAGACGTGCCACAAGTGCGGCACCAATACCGCCCGCTGCGCCAGTGACCAGCGCTGTTTTTCCATTCAGGTCCATGGTTTTTTCTTCTCGTTTTAGAATGATGCGACCGGTGTGCCAAAACGGCTTTCACCAAGAAGGATACCCCACCCTAGACCTGCGGACAGATCAAGATGGCTGACCGAGCTGTAGTTGCAGGTATGAGGCAGGTCGTGCTGATAGATGTGAATTTCAGCTATTTTCATTGTAGTTTTATCCTGATTTTGAAGGTCAGCTGCGCGCCGAGAAAGTCAGAGCCAGAACGCAAGGCGTCAAAGTCTTGCAAGGCACCTCATCTCAGCAAGCTTTCTGCTCCGGATTTCAGCGCTGCGTTGTTCGATCGGTATCATAGCGGCAAGGTAGAGCGATCACTCTACTCTCGTCATGCTCAATTCCGACCTCCAACCCGTAATTTGGCGACAAAAACGGCCCGCCTGACACGGCGGGCCAGTCGGGGAGTGTGTTAAGAGGTCAGTAGCTCTGGTTCAG
>NZ_JBXWMF010000068.1:0-1969 GCF_059609725.1 Ruegeria sp. YTSC199
GGAGCCTATCTCGGAGAGGACGACATCGTCCGATACGAGGACGTCTACGCCCGCGGCCAAGGCGCAAAGGGCTGAACAACCACGCTACAGAACACGCGGCATAAGACACCCAATAGCCGCGCAGAACGGCCCCCCGAAACGGGGGCCTTTTTGGTGTTGGGCCGCCGAACAGGTTGCGCAACGAACGATGGGCTTTCACGTCGTTAAGCGGTTTTGGCTAGCGTTCCGCTGATTGACACAGAGAACGAGACCCGAACCATGACGACCAACCCGTTTACAAACCGTGTTTCCAGCCTGTCCGGCCCCGCGCGCGACGCTGCCCCCGTGACACCTTCTGACACCACCGATCTGGACGAGGTGGCAATCGGTCTGTACGTCGAAACGGGCGGCGCGGTGGCGATGACCACGGTCCGCGGCGAAACACGCACCGTTCAGGTGGCTGATTTCTCCATCCTGCCCGTCGGCGTGTCACGCGTTCATGCCACCGGCACAACCGCGTCGGGCATCCACGCCCTCGTGCTGACCTGAGACAGAATCGAAACCTGCCGCGTCCCGTTTTCGCGGCAGGATTTCTTTGAATGGGCGCGGGCTCAGCACCGCCCCTGCCGGTTTTAGTCGGCGCCGAACAGATCGCGGGTAAAGACCTTGTCGCTTGCATCGCGTATTTCGTCCGAGAGCCGGTTGGCGACGATCAGATCAGCCTGCTGCTTGAACGCCTCAAGATCACGGATCACCGGTGAGTGAAAAAAGTGATCCTCGCTCAGGGTCGGCTCATAGACGATGACCTCGATGCCCTTGGCTTTAATCCGCTTCATGATGCCCTGAACCGAGCTTTGGCGGAAATTATCGCTGCCTTCTTTCATTACCAGACGATAAATGCCGACAACTTTTGGCCCTTTCATCAGAATCTGGTCGCTGAGGAAATCCTTGCGGGTGCGGTTGGCATCGACGATGGCGCGGATCAGGTTCTGCGGCACGTGGTTGTAGTTGGCCAGCAGCTGCTTGGTGTCCTTGGGCAGACAATAACCGCCATAGCCAAAGGACGGATTGTTGTAATACGCGCCAATGCGCGGGTCGAGGCTGACGCCTTCGATGATCTGGCGAGAGTCCATGCCTCCGGCCAGGGAATAACTGTCCAACTCATTGAAAAACGCCACCCGCATGGCAAGAAAGGTATTGGCGAAAAGCTTGATCGCCTCGGCCTCGTCTGCATCGGTGAACAGCACCGGCACATCCTTGTCCACAGCCCCTTCCACCAACAGATCGGCAAAGACCTTTGCCCGGTCTGACCGTTCACCGACGATGATGCGGCTGGGGTGCAGGTTGTCATAGAGCGCCCGCCCCTCGCGCAGGAACTCCGGTGAGAAGATGACGTTGTCGGTGCCAAACCGCGCGCGGGCCCCGGCAACAAACCCCACCGGGATAGTGGATTTGATCACGATGACCGCGTCGGGATTCAGTGCCGAAACTTGTTCGATCACCGCGTCGACCGAGCTTGTGTCGAAGTAATTGCTGCGCGGATCGTAGTTGGTTGGCGTGGCCACAATAACGAACTCTGCCCCGCCAAAGGCGGTTTCTGCATCGGTCGTGGCGGTTAGGTCGAGCGTTTGGTTCGTCAGGAAATCAGTAATCTCGGCATCCTGGATCGGGCTTTGACGCCGATTAACTTGATCAACACGATCTGCTGACAGGTCCAAGGCCACCACTTCATGGTTTTGTGCCAACAGCACAGCATTGGACAGGCCGACATAGCCAATCCCGGCAATCGCAATCTTCATACAAAAATTCCTTGTGTAACCAGTGTCCGGGTTCTCGAATCGAACATACTCTAATTTTACCGCCTGATAAGGAGCGAAGATTTTGTTCTTATTGGGTCGTTCTCAGGTGATTTCGCCGTTAATTTGCTGCGGCGTTGATTGGTGTTGTTATGAGTGAGGGGGTGATTTGAGAGATTGTTCTTCCCCATCGT
>NZ_JBXWMF010000069.1:0-1824 GCF_059609725.1 Ruegeria sp. YTSC199
ACACCTGTGGTCACATTGGTCGTTGCACCCGGGGGGTATAGTTTTGCTGACTTCCTCAAGCTCGGTGTGCCGCTCACGATCCTGACCGGCACTGTCGCGGTGATCATCGCCCCAATGCTGTTCCCTTACTGACGGTTTACTCCCTGATTTATGTCGTTGTTTTAGCCGACGCGTGGCAGGGGCCTAAAAAAGTCAATTGTTTGTACACCCATACTGGAGTCCAAGATCGCAGTGAGCCATGAGGCGTTCTGTGTCTTTTGCAGTCCAGGTCTCGGGTGCAGTAACCTGTACCCACGGACCTATGTAATCCCCGGCATAGTAGGCATGCCCATGTCCAGGCGGTGTCCCGAAAGATAGCGCCATATCGAGGGCCAACTGAAACTTGGTCACAACCGGTATGAACGTAAGGTGTTCTGAAACATCTTCAGCAGGTGGTTCCTTCATCCATGGAGGAGCGCGCCAGAAGGAAAACGGATCGTAAAAGACAATTGGATCACTTGAGTACTGCAAGAATATTATTCGCATCTGGCCCCAATCAGCCGCAGCCTCTGACGCGTCCGAGAAGTGGGAAGCGTAGCGTACAATCGAACCATCACCAATTGTCGGCAAAACCCATGGACTTCCCGGTTGACGAGAATTCTGAACGCGCTGCCAAAAGTCTGAAGGAAATGGCGGCCCCACCCAGAACGCGCCATCGATAGGATCACCAACCAGACGAAGCAGGTTGGTTGCATACATTGACGACCAAGCCCCGAGACTTAATCCATGCGAATAAAGCCTTGGGCGATTTTCTTTCGGGAGGGTACGCCAATAGTCATGTACAACTTCCATAAGAGCAGTCGCCTGATCCAGGCCAGTGCGGGTTTCAAGAACCAAAGCAAGCGGTGATTGCATATAGGAATACTGAACGCTTACAGTCGCTATATCACCGTTATGCATGTATTCGACAGGATCGTGCGATCCCGGATCCATCCAACCGGTTCCGGTGGGGCTTGTTACAATCATGATCTTTCGTTCGAAGGCACCAAGGCGTTTCAGCTCCGCTAAAGCCAGTTCCGCCCGCTCCATTGGTGTGTCGGCATTTGCCCGACCCACATAAACCCTGATTGGGTCCAAGGCGGGTCTGCCAGAAAATTTTGAAATAGCTTCCGCATCCGGCCCGGTCTCGACAAAGTCGCGGCCCGGCTTGCCCATAGCTGCCCAGTCGATGAGCGAGGCAGACGATCCGGCTTTGTTTGGATTGGCAGGCATTGGTGGCGCGGTGTCAAATAGTTCCTGAGCCGCCTCGTAGCTTTCGTCGAGCGTAGCGACTACCCGATCGAAAACACCATCTCGTGTTACGATCAGTAGTATCGTGAACACCGTTAAAGCGCCGAGGACATTGGCCCGCCGTGGTGGCATGAAGCGATAGAATTTAGCGCGCGTCCACCGAAACATGCCTTCAATCAATTTGCCTATCAGATAGGCGGCGGAAAAGGTTAGCAACGCGATGGGCAGCATTGTCATCAGGTACGGGGCTTCCGCCTCTTCAAGTCCCATCTTGCCACGCAAATCGTTCTGCCACTCAAGGTTAAGGGTGCTCGACCAGACCCCGAGAGTCAGTACTGTACACGTAAGGGACACATCACGCAGAACAGCCAGCTTACGTGGAATTACAGGCAGGTCGGCTGCAAGCCAGATCAAGCCAATCACTTTCCCTATCAAGTATCCAAGCGACATGACCAGGCCGCCGAGAACGCCTTGCGCCATGTCCGTCATCGAATGATTTGGAACACGAGCGTTTGATTGGCTTAGGAGGATCAGGCTCGCTGTAGTTTCAATCTA
>NZ_JBXWMF010000070.1:0-1783 GCF_059609725.1 Ruegeria sp. YTSC199
ACACACAGATGAAAATGACGACGGAAGAGGCCTTTGTTAAGGTTCTGCAGCTTCACGGTATTGAGCATGCGTTTGGTATCATTGGTTCGGCGATGATGCCGATCTCGGACATCTTCGGGAAAGCCGGCATCACGTTCTGGGACTGCGCGCATGAAGGCTCGGGTGGGATGATGGCCGACGGCTACACCCGCGCCACCGGCAAAATGTCGATGATGATCGCGCAGAACGGCCCCGGTATCACCAACTTTGTGACCGCCGTCAAAACCGCCTACTGGAACCACACCCCGCTGCTGCTGGTTACACCTCAGGCCGCGAACAAGACCCTGGGTCAGGGCGGCTTCCAGGAAATGGAACAGATGCGCATGTTCGCGGATTGCGTTTGCTATCAGGAAGAGGTGCGCGACCCGTCGCGGATGGCCGAAGTTCTGAGCCGCGTGATCACCAAGGCCAAGCGTGCCTCGGCTCCGGCACAGATCAACGTGCCGCGTGACTTCTTCACGCAAGTGGTCGATATCGAACTGCCTGCCGTGGTCGAATTCGAACTGCCCTCCGGTGGTGCATCGGCGGTTACCGAAGCCGCGGCGCTGCTGTCCGAAGCCAAGAACCCGGTCATCCTGAACGGCGCCGGTACGGTTCTGTCCGCGGGTGGCATCGAAGCCTCGAAAGCACTGGCCGAGCGTCTGGACGCGCCGGTTTGCGTTGGCTACCAGCACAACGACGCCTTCCCGGGCTCGCACCCGCTGTTTGCCGGCCCTCTGGGTTATAACGGGTCAAAGGCCGCGATGGAGCTGATCAAGGAAGCGGACGTGGTTTTGTGCCTTGGCACACGTCTGAACCCGTTCTCGACCCTGCCGGGTTACGGCCTGGAATACTGGCCGGCAAATGCGAAAATCATTCAGGTTGACATCAACCCGGACCGCATCGGCCTGACCAAGACGGTCTCGGTCGGCATCGTCGGCGACGCGGCCACCGTTGCGACCAATATCCTGGCACAGCTTTCGGACACTGCCGGCGACGAGGGCCGCGACGCCCGCAAGGCGAAAATCGCGGAGAAAAAGTCGCGTTGGGCACAGGAACTGACCTCGATGGATCACGAGCAGGACGATCCGGGCACCACCTGGAACGAACGTGCCCGTGCGGCCAAGCCGGACTGGATGAGCCCGCGCATGGCATGGCGTGCGATTCAATCCGCACTGCCGAAAGAGGCGATCATCTCGTCCGACATCGGCAACAACTGCGCCATCGGCAACGCGTATCCGTCCTTCGAGGAAGGCCGCAAGTATCTGGCACCGGGCCTGTTCGGCCCCTGTGGCTATGGCCTGCCGTCGGTGATCGGCGCCAAGATCGGCTGCCCGGACGTACCGGTCGTCGGCTTCTCGGGTGACGGTGCCTTTGGTATCGCGGTCACCGAGCTGACCGCAATCGGCCGTGACGAATGGCCCGCGGTGACCCAGATCGTTTTCCGCAACTACCAGTGGGGTGCGGAAAAGCGGAACTCGACCCTGTGGTTCGACGACAACTTCGTCGGCACCGAACTGGACACCAAAGTGTCTTATGCCGGGATCGCGCAGGCCTGCGGCCTGAAAGGTGTTGTCGCCCGCACGCAGGACGAGCTGACCGCGGCCCTGAACCAGGCCATTGAGGACCAGAAGAACGGCATCACCACCCTGATCGAAGCCATGATCAACCAGGAACTGGGTGAGCCCTTCCGTCGTGACGCAATGAAAAAGCCGGTCGAAGTCGCCGGCATCAGCGAAAACGACATGACACCGCAGGCCGGAGC
>NZ_JBXWMF010000071.1:0-1696 GCF_059609725.1 Ruegeria sp. YTSC199
TTTGGCGACAAAAACGGCCCGCCTGACACGGCGGGCCAGTCGGGGAGTGTGTTAAGAGGTCAGTAGCTCTGGTTCAGTTCATCGGCGGCCGGGATTTCGCGTTCGCGCCGGGCGATGTAGTCCAGCAGCGCCTCGTTCCTGGCCTCGTCCAGTTTCGGCTCTTGATATTCGGCCAGCAGCTTGCGCGCATGTTTCAGTGCACGTTCCGTAATTTCGACGCTGCCTTCCGCCTGCCATTGCTCAATCGAGTTGTTGTCGAACAATTCCGGCATGAAGAACGCAGTCTGAAAGTTCTCCTGCGTGTGCGGGTGGCCCAGGTAGTGACCGCCGGGACCCACATCCGGAACCGCCGCCAGCGCCTGATCGAAGTCGCTCCATTTCGGCCCCTCGGCCATGCGATAGGCCATGGCGCATTGCTCGGCATCGACGATGAACTTGGCGACCGAGCAGTGCATGCCCGCCTCGTTCCAGCCGGCCGAGTGCCAGATATAGTTGGCGCCCGCATGAACAACCGCGCCCAGCGTGGTCGCCGATTCATACCCCGCCTGCGCGTCAAAGGTCTTGGCCCCGCCCAGCGTGTTAGAGGTTCGCCACGGCACGTCATAGAACCGCGCCATCTGGCCGATCATGAAATTCATCAGGCTGATCTCGGGCGTCCCCGCCATCGGCGCGCCCGACTTCATCGACACCGTCGACAGATAGTGCCCCCAGATCGCCGGTGCGCCTTTGCGGATCACCTGCGTGTAAGCCAGCGCCGACAGCGCCTCGGCGGTCAGCTGTGCCACGGTTGCGGGCACCGACGCGGGCGTGTTCGCACCCCCCAGAACGAAGGGTGAGCACAGCACCGGCTGGTTGCGGCGGCAGAAGGCGCGCATCGCGCCCAGCATGGTCTCATCCCAGACCAGCGGGCTGTTACCGTTACAGTTGCCGGTGGTCACCGGATGGTCGTCGATGAAGCCTTCGCCGAACAGGATGTCGCACATATCCATCACATCCTCGGCATTCCTGGGCGAGGTGGTCATGCCCATGAACATCTTGTCCGAGTATTTCATCGACGAATAGGTGATGCGCAGATGCCGCTGGCTGATCGGGTGATCGTAGGGCTCGACAATATGGTGGGCCGAGCTGTGCAGCGCCGGCATCATGTGGCTGAGCTTGTGGAACATCGCCAGATCTTCCAGCAACGGATTGCGGCGCACATCATCCAGATCGCGCAGGAACGGTGCGCCGGTCATCGGCACGAAGACCGAGTGCTTGCCGCCCAGCTTGACGTTATTGGCCGGGTTGCGGGCGTGATAGGTGAACTGCGCCGGGATGGTCGAGATCAGCTCGCGCACCATGTTGCGGTCCAGATAGACCAGCTCTCCATCCACCTTGGCCCCGGCTTTCTTCCAGTCCTCCAGCGCGATGGGATCGCGAAACTGAACGCCGATATTCTCCAGTATATCCATGGCGGCGCTGTCGATGCGTTCAACCTGGCTGCCATCCATCACCTCGCATTCGGGGATGTTGCGGGTCAGGCCGGGCAGCATCTGAAAATTTGGCGCAGTGCGCTTGGCACGACGCGCGGCGCGTCCACCAGAGCGCGAAGCTGTACGCGTGGTCATAGGGCATGTCTCCAATCTTGTCGCCAAAACTGAAGGATTCGCCAAACTCAAACCTCACTGATTGCGATATCTGATTGCAGAAAACGACA
>NZ_JBXWMF010000072.1:0-1688 GCF_059609725.1 Ruegeria sp. YTSC199
TGGCGTCAACTTTGTTCCGGATAGGTTCGCGCTTTCCGCGGCAAACTGAGACTAGTTCGAATTTGTCTGACGGCACCGCATGTGGTTGCGCTTTGTATGTCCGGTTTGGGCCGCAAGCTCCACAGGATTTGTGAGGCTACCTCGGTAGTGCTGCATCGCATCCGACGACTGCAATGAGCCCAGTTCGGCAAATACTGCAAAGCGCCGAAACGGTTGCAAATCGCGCTAACCCGACCTTGGCATTGCATGGCATTTCTGGATCGGTCACTCTTGATCAGGGTAGACTACATATGTGCTAAGCCCTAACGATTGAGCGAATTCAGGCGAGCATTCCCGTTGTCTGAAACCATTGGAGGTACCAATGAAATCGGATGTACAGGTTGCCGTGATCGGCGGGGGCATCGTCGGAGCATCGGTCTTGTACTGGCTTACCAAGATGGGATGGATAGACGCACTGCTGCTGGAGCGCCGCGAATTGACGTCCGGTTCGACGTGGCATTCGGCTGGCAACACCACCTACTTCGGTCCCTATCCTGCCATGACGAAGCTGTTTGCCGGTTCAATTCGTACTTATTTGCAGGCCCAGGAGGAAAGCGGACAGTCAGTTTCGTTCCACCAGACGGGCAGCCTGCGCCTGGCAGCGACCGAGCGGGAGTTGAAGCTGTTCCATTCCTATAAGCCGAGTTATGACGAATTGGGGATCCCTTTTCATGTCCGTACGCCCGAAGAAGTCGCGGATCTGCACCCACTTCTCGATGTCTCCGGGATATTTGGTGCGGCCCATACGCCCACAGACGGGCATGTGGACCCGACAGGGGCGACGCAGGCGCTGGCACTGGCAGCCCGCAAGATGGGCGCCGCGGTGGAACGACACTGCCCTGTGGCTGCGCTTGCGCGGCATGCCGACCACTGGGTGATCGAGACTGCTAACGGTATCGTTCGCGCGTCTAATGTTGTCGTGGCAACATCGTTCTGGGCCCGCGAAATGTTGATGCCGCTTGGTTTGAACCTGCCTGTCTACGCGACCCAACACCAAGAGGTGATCACACAGTCGATCCCTGGCCTTGAGGCGCTCGACCACGAAGTGCCCGCTTGGCGCGACAGCTACATGTCCGGCAGCGTGCGTCAGGAAGCAAAAGGCGTTCTTGCCGGCGTTTATGAGGCCGAACCCAAATTTTGGGCGCTGGATGGTGTCCCAGAGGATTTCAAAGAAGACCTCTTCCCGCCGGAACTTGATCGCATCATGCCGCATCTGGAACGATTGATTGAACGGATGCCGAGTTTTGGTGAAGCAGGTATTAAGGTCGTTAATAATGGTCCGATGTGCTGGACACCCGACGGGTTGCCAATGCTTGGCCCGTTGCCGGACCAAGACGGACTGTGGCTTGCAACGGGGTTTAATGTGGGGATCGGCACGGGCGGGGGAAGCGCCGAGTTTCTGGCCCATTGGATGACGACCGGTAGCCCGCCTTTCGACCTGAGAATCGTTCACGCGGATCGGTTTGGCAATGAAATGAGCAGCGAAGCCGCACTATCCGCCATTCGCGATGTCTATGCGGTTGGCTACGAACTTCCCGATAGTTTTTAAGGGTCTTGTCAGAAGAACTTTGCTTGAGCGGGGTAGGGGTGTTGCGTAGCTTTTGCCCATGACCAGACCCGCCTCTTTCAAATACTTCAAAACCAGTCCC
>NZ_JBXWMF010000073.1:0-1567 GCF_059609725.1 Ruegeria sp. YTSC199
AACAAAACCGTTCCATTCTCATTTGTAAAAGCAGGGGTCTTCTACTTCACACGACGGATCCCGAAAGACCTCGATCACCACTATACCACCAGAAAAATATCATTCTCCCTACGGACAAGATCAGCAGCGGTCGCAAAGTCCCGAGCGCAAAGAGCTGCTCAGCAATTGGATGAACACTGGTATCACCTACGCATCCAAGACGTGGACCTGCCGGGCAAGCATCTTCTGAGGATTGGAGCTGCGGTCGAGTTTGGGTCTTCGATGTCACGCGCCGATCAAGCCAGTGTCGACGCTATAAAGCTCTCAGAAGCCGTGTCAGTCTATCTGCAGCTGAAGGGGCAAGGACGTCCAATCACCTTCCACAGGGCTGCTGAGCGGTCGTGTGGCTATGTCTTGGATGTCTGCGGGGACAAAGACATCAGAAGCTATACCAAGGCGGATGCCAATGCGTTTCGCGACGAGCTGGTGAAGCGAGAATTGGCGGGTAGCAGTATTACCCGCATCTTTGGGACCATCAGGTCAGTTATCAACTTCGCTGCCTCTGAAGCCGGTATCATACTGACCAACCCATTCGCTGGCGTGTACTACGACAGGAATGCCGGTGTCGAAGATCGTGAACCTATGCCAATCGAAGCGATCCGCTCTCTGCAATCCAAATGCCGGTCCCTTGATGACGACTTGCGATGGCTTGTTGCTCTGGTCTCGGACACAGGGATGCGGCTTGCAGAAGCTGCGGGTTTGCTCAAAGAGGATTTCGAGCTGAATGACCCAGTGCCTCACGTAGTTGTCCAAGAGCATCCTTGGCGTCGGCTGAAGACATCAGGTAGCAACCGAAAGGTGCCTCTGGTCGGGGCGTCACTATGGGCCGCCAAGCGGTTGCTCTCTGAGAACGCTGACAGCCAATTCGCTTTTCCCCGGTACAACAAATCGAAAACCACGAAAGCTAATTCTGCCAGTGCCGCGCTGAACAAATGGATGAAGCCATATGTACCAAGCCGTTGCACCATGCACAGCTTTCGTCATTCGATGCGTGACAGGCTTCGTGCCGTCGAGTGTCCATCCGACATTGTCGACCAGATAGGTGGCTGGCAAGCAGAGGGCGTAGGGCAAGGATATGGTAACGGCTATCCGCTTTGCGTCACACAAAAGTGGCTGGTTGCCATATGTTAGTTGCTAAAGGCAAACAGGGTCTGAAGGGGCAGTCTGCCCCTCCAGAATTTAGCTCAAGCCAATGCTCGAACGTTGCCTTTTAAGTTTTTTTATGGTTTCTGCTTGTCGTTCAATAGCCTCTGCAAAAGTACAGGTGTCTTTGAAATCTGACGCGAACCAACCAAGCCAACACATCGTGTCTTCAGCCTCTTGGAGAGCCGCCAACGCCCTGGACAAGGCAGCATGATCAATACGGAGTTGGTCGATGTCGGTTTCGATATTTAGAGCGGTCATAATTTGGTCCTTTTGATACAGGGAAGTAATCCATCTGGCATCGCCGCTGATGGAGCCACGGTTCATCCGTAACAATGGTGGAACCTAATTTCCTGAAAAGACCGAATGCCTCATAACGGCATAG
>NZ_JBXWMF010000074.1:0-1506 GCF_059609725.1 Ruegeria sp. YTSC199
TCAGTCTGGCCAGGGCAGGGAATATGTTTTGACGTTTGTGAAGAACTTCATCGCTTCGATGACGCCTTCCTTGACGCCGTTGCCGCTGTCCTTGATGCCGCCAAAGGGGGACATTTCGATCCGGTACCCCGGTTGTTCCCAGATATTGCAGGTGCCGACATCCAGTCCGTTGATATAGGCGATCGCCCGGTTCAGATCATTGGTACATACACCCGAGGACAGGCCAAACTCGGTCGAGTTCGAGATTGCCATCACCTCTGCGTCATTGTCCGGCACGCGCACGATGGGGACGATGGGGCCAAAGGTCTCTTCCATCACCAATTCGCTGTCATGGGGAACCTTGTCGACCACGATGGGCGGCAGCAGCGCGCCCTGACGACCGGGGTGGTAGAGGATTTCCGCGCCCTCTTCCTCGGCCATGTAGACCCGTTTCTCGAACAGCTCTGCCGCCTTGTCGTGGATCACGCAGCCCAGTTCGGTCTCGGGGTCCTGCGGGTCGCCGAACTTGATCTTCCTGGCCTTCTCCAGCACCAGCGGCACAAACTTGTCCGCCACGCTTTCCTGCACCAAAATGCGCTTGACCGCCGTACAGCGCTGGCCGGAATTGCCGGTGGCACCTGCAACTGCAATCGTGGCGGCTTTGTCCAGATCGGCGTCGCTGAGGTCGTTGAGGACGATTAGAGGATCATTTCCACCAAGTTCCAGCGCCTGACGTTTGTAGACGCCTTTTTCGGCAATCATCTTGCCCACAGGCACGCCGCCGGTGAAAGTGATGATGTCGATATTTTCGTTAGTGATCATCTCATCCCCGATGTCAGCGGGCCAGCCGGTGACAACCTGGAACATCTCGGGCGGTAAACCCGCCTCATACAGAATATCCGCCAGCGTCAGACAGGTCAGCGGGGTCAGTTCCGTCGGCTTGCAGACCATGCAATTGTTGGTCGCAATCGACGGCGCGATCTTGTGGCTGACCATGTTCAGGGGATGGTTGAATGGCGTGATCGCACTGATCGCGTTCACCGGCTCGCGCTTGGTAAAGATTTTGCGGGCCTTGCCATTATGGGTCAGATCGCACGAAAAAATCTCGCCATCATCTTTCAGCGCTTCGGCTGCCGCGAATTGATACACATCCTGTGCGCGCTTGGTTTCGTAGATCGCATGTTGGTGGCAGATGCCAAGTTCCAGCGTCAGCCATTTGGCCAGATACTCACGCTTTTCTCCGATCAGTTCCCCCGCGCGCTGCAGGATCTGGCTGCGTTCATACCGGGTCAGCTTGGGCGTGTAGTTCGCCGCAATCTCGAAGGCCTTGCGTGCATGTTCGGCTGTTCCGGCCGGGACATGACCCACCACCTCGTTGGTATAGGGATAAAGCACCGGAACAGTTTCGTCGGTAAAGACAATCTCACCGCCAATCCGCATCCCTTCGTTTCGTGTTTCGATGTTCGACATGGTCTGATCTTTCATGACTTACTGTGCCGCTGCTGTGGTTGCGTAGAAAAAGGCGTC
>NZ_JBXWMF010000075.1:0-1337 GCF_059609725.1 Ruegeria sp. YTSC199
TGTGTGGATGGCTCCTGCATTGCAAGCGTTTTTTGCGGTTGCGATGGTCTGTCAGTACAGTCGTGTGTCCGGCCTGTTTGCGTGGCGATTGCCACTGGCCATGATGAGTTCCGCAAGCAAGGTTCCTATCGGCTAATCGACCTCAAGGGCCGCGACATCCATCGGAGTGTCCTTACTCTTGGTTGACTTCTTTTCGCATCATCACATCAAGCGTCTTGCGTCTCTTGGCGGGATCAGGCGATCGGCTGCCGGTATTCTTCTCCTTTCGTCAGGATGGCCCAGATGATCCGGGCAGATTTGTTGGCCATGGCGACTGTGGCCAGTCTAAAGGGTTTCTGATCGAGTAATTTCGCTGTCCAGATGTCCGCCTGCTCAGGCTTGTTCCTCGCCATGAGCGCCCGTGATGTCATCCCGACGATCAAAAGCTTGCGGACGTATCGGTCACCCTTTTTGGTTATGCGACCAAGGCGTTCCTTACCACCACTGGACTTGTTCAGTGGCGTGAGGCCCAGCCAAGCCGCCAGATCGCGCCCGGTTTCGAACTGTTTCGCGTCGCCGATGGTGGCAACAACAGCTGAAGCTGTGATCGGGCCGATCCCAGGCATGCGCATCAGCCGCCGCGCATCGGCATCCAGCCATGCGTGCTGTTCGATCAGCTTAGTCAGTCCGTCGATACGCGCATTGAGGCCATTCAGTTGATGGCACATGACACCGAGAATACCATCCGCGATCTCCGGCATTTCCAACTGCCCCTCGGTGCCGTGTTCTCGTGCGAACTTGGACACCGCTTCGATACCCGTTGGCAGAATGTGACCAAACTCACGAAGTATGCTGCGGATCATGTTAACGACCTGTGTACGTTGTCGGACAACCAGGTCTCGTGCCCGATGAATGGCGAGAACAGCCTGCTGGTCTTCCGTTTTGATTTCGACGAAGCGCATGGTGGGGCGACGCACAGCCTCGCAGATCGCTTCGGCATCGGCTGCATCAGTCTTGCCGCGCTTCACATAGGGTTTGACGTATGCGGCCGGCATAAGGCGAACATCATGCCCGAGCTTGCTCAGCTCACGACCCCAGTGATGCGCCGATCCGCAGGCCTCCATGCCAACAACACAGCGCGGCAGCGTCTCAAAGAACGCCAGCAGCTTCGCGCGTTTGATTTTTTTGTTGATGATCCTGCGCCCGGTCGCTGAAACGCAGTGAACTTGAAAAACGTCCTTGGCCAAATCCAGGCCCACGGTCTTTACTGTCATTGGGTGGCTCCTTTCCTAGCAGTCGATAACAACTGCACTTTGGCACGTTCGATGCCGGTGGAGCAGGAGCCATCCACCTCATCC
>NZ_JBXWMF010000076.1:0-1258 GCF_059609725.1 Ruegeria sp. YTSC199
TGCGCATTGAAAAAGGCCGCCCCTTTTGGAGCGGCCTTCTTAGGCTCACCGATGTGCCTGGCTGAAGCCCGGCCTACCGTGATTACTCGATGATTTTCGACACAACGCCGGCGCCGACGGTGCGGCCGCCTTCGCGGATGGCGAAACGCAGGCCGTCTTCCATCGCGATCGGAGCGATCAGCTCGACGGTGAAGCCAACGTTGTCGCCGGGCATGACCATCTCGGTGCCTTCGGCCAGGGTCACGGTGCCGGTCACGTCAGTCGTACGGAAGTAGAACTGCGGACGGTAGTTCGCGAAGAACGGAGTGTGACGACCGCCTTCTTCCTTGGTCAGGATGTAGGCTTCGGCTTCGAACTTGGTGTGCGGTGTAACCGAACCCGGCTTACACAGAACCTGGCCACGCTCAACGCCGTCACGGTCGATACCGCGCAGCAGGGCGCCGATGTTGTCGCCCGCTTCACCGCGATCCAGCAGCTTGCGGAACATTTCAACACCGGTACAGGTGGTTTTCTGAGTGTCACGGATGCCGACGATTTCGATCTCGTCGCCAACGTTGATCACGCCACGCTCAACACGACCGGTCACAACGGTACCACGACCCGAGATCGAGAACACGTCTTCGACCGGCATCAGGAACGGCTTGTCGACTTCACGCTCAGGGGTGTCGATGTAGTCATCAACAGCCGCCATCAGTTCCTTGATCTTCTCTTCGCCGATTTCCGGGTTGTTGCCTTCCATCGCGGCCAGAGCCGAACCTGCGATGATCGGAATATCGTCGCCGGGGTATTCGTAGCTGGACAGCAGTTCGCGAACTTCCATCTCAACCAGTTCCAGCAGCTCTTCGTCGTCAACCTGGTCAACTTTGTTCATGAACACGACCATCTTCGGGATGCCAACCTGGCGGCCCAGAAGGATGTGCTCACGGGTCTGCGGCATCGGGCCGTCAGCTGCGTTCACAACCAGGATCGCGCCGTCCATCTGGGCAGCACCGGTGATCATGTTCTTGACGTAGTCGGCGTGGCCGGGGCAGTCGACGTGCGCATAGTGGCGCGCGTCCGTCTCGTATTCCACGTGGGCGGTCGAGATGGTGATGCCACGTGCTTTTTCTTCAGGCGCGCCGTCAATCTGATCATACGCTTTGAAGTCACCGAAATACTTGGTGATTGCTGCGGTCAGCGTGGTCTTGCCGTGGTCAACGTGGCCAATCGTGCCGATGTTGACGTGCGGCTTATTACGCTCAAACTTTTCCTTTGCCAT
>NZ_JBXWMF010000077.1:0-1243 GCF_059609725.1 Ruegeria sp. YTSC199
CAACTTACAGGTTAGGGTAGATCGGGAATTTGGCGCAGAGATCTGCGACTTCGGCTTTGACCTTGGCTTCGACGGCACCGTTTCCGTCTTCACCATTGGCGGCCAGGCCGTCGACCACTTCGATGATCCAGTCGGCGATCTGGCGGAATTCGGTCTCGCCGAAGCCACGGGTGGTCCCGGCGGGCGAACCCAGGCGGATACCACTGGTGATGGTCGGCTTTTCCGGGTCAAACGGCACGCCGTTCTTGTTGCAGGTGATATGCGCGCGGCCCAGGGCCTTTTCGGTCGCGTTGCCCTTGACGCCCTTGGGGCGCAGGTCGACCAGCACCACGTGTGTGTCGGTGCCGTGGGTCACCGTGTCCAGTCCGCCCTTGATCAGCTGGTCCGACAGCGCCTGCGCATTGGTCACAACCTGCTTGATGTAGTCCTTGAACGCCGGTTGCAGCGCTTCGCCAAAAGCCACCGCCTTGGCTGCGATCACGTGCATCAGCGGGCCGCCCTGAATGCCGGGGAAGATGGCCGAGTTCACTTTCTTGGCGATCGCCTCGTCATTGGTCAGGATCATGCCGCCGCGCGGGCCGCGCAGGGTCTTGTGCGTGGTGGTGGTCGCCACATGGGCGTGGGGGAAGGGGCTGGGGTGCTCACCCGCCGCAACCAGACCGGCGAAATGCGCCATGTCGACGTGCAGATAGGCGCCGACCATATCGGCGATCTCGCGCATGCGGGCAAAGTCGATCCGGCGCGGGATGGCCGAACCGCCTGCGATGATCAGCTTAGGGCTATGCTCTTTCGCCAGCGCCTCGACCTGATCGTAGTCCAGCATGTTGTCCTGCTGGCGCACACCGTATTGCACGGCCTTGAACCACTTGCCCGACTGGTTGGGCGCGGCGCCGTGGGTCAGGTGACCGCCCGCATCCAGGCTCATGCCCAGAATAGTGTCACCGGGCTGGATCAGCGCCTGGAACACGCCCTGGTTGGCCTGGCTGCCCGAGTTGGGCTGGACGTTGGCGAACTCACATCCGAACAGCTGCTTGGCACGGTCGATGGCCAGGTTCTCGGCGATGTCGACGAACTGACAGCCGCCATAGTAGCGACGACCGGGATAGCCCTCGGCGTATTTGTTGGTCATCACCGAGCCCTGCGCCTCCATCACGGCGGCAGAGACGATGTTCTCGGACGCGATCAGCTCGATCTCGTCGCGCTGACGGCCAAGCTCGGATGTGATCGAGCCAAACAGCTCAGG
>NZ_JBXWMF010000078.1:0-1209 GCF_059609725.1 Ruegeria sp. YTSC199
GCATTAGATTTCGTTTCTCCTACCTCCAAAAAATCAACCTCTCAATCTCACTTGAGTTAGTGGTAAATTTCCCGGTTCTCTAATGTCTCAGCACGGAGCAACATGCGAACGACATTGCGCAGGCTCAAATAATGCCCTCGTTCATCCATGGATTGTTCGATCACGCGTTCAATTGCGTCCAATGAAACTTTCGACAAGCCCATTCGGGCAGCTTGATGGCGTGCAAACCCCTTTAGTTGACTACTTGAGATTGCTTGCAACTCGATCACTGTGCATCGGTTGACCAAAGGCTCGGGCACACGAGAAACATCATTCGCTGTCAGTACCCACGAAATGTGGGACATATCAAACTTGGTACGGTAGTACGGGCACTCCCAAGCAACAGCTGTCGCAGGTTCCAAAAAGCTCAGCAATGAGGCCGAAAATGCGTGATGGGCACCACTGTCTGAAGTACCTGACTGAGCCTTGCAAATCTCATCAACAACAATCAGAGGATTACCAACGCGGTGCTGGAGGATCGTTTCAAGCGGTCTTCCTGGTTGCGCTGACGACCAACCCCTTTCCGTTCCCGCAACACTGAAACCTACTCCACCCAAGCTGGCATCAATCTCGCATCTGGGCACTTCGAACAGTTCGGACAGCCTTCTGGCCCAAACCGATTTACCAATTCCTGGCGGTCCATTCAGCAACAGAGTCGGCAATCGGATCGTATCTTTGGTACTAGCGATGCGCCGCAACGCGTGCCAAACCTCATTGGTGGCGGCAGACATCCACGGCATTTCTTCATGTAACGCAGATACTTTTTCGTCCACCCAATGCTCGTTTCTCGGCTCCGCCAAACGAACCTCATTCATTAGTGGGCGCAGTCGTTGGATTTCTTTCTCCGAGAGGTGCGCAAGACCTGAGGCTTCAGTCCTGTGCTGTAAGATGCACTGAACTCGATTTTTGATGCGCCGTTTGTCATCCCAAGTCAGCAAGACACCGTCTGACAGTTCGCAAGCAACTTTATCAAAGTCATCTCTACCGAGATCGGCCGAGTGTTCATCATCTCCGATGAATTCTTCGGCCAGCCGCATTTTACGCAAATTCTTCAGGTATTCAGTAAACCGATGCGTAAGGGCACCTTTTTCAATGTTGGGATCCGTGGCGAGTAGGAGTTTGATGGTCTTCATAGCAGTTCCCTCATCTATCCAGTGAGACAAACCGACC